>CALMVI010000036.1 GCA_937873095.1 uncultured Acetobacteraceae bacterium | reverse complement strand
TGCATCAATCGGAACACGCGAATGGGCATGTGTCAGTGTTTAGGCGAGCTGGTATAACATCCCGCTCTCCACACTCTACGGTGCCTACGCCGACGCCTGGCGGGTGACGCAACCGACCTCCCTGCTCGACTACGGTCCCGGCCAGACCACCGGAGACCTTCACCGACCGGAACTACCCCGGCTCGCAGATCACGCTGGCCTCCTTCCCGCAGCAGGCGATCGATCACGCCGAGATGCTCGCCATGCAGGCCGGCATCACCGATCCCGGCCTGCTGCAAGCCGCCGCCTACGACTACCTCGTCACCGGCGACACCTCTGCCTTACCGTGGAAGCGAACGAGCAGCAGCAGGGCGTTACCACCACGGCGCAGACGGACTTCGTCCCGCCAACCCCACCGGCCGAAGTGGGCATAATGGCCACGGCACCCACCGAGATTGAGGCCGCCTCCGGCCCGACTACGACCACCTTCCAGATCTACCGCAGCGGCGACACGAGCGGCCCGGTGACCGTCGGCTATAGCGTGGTCACACCGGACGGCACCTTCCTCGGCGCCTCGGATTTCGGCGGCACGCTGCCCTCCGGCACCATCACGCTGGCCGCCGGACAAGACGAGGCGGACCTGTCGATCGTCCTGCCCGGCAACATCGGCGCCGTCGCCAGCAAGACGTTGGAGGTGCAGGTCACGGCCCCATCGCCCGCCGAGGTGATCGGACAATACGCGCAGACTACCATCGAGAACAACGCGCCGACCGCCGGCGCGCCCCCGGTCTTCGCCGCCGAACTGGTCAACGACCCGGGCGTGCTGCCCACCGTTACCGGAAACACGTATACCTTCGACCTCGGCGCGTTCCGCGCCGGCATGGCGGACCTCTCGGCGCCGATCGAGCTCGCCGTGCTGAACGACGCGCCGCCCGGCGCGGACGATCTGGGCGCGACGGTAACCGGCTCCGGCAACGGCAGCCTTACCGCGATCGTCCTGCCCAGTTTCGCCGGCCTCGCTGCCGGCGCCATGCTGGATGTGGCATACCTGACCGTCAGTACCTCGGCCCTGGCAAGCGGCTCGGCTACCCTGACCTTTGCGCCAAGCGACACAAACGGCACCGGCTACGACGCCGCCCTGCCGACCGAGACCGTCATCCTCACCGACGAACTCGTCCAGCCGGCGCAGGCCGTGCTGTCGACCACAACGGTGAATTTCGGCGCGGTCCGGGCCGGCACTGTGTTACAACGGCAGGTCGCCGTGCAGAACGCCGCACCGGCCGGTTCCGAAACTCTGGACGTCGGCATCGCCGGCGTGTCCGGCGCCGGCCTCGGCAACGGGACGATCTCGATGCTGGCGCCGGGCCAGACGGCTAACACCCTTACCGTCGGCCTCGATACCGCAACGAGCGGTGCTTTGAGCGGCACAGTCACGCTGGGCTTAACGACTGACGGCACGGGTGTGGACAGCCTCGGCACGGCGCCGCTGCCGTCCCAGACGGTCAGTGTTACAGGCACCGTCCATGCCGAGGCGCAGGGGACCCTGAGCCTTGGCGCACCCGTCATCGTCCATGTCGGCAATGCCGGCACGGCGCCGCTGGCGCTGAGCAATGCGGCCGGCGATGTGGAGAACCTGCTGGCGTCGGTCACTAGCATCACTGGCGGTTTCTCCGGGCCGACGGGAACACTTCCGGAGATATCGGCGGGCAGCACGGCGACGCTGCCGCTGGGCTTCTCGACCGCTACGCCGGGCGTGATCAACGGCACCGTGGCCCTGACCTACGCTTCCGACGGCGCCGGCACGGACGGCGCACCCGTCACGAGCGTCGGCGCCCAGACGCTGGACGTGTCCGCCACCGTGGACAACTACGCCTCGGCCGTGCTCGCCACCTCGGCCGGAGAGCTGAATTTTGATGGCACCGAGTATGTCCTGAACCTCGGCACGGTTACGCAAGGATCCACGCCACTCTCGGCCATGCTCTCGGTCGCCAACGGGGCCACGGGACCGGCGGACCTGCTGTCCGGCACGGTGGAGATCGATGGCGACAATGGCCTCGCGAACAGTGGCGCAGGCACCTACACCGGCTTGGCCGCCGGCTCGTCCACCGCTCCCGAAACCATCAGCCTGGCCACAAGCACCGCCGGCACCTTTTCCGAGACGCTCGTTGTGCACAGCACCGGCAGCAACGCAAGCGGCTACTCGGCAGCGTTGGTGGACCAGCATGTGCTCGTCACCGGCACCGTGACGCCAACCGGTTCGGCCACCGGCGACGTGCACCTGGTGACGTTCGATGGCCTGCACTACGATTTTCAGGCGGACGGCAATTACGTGCTTGCCTGTTCGACAGATCCACTAATCCGTTCCTGATCCAGATCAGCACCGCTCCCTACGCCCTCAATCATGCCGCCAGTATCACGACGGAACTCGCTGCCCGCGTTGGCAACGACGTCGTCTGTTTCGGCACCTCCGGCGCGCCCGTCGTTTCAATCGACGGCGTCGCAGACGTCGCGCTCACCTTGGCCAATCCGGCGCAAAAGCTTGCCGGGGGCACGTTGACCCTGGATCAGGACGGGTCATACCAGCTGGCCTGGAATGGTGGCGAACAGCTGACGGTTACTAATGAGGGCTTCTACCTTGACTCGTCTGCGACGCTCGGCGGGCTCGATAAGCCTGGTTCGGTTGCTGGCTTGCTCGGCAGCGACAGCGGACATGCCAAGGATTTTCAACTGCCTGATGGAGCCGTGCTGCCGCAACCGCTCAGCAATGACGAGATCGTCGGGCCTTTTGCTGCCGCGTGGCAGGTGACGTCCGGCGACTCGCTATTATCAGGCCATCTCCGACCTCGGCCATACTCGGCCTGAATCGTCTTGCTTTTATGGACGCTGGAAGTTCGAGGACTATCCGAACCAGGGACTTACGTTCGGCGGTTATTAACGGTGGCCCACTACGGGAAGCCGATATCCGAGTTGCCTTGGCAGACTTGGCTAGACACTCGACTGGCGACTTCGTTCCTGCAGACCTGCCGCTTGTCACGGGCGTCCACACTATGGCCGAAAAAAGTGCCTTGGTGCACTCGTCGACAACTCTGTGGCAGCGCGGCGACGCGGCGTCATTTCATACAGTGGGCTTTCTCCACGGTGGCGTCACGCAGCATTCCGATACCACCCTCGATCACGGACCAAGCGCGCAGCGGTGATCCGGGCCTGGCGTCTGACGCGTCATTCCATGGCGGCTGCTTTGGGCGGCCGCAGTGACAACGGAGCGCAGCTCGCGATTGGTATCTGGTTGGATGCTCCGGCCATTTTGCCGGGTCGAAGGCAAGCGCGACGGCCTGAACTTTATGCCCTGCCCAGGTGGGCGTCTTCCCGCCGTGCGCCGGTCACAGGTTGGAAGGCGCGAGCCCGCTGGTTACGCCCGTTGACAGACTGCGCTTGCGACGGGAACATTCCCGTTCGGGGAAGGCATACGGGATGCGGGCATCGGCGCGTCAGGGTCGAAGAGAAGACGTCGCGGTCCGATCCATGGCGTCGGTCGCGATTGTGTTGGTGTTGGCCGTTCCGGGATGCGTCGACTACCATACCAGCCAGACGGGCAACCCGCAGGCGCGCGCCGGACTCGCCTGCCTCAGCGATGCGCCGCTCGGGCTGGACGGAACACCCGCGCACTCGCCACAGGCTGCCCGCTGCATCCGGACTTTCCTCGGCGCAAGAGGGCGGACCATAGGCCCGAATGCGGGGATCGCCCTCTCGTCGCGCGGCTTCGGCTGTGCTCCTGCCATGCAGGGCCTGGGCCAGGAATGTGTCCTGTCGTTCGCCAGCGACACAACCCTGCACAACCCGCTCGGCAGCGGAGGAAGCCTGCAGCGTCAGGAAGTGAGGGTCACGGTCGGATACGACAGAGACACCATAACCGAGATGGGCTTCAGCCGGACATCGACCACGAGCTTCGACGGTTCGACGCAGGCCAATCGGCTCGTCGAGCAATCCGCCAATCTCGTCGGCGACTAGGGGCAAAGATGGCCCGCGGGTTCACGATCGACTACTCGGAGTTCTCGGCAGCGGGCTTTGGGATCCACGGGGTTATCCTCGTCACGCGGCCCGATAGCGTGGTCGTGCGAAGCCTTCAGGGTCTCGCGACCGACCGCAAGAACGGATGCGCCAAGCCGATCGGGGCGGCGTTCCTCGGCGACGAGCTGCGCGGCTACATCGACGAGGGGCGGTCGGGACTGGCCGCGTCGCCCCCAAAGGAGATATTCTCGGGCACCCGGCCGCAGGTCTTCGGCAGGCTTTCGGCGATGGTGACGGCAACTATCCGGTTGAACCGGATGCATCTTCCGTACGAACTGCCTGGACCGTTCTCCGTCATTGGAAGCGTGTTCAGCAGCAGCGCGGGCGAGAACGTCAACAGCAACTCGTATGTCGCCACCATGGTGAGGCTCATCGGCGGGAAGCTTCTTGACGATACAGCCTACACGACTCTACTCGGCCGGATTGGTACGAGGGGCCAGATATTCGCCGAAGCCGACCTCCAGGCAATACGGGACATGTACGGGAGCGATTTCCTAGGTGTAGCGAACCGCAATCATCGGTGCCTGGGATCGCAATCATCGGCGGGTCGTGCCCGAGATCATTGCAACGGGTTTGAGGGCTCGAACTCACAATCACTGCACGTGGGCGCATAAAGGCTGCAACTGGGATCGCAATCATCGAGGTCCTGCCCACGCTGATTGCACGGGATGGCCGGGCGGGGTGGGCATGGAAACGACCGGTTTGCTGCCGGTGATCACACGGGCAAGCCGGCGGCGAGCATCTGCTCCTTCAGCTCGCGCGAGCGTTCGGCGCCGAGCGTCTGCCTGAACATCGCCCTGACCTCGCCAGGCTTGGTGTCCAGCAGCTCGGCCAGCACCTTGGCGGTGTAGCCGTGCCGGGTCAGGGTGGGTTCCAGGTCGTCGATCTGCTTGGACAGCACCGAGTCCACGATGGCCTCACCAACGGGCTTCTCGCTGGCCTGGTATCCCGTTTCCAGCGCGAGCGTCAGGTGCTGCTCGATCTGCAGTGGCGTGCGCAGGCGTGCGGCCAGCAGGTCCACCGCCGCTGGATCGAGGATGTCGTCCACCCGCACGCCTTCGGCCGCGCAGGTCGTCAGCGTCCACTCGATGTACTCGCGCTGGCTGCCGGTGACGCCCTCCAAGGAGAACACCGTGGTGCGGTAGCCGATCTCCTCCATCGTCGGGCTGCGCAGGTCCCGGCGCAGCTTGGGGTGGCCGGCCAGCAGCACCGACAGCTTGCCCTCGCCGTCAGCGGCGGTTTCGATCAGGCGCTTGAGGCTGGTCAGCGTGTCCTGGCGCAGGTCGTGGGCTTCATCGACGATCAGCACGATTGGCTTCTTGCGCTTGCGCACCAGGTCGGCCAGGGCGCGGTCGCGCAGTTCGGTGTTCTTGGGGATCGCAAGCCGCTTGTCCGGCGACAGGTCGCAGAACAGCGCCGTGACCAGCGTGTTCAGCGTGATCCGGCTCTTCTCGATCGACACGGCCTTGGACACGATCACCCGGTTCTCGCGCGCCAGCATGTCCTGCAGCCGGCGCAGCGTCACCGTCTTGCCCGCGCCCACCACGCCGCACAGCGCCACCAGGTCGCTGTCGTAGGCGGCCTGCTTGATGTCTCCCAGCAGTTGCCGATGGTGCGCCGTCTCGTAGTAGCCGACGGCGCGCGGCGAGCGGATCAGGCCGTAGAACTCCATCACCTCAGCCCGCATGGCCGCTGTCCTCTTCCTGTCGCCGCCGTGCCTCACGCTCGCGGAAGTAGCCCCGCACGCAGGCGATCACCGTGCGCCGCTCCAACGTCCGCCCGAGCAGGGCGTTGATGGTGTCGAGGTCCTCTGCCGCCAGCTTCGCCAGGGGGCGGCCGAGGCAATCGGCAATCGCGAGCTTGGCCGCGAGCACGCTGGGGAAATACAGCTCCTGGAATGGGTCCTGGTCCTTGAACGGCACGGTCGCCGGGATGGCGGCGACCGGGAGAGCCACGGGAGCCGGCCCGTCCAACGCCGCGCGAGGCAGGCCGAGCTTGCCCGCCAGCGCCTCGATGCGGCCGTCGGCCGCGGACTTGCGGAAGCTGCGGTAGCGGTGCAGCGGGATCGGCCCGTCGATGGGTCCGAACGGCCCGAACCGCTGGTCGGCGTGCTCGACATACAGCTCGTGGTCGAACAGCCCCCACCACAGCGTCACCGTCTCGCCCGCCAAGCCAGGCTCGACCTCGTAGGCGACGCCGTCCACCTGCACCCGGGCGTCGACGCCGACCCTGCGGCGCTCGGGCTCGCGCGCGAACGCGCAGAACCGCTCCCAGGCGCACATGGCCCGGATGCGGGCCTCCGGCAGGTTGGCCGACCAGTCCTCTGCCCGGGAATGCTGGCCCGACCGGTGCGGGCGCGCGTTGTAGCGGGCCAGGTAGTGGCGGAGCCACAGGTTCGCCTCCGCTTCGTCCTGCGGCGCATGGAAGTGGTACAGCGTCTCGTGCGCCTCCTTCACCGTGCGGAACGGTCGCTCCGCCTTGCCCTTCGAGCGCGCGGTGACGCGCCGGCCGTCCGAGCCGCGCGGCAGGTGGGTGCGCACCTCCACCCCGAGCTGCGCCATCACCCGCCGGAAGGTGCCCGACTTCGCGACCGGGCCGTTATCGAGGTAGAGCATCGAGGGAATGCCCTGCAGCGCCAGGCCAGGTTCATCGTCCTTGGCCGTCATGGCGTTGAACAGGAAGCGCAGCGCGGCAGCGACGTCCTCGCCATAGACGCAACGGTATTCCTGGTAGGCGACGCCGCTGCGGTCATCGACGGCGCTGAACAGCATCAAGGTCGGCGGCCCCCGGCCAGCTTCGACCCAGAACGGCGCCGGCACCTGCTTGAGGTCCGACGGCGACAGGTCGAAATGCCAGCACTCGTTGACGTGCTCGGCCTGGAACCGCTGGGCCGGAGGCGGCCGGCTCATGCGCTCGTCGTTCAACCCCCACGCGCGCAGGTAGCGGTTGACCGTCGTGCGGGTCAGCAACCCCGGCGGCGCCTTCACCAGGCCGTCCGGGGTCTCGATCCCGTGCTCGACCAGCAGTTCGAGCGCGCGGACGGTCGAGAGATGCCGCCCCTTTTGGTTGGTGGTGCGCAGCTTCATGGCGGCGACCAACTCGCAGAACCGCTCCATCTCGCGTTCCTGCACCTTGCGCGGCCGGCCGCGGTCGCGCCGGTGCAGCGACCGGGGGCGGAACTGCTCGCGCAGCGCCCGGTAGACGGTTGCGACCGACACGCCGTGCAGGTCGGCACATCCCTGCAGCAGGTGCTGCCGTTCGGCTGAGCGTGCGGGCAGATCCTCCAGCTTGCCGCGCAGCGTCACCAGCGTCTCGTCGGAAGGACGCCGGCGCCCCATGTCACGCGCCGGCTTCGGCGACGTAGTTGTAAAGTGTCGGCTTCGATATCCCCATCAGCCGGCAGATCTCGACGATGGTGTGCTTCTTCTCAGCATACAGCTTGACCGCCAACTGGCGCTTGGCCGGCTCCAGCACCCTGGGCCGGCCGCCTTTGCGTCCGCGGGCACGCGCCGCGTTCAGCCCGGCCTGGGTGCGCTCGCGCACCAGGTTGCGCTCGAACTCAGCAAGCGCCCCGAACATGTGGAACACCAGCCGGCCGCCGCTGGAGCTGGTGTCAATCTTCTCCTGCACGCTCATCAGGCCGACGCCCATCTCATCGAGCCGGCGGCCGAGCAGGATCAAGTCGTGCAGCGAACGGCCGAGCCGGTCGAGCCGCCACACCGTCAGCACGTCGCCGGCCCGCGCCACCTCCAGCGCCATGGCCAGCCCGGGACGCGCCGCCTTGGCGCCGCTCATGCGGTCCTCGTACACCTTCTCGCAGCCGGCCAGGCGCAGGGCGTCTCGCTGGAGGTCCAGGTTCTGGTCATCCATCGAGACCCGTGCGTAGCCGATCAGCATACCATCCCTTGCCGGTCAGGGAACCCGTCCAGGGTCAGTGATCTTGGCCGTAGATACCCTTACCGGGCTCTATGCCTGATATCCGGGCCTGCCAAGCCGTTTCGGCTGCGCTCTGCCAGTCGGCAGCAAACCGGTCGTTTCCATGCCCACCCCGCCCGGCCATCCCGTGCAATCAGCGTGGGCAGGACCTCGATGATTGCGATCCCAGTTGCAGCCTTTATGCGCCCACGTGCAGTGATTGTGAGTTCGAGCCCTCAAACCCGTTGCAATGATCTCGGGCACGACCCGCCGATGATTGCGATCCCAGGCACCGATGATTGCGGTTCGCTACACCTACGTGTTCCCCGCCGATGTTGGCGACGGGCATTTCATCGGTGTCGTTCGAGTGCTCGATCGGGTTTGCGCCAAGGCGAAACTTGCCGGCGTGACACCGCACGTCCTTCGACACACCTTTGCCAGCATCGCGGGCGATCTGGGATTTTCCGAGCTGACGATCGCTGGATTGCTGGGCCACTCGTCGCGAGGCGTCACGCAGAGATATGTCCATCTCGATGCGGCCCTTGCCGTCGCCGTTGACCAGGTATCGGCGGAAATAGCGAAATATCTGGACGGCGAGACCAAGGGCGAGCCGAAGACCGCGGCCCAGACGCGAAAAGGTCGAACCGTCCGTGCGGGTGCCGGGTCATCTCGCCGGCTTCCGCAGACGAATGGCCGTCTCCAGCCGCCCCCGATGGGAGCTGAATGAGCACCGTGAAGGCGAAGTTAATATCGCCGGCCGCTTGGCATGTTTGAATTAGCGTCCAGCACTATTAAGGTATAGGGCCATAAGCCTTAATAGGGGCGAGGCTAGTTAAAGGATCGGGTGTGACGGACGGGCAGAATCAAAGGCTCGGCGCCTGTGTCGAGACGAGTGCCGCAGGCGAGCGCGTGCGCGCCTATGTGCCCGCCCCGCTGCCGCCGAAGCCGGCGCTCGAGCTTGGGCGGTTCATGCGCGTCTACGAACGCGCCATCGCCGCGGTCGGGCGCCTCGATGGCGTGACGACGATCCTCCCCTCGACGCCCTTGTTTCTCTACATGTACGTCCGCAAGGAAGCCCTCCTGTCCTCGCAGATCGAGGGCACGCAATCCTCGCTGTCGGACCTCCTTCTGTTCGAAAATCACGAGGCGCCGACGGTCGAACTCGACGACGTGACCGAGGTGTCCAACTACGTCGCGGCGATCGAGCATGGCGTCTCCCGGATGCGGGGCGGATTCCCCCTGTCGCTCCGGCTGATCCGCGAGATGCACGCCATCCTGCTCAAGTCCGGGCGGGGCGCCGCGAAGCGACCGGGCGAGTTCCGCCGCTCGCAGAACTGGATCGGTGGAACCCGGCCCGGCAACGCTCTGTTCGTGCCGCCGCCGCCGAACCGGCTGGACGAATGCCTGGATGCGCTGGAGCGTTTCCTGCACAGCGAGGACCCGGCGCTGCCCCCGCTCATCCGGGCGGGCCTGGCCCACGTCCAGTTCGAGACGATCCACCCCTTTCTCGACGGCAACGGGCGCCTGGGCCGGCTGCTCATCACGCTGATCCTGTGTGAGGCTGGGGTGCTGCGCGAGCCGATCCTCTATCTCAGCCTGTTCCTGAAATCCCGGCGCGACGACTATTACCGGCTCCTGCAGGAGGTCCGGCAGGCCGGGACGTGGGAGACCTGGATGGAGTTCTTCCTGACCGGCGTTGCGGAGACCGCCGAACAAGCCGCGGCGACGGCGCGCGATCTGATCGCCATGTTCGACGCCCATCGACAGAAGATTGCCCTCCTCGGCCGCGCCGCCGCGTCAGCGCTTCGGGTCCATGAACTGATGCAGGCCAGCCCGATCGTCACCATCCAGACAGTTTCAGAAAAGCTCGGCGTCTCCTTTCCCACCGCCGGGATCGCGCTGAATAATTTGATCAAGGTCGATATCGTGCGCGAGACCACTGGACGGCAACGCGACCGGATTTACGCCTACGCGGACTATCTTGCCTTGCTCGATCAAGGGACCGATCCGCTACCAAGGTAAAGTTGCCAAGACGGCTCGCGATTGAAGGCGCTGGGCCTTCAGCGCGCCTAGTGCAGGGGCAAGACCATTTTCTTTTTTGGGTTCATGGAGGAATTCACTTCGGCGTTTTAAAAACTGGGCGGATGTCCAGCCACGCGTCACCTCTCCGGATCGAGGGTAATGAACACTGGCGCAGTGACTTTCGGAGGTCGGGTGCTGCGGTCGCCATTTTCAGCCCGATCATTCAGACCGGCGTTTCGTGGAAAGAGACACGCAACGTGCGGCTGCGATGGCCTGAACCTTATCGCGCACGGTCTTGGCGCTATCGAACTCACCGGCGAAAGCGGGGAGCTGAAGGGTCAGAAGGCGATCAGTGACGCGCGTTGCGAGGGCGTCGAGCCCGGCTTCAGCATCCTCGACCCTGAGACCGATTGTGCGCGCCAAGGCGATAAAATCTTGGCGCGTCAGACGATCATCCTTGCCGTTCAGTTTCAGGGCCATTCGATCGCCGGCAAGGCCCGGGAAAACCCGCGTGGTCACGGCATCGTAGAGGGGGGCAAAACGGACAGAAGTGAAAGTTTTGGCCCCTACTTCGGCCGTCTTGAGGACGGCGAGATTCTTCAGGTGCGTATCGCCATCGGCGATCAACCAGGCGAACACCGCGCGTCGGAACAGGATGTTGAGATCCGCGGTCGGGTCTGTGGACAGTGGACGCAAGGCGCGCGCCATCCTCTCGATCGTTCCGTCGTATTTCGCCGATGTCGGGAGATTCAAAATGGAGCAAAAATCCTCCATCGCGAGACGGCGCTGATCGTGCGGTCCCCGCCTGATGTCGAACCGTTCGACAACCAGGGCCGGCGGCATGCCGTCCGGCATCGCGATCAACGCGGCGTCTGGCGTCTCGAACCCCGCGGCGCGCCCGAGTTCGAGGCACAGAAATTCGACGATCGGCAGCACGTCGAAGCCCGCACCGCCCGCAGGCTTCAGAATGTGGGTGAAGGGCTGTTCGATCGCCGGGACCAGGGCGCCGTCCTCGGTCAGGCTCATCGGCGCCTTGATCTGGACGCCCGACAAGCGTGGCGTTTCGGCGCGTGCAAACATGCGCGCCAGATCCTGCTCGAAGGTCTCTTCGATTTCGCCGCGTCGGGGGCCGGCATAGACCCCCGTAAAGCGACCGTCGGCGGCAAAGCTGGCGAGTGGGGTCGACAGCACGTCGGCCGGCAGCGTCGCCCGCTGATCGCGGTCTTCGACAATGGCGATGTTCGACATGTAGCGTCGACCATTTCGCAGAGCGTCGCGCTCGTCGCGTGCATGCAGGACTCGGGCGAGCCAGCCCTCGGGCAGCAACGATTCGATGAAGGCCGGCAATTTGCCAGGAATCGTCTCGCAGACGAGTGCCGGACCGGAGCGCCGCTCGGGTTTCCAACGCCATTCGAAGCCGTCATGGGTCAACCGACCGACCAGATCGCCGTGCCAGGCGACCAAAAGATTGAGCGCGGCCTTGTTCACCGGCGCGACGCCGTCGGGTTTGGCAAGGAGGAAGCGTTCGGCGCCCTCGCCCTCCCGATACCATTCGTTCTCGCGGGCAAGTGCCCAAACGGCGTCAGCCGCCGCCTGGGGCGTGCCGTGTTCCGCCACCAACCGGGCGGCCATTTGGGCGCGCATCTCAGACGTGATGGCGCTGGCGTGTTCGCTCCTCAGCCGAAAGGCTTCGAGGAAGCGCTGTCGTGGCGACGACGCGGCGATGCGCATCTCTCCGAGATCATCGCCAATGACGGCGATCGCCGTCGAGGGGTGGCTCGGCGCTTCATTCTGGATGATCTCCAGGGTCCGCAACCTTGTGCGCTGGTTGCGGCGGCCGCTGATGAAGAGGCGCCCATCCGGTGTGGGCGCGAGCAGGACCGCGCTGGCGGATGACAGGTAGGCGTTTGGGTAAAGGTAATGCGCGATGCGGACGGCGTGGCCCAGGATAGCCATCTCTATGTCGCCGTCGTGATCGGCATAGACGCCGCGAACGAGCGGGATTAGAGCGGCGGACGTTTAATCAGACGCATATCCTGCGGCCTGGAAATAGTTGCT
>CALMVI010000035.1 GCA_937873095.1 uncultured Acetobacteraceae bacterium | reverse complement strand
GCGTCACACTTCATCAAGCCGAGTAAATCAGAGCTTGATCAACACGGATACTCTACTGTGCGGCCAGCGCGGGCGCGTAGGGCACGCCCAGGCCGGTCACGTCGTCGTAGCCGGTCGTCGTGTAGTTGAAGATCTCGTCGATGCCCTCGCAGGTTCGCAGCCCGCACACCGTCAGGGTGTTGGGCGAGGTCTCCGTGTTGCGGGGAACCGAGTTGATCGTCACCACGCGCACCCGGGTCAGGTCGTTGGCGTAGCCGCGCAGCACAGCGTGCGGCCGTGCCGGCGCCGTCACGTCGTTGATGCCGGACGCGGTCAGCGTGGTGCCGATCGTGCCGGAGTAGAAGAACGGGTTGGCGAAGCCGACCAGCGGCTTGCCCGCCGCCAGACGCGCCTGGTCCACCACGGCCAGGGTGCCGGCCATCAGCGGCGAGGCAAGGCTGGTGCCGCCTTCGGCGCTCTCGCAATACTCGGTCGTCGCGGTCAGCGCCGTGCATCCCGCGTCGCTGATCGGGTTGCCGGCGATGGTGAAGGTCTCGCCATACAGGTAGCCGGTATAGGGGTCGGCATCCATCGCCACGTCCGGCGCCACGCGCGACGCGCCCACCGTGGTGGTGGACCCGTCCGCCATGTGCAGCGTGGTGGCCAGCGCGTTGGAAACGATGCCGGCCTGGTAGTCCGGCTGCGGCGCCAGCGTGCTGATCCCGCCGCCGGAACCGGCGTAGAACGCGAAGGCGGAGAGGGTCTTGCCGCTGGCCGTCGTGGTTTCCAGGCCCGAGGTGGTGATCGAGGTCGCGCTGTTGACGGTGGCGTTGCCCAGGTAGTCGCGATACGTGCCCCAGCCCCACTCGTCCTTGAGACCCAGCGGCCCGCGCAGGAACAGCGAGGTTCCGCCGACGCCGGTCACGTAAGGACTGTCGGACTCGAAGGACCCGGTGGCGACGCCGTTGACCGCGCTGAGGTCGCCGTCGTCCCCGCTGCTGAACAGCACCGTGATCCCCATGCTGTCGGCCACCATGAACGTCTGGTTCTGCGCCGAAACGTCCGAAGCGTCGATGTCGTCGCCGTTGTAGCTGTAGCTGTTGGTGATGATGTCGGCCTGGCGGTTGTAGATCGCGTTGGTGAGCGCGACCGTCAGCGACGTGCTGTTGTCGGTGGAGCCGATATAGACGATGTTGGCGCCGGGCGCCGATCCGTGCACCGATGCCAGGTCGAGCGATTCCTCGGTCCACCAGCCATAGGCGTTGCTCACCTGGTCGGACGGAACGCTGTAGATGCCCTCCGGGATGATCTGCGTGAAGTTGGCCGAGGTCAGTGCCGGCAGGCCGTGATTGGCGGCGTAGGCGTTGCCGTCCGCCATCAGCGTGGGCGAGGCGAAGGCGTCGACGATCGCCACGGTGACACCGGTGCCGTCGAGCGTGCCGACCTTGTCCAAGCCGTACGCGGCGCGGATCTGCTGCGGCGTGTAGCCGCAGTTCAGCCAGGGCAGCGAAGGGTTGTAGGGGACGGGCTGCGTGCTGATGGTGGCCTTGAGGTCGCCCATGTAGGTGTCGCAGTACGGCGACGGCAGGAAAGCCGCGACCGGCGGCGGCGTCACGGCCGCACTGGCGTCCGCGTGGAAACCTGCAGGCATCCTGTGCGGGCCGTCCACGGCCGAGAGCAGGTGCGGATGCCTCTCATTGCCCTCGTGCAGGCCCTCGACGGACAGTATCTTGCCGGCGAGTGCTGCCGGGATGCTCGGCAGCTCGGCGTTGGCGCGCAGGACGCGGCCGTTGACGGCGTAGAGCGACTGCGACACCCCGAACGTGCTCGCCAGCTGCGCGACGGTCGCGGTGGCCGACACGTAGGCGCCCGCCGGTCCGACGGTGACGTTCTTCAGGCCGGCGTTCTCGAGCCACGCGCGGGCGGCCTCGACATCGGCCGGGTCAGGGGCGAAACGGGCACGGAACCCGGCGACCGTGAGGTACTTGCCGTAATCGGGGCTGCGCGGCTTGGACACGTCGGCGACCAGGCTGGCCAGGCCTTCGGGGTTCCGCAGCGCCATGTGCAGCACGACGGGAACCTGCCTGGCGCCGTCGGCGCTGCCCACCCTCGCGGCCTGCACCGCCCAGCGTACGAGGCCGCCCGGAACGGTCGAGGTGTCGGCCGCCCTGGCCCCGCCGGAAAGGGCGATCAGCCCCGCCAGCATGGTGCCGCACAGGATTCGTGTTCTCAAGGTGGGGTGCAAGGCAGTCTCCGATCTCGGATTGGACTCAGGCGGCTCCTGCCGTGTCGGTGCCAATCCGATCCGGGCAGGAGTGGCCGCCTACGCGCGCATGCTAGCAGCGCAGTTTACGCCCGCAACGCAAAATCATCTCGGAACAGCAAAAAATGGCATTTTCATGACGTGGTCGCCACTGGCGCCGCCACCGGCGCCTGACGAGCAGGGTCATGCGACACCGACGGCGTAGTTCGCGCCCGCCCAGGCGCCGGTGGCAGCCGCCCGCCAGGTGAACTCCACACTCCGGCCGTCCATGCGCAACTCGGCAGCGTGCACGCCGAGCCCGGTGTCGGCAGTGGGCAGCTCGGCCGAGCTGGCCCAGCCATCGCCGCTCCACAGCACCACCGAAGGTTCGGGCAGCTCGATGCGCAGCGCGCGTCCGCGTGGCACCGTGTCCGGCCGGAAGTCCGGGCGCCACGGCGCCACGCGGGGCGGATGGCTCTCTGTCTGGTAGCGCCGGACGGTTTGGGGCGGCATGTCGAAGACCCGGCCGTCCGCGATCGAGCGGAGCAGCTTTATGTGCTCCGAATGCGCCCAGACCAGCGGCATCGCCGAACCGCTCGGGTGGCCGCGATACAGCTCCCGCTCGGGAATGTCGTCCGTGTCCCAGACCTGCTCGGGCAGCAGCGCGCCGCGGCTGGTGCAGGCCTCCAGGGTGGCGAGCAGCCCTCGCGCGGCGTCCAGGTCGCCCGCGGCGACGGCGACATGCGCCCTCTCGCCGGTCAGCAGCGGCCACAGCCGGCCCTGGCCCACCCCGTCGAACGGCCGGCCGTCGGGATGCTCGCCGTAGCCGTCGCCGGTGTAGCGGTACCAGCAGGGTCCGGCCGGCAAATCCACCCTGACCGAGTGGTCGATCGCGGCGATGGTGCTCACGATACGCGGGTCGGAGGCCGCGCGCAGGCCGAACCGCACCAGCGCCAGCGCGTCAGGACTGACGATGTCGTGGGCGGGGATCATGCCCTCCCCGTCCGGCCGGTTCTTGATCTGCACCAGCCGGTCGAGCGACGACGCGGCCGATGGCGGGCAGGCCGGCGCCATGCGGACGTAGTAGCCGTCCACCCCGAGCGTCCCGGCGAGCGCGGTGCCGCGCGCGTATGTCCAGCCGTCGACCGCGTCGTTCCAGGCGTCGGCGGTGTCCTCCAGGAACCGCGCGGTGTCGGCCGCACCGGCCGATGCCGCGAGCTCGGCCGCCACCAGCAGGGCCGCAACCTCGACCGCGAGGGTGAAGATGGAGTAGCCCGCGTTCTCCTCCCAACGGTCCTGGCCGGTGACCGGGCCGTTGCGGGTCAGGAACCCGGCGGCCGCCCGCACCATCGGCCAGTAGCGGGCGCGTTCGGCCTCGGGCAGCACGCCGGCGCGGCTTGCCATGTCCACGAGCAGGATGGGGAAGGCGCACTCGTCCATCTGCACGCCCTGCCAGTAGGCGGTGCCGTCGAGCCAATTGTTCTGCGGCCAGTGGCCGTCCGGCTCCTGGGTGGCGCGCAGGTATTCCAGCACCCGCATCGCTTCGGCGCCGGCGCCGGCCGCGAGCAGGCCGCCGGCCGTCTCCACCAGGTCGCGCGGCCAGACCAGGTGGTAGCCGCCCAGGTCGTCGTCGCCGCGGGCCGCACCCCAGGGGATGGACAGGCTGGCGATGAAGCCGCCGCGGAAGCTCGGCGCCTCGTGCGTCCGCAGCACCGCGGTGCTGACCCGGTAGGTGTTGTGGCCGCCCGGCCCGGCGCGCCGGTCGAGGGGACGCAGCCCGGCCTGCCAGCCCCGCCAGGTGGCGGCGTATTCCTCGGCCAGCGCGTCGAAATCGTCGAACAGGCTGGCCCGGGCGCGGAACGCCGCCTCGCCCGCGCTTCGGCCGAAGCCCAGCGCGAACACCGCCTGCCCGTCTTCGGGCAGGGCCGCCTCGCCGACCAGCGCCACGTTGCCGTTGACCGCGCGGTCGTACTCCCAGGTCAGCCCGCCGTGGCGGGACAGGTCCTGCCACCCGTCGCTGATGCCGGCGAACCCGACCGAGCGCCTGGCCCAGGAGCAGTTGGCGGCCAGCGCCAGGGCAGCGCCGCCCCCTTCGGCGAACAGCATCTGCTGCCCCTTGTGGCTGTCCAGCCAGGCGGTGTTGTCGCTGCCGGCGTTGACCAGATGCGGTGCCAGCAGCGCGTACAGCCGCAGGGGCGCGCCGTCCAGCCGCTCCAGGCGCACCTGTTGCAGCACCACGTCGCGCCTTGGGTCGGTGATGACGCGCTTGACGATCCTGAACCGCGGCTTGCCGCCGCCGGCCGGGC
Organism: uncultured Acetobacteraceae bacterium; assembly: GCA_937873095.1. Lineage (GTDB taxonomy): Bacteria > Pseudomonadota > Alphaproteobacteria > Acetobacterales > Acetobacteraceae > BOG-908. The sequence continues at coordinate 32,626 of CALMVI010000035.1, read as the reverse complement.
GGTGGGTGTTGACCAGCTCGTAGGCGGGGACGCCGTCCTCGAGTGCGGTGATCACGCTGTCGGTGTCGCGCTTCTCCTCGGCGAACAGGCCGTTTCCGTCGGCGACGATGAAGCCGAAATCGCGTATGCACGCCTGGTCGACGCGCGGGTAGTAGCATTCGTTGAGGATGCCGTGGCTGATGGTGAACCAGACACGGCTGGTGGGCGACAGCGCGGTGCCGACGCCGCTCTTGTCCGACGAGGTCCAGCGTGGGGCGATGCCGGGTGCGCCTGGTGCTTCCATGGGTGTGTGCTCCGAAGGAAGGCCAGGGGCTCTGCCCCTGGACCCCGCTAAGGACAGTCGTCCTTAGAACCTGTTTATGTAGGGGTAGGGCTAAGGGGGCCGACCCGCCGTTTGGCCTAGAACCGGGTGGCCCCCTTAGCCCTACCCCTATTAATGGTGTCCAGAGGCCGACTGGCCTTTGGTGGGGGTCTGGGGGCAAAGCCCCCAGCCTTCTTTCGGAGTCACACACGCCCATGGGCTACAAGGTCGCAGTCGTAGGCGCCACCGGCGCAGTCGGGCGCGAAATGCTGAAAACGCTCGCCGAGCGCGACTTCCCGGTGGACGACGTGGCAGCCCTGGCCTCCCCGCGATCGGCCGGCCAGCAGGTCAGCTTCGGCGAGAAGCGCGTGCTGACGGTGCGCAACACCGAAACCTTCGATTTCGCCGGCTGGGATCTCGGCCTGTTCAGCCCGGGCGCGTCGGTCTCCGCCGTGCACGCCCCGCGGGCGGCGGCGGTGGGCTGCATCGCGATCGACAACACCAGCCAGTTCCGCATGGAGCCCGACGTGCCGCTGGTGGTGCCGGAGGTGAACCCGCAGGCACTGGCCCGGCACGCCCGCCGGCGCATCATCGCCAACCCCAATTGCAGCACCATCCAGATGGTGATGGCGCTCAAGCCCCTGCACGACCGGTTCACCGCGCGCCGCGTGGTGGTCAGCACATACCAGTCGGTGTCCGGCGCGGGCAAGGAAGGCATGGACGAGCTGTTCACCAGCAGCAAGGCCTTCTTCGTCAACGACCCCGCCCAGCCGCAGGTGTTCACGAAAAACATCGCCTACAACTGCATTCCCCACATCGACCGTTTCATGGATGACGGCGCCACCCGCGAGGAGTGGAAGATGGCGGTGGAGACCCGGAAAATCATGGGCGCCGACATCGCCGTGTTCGCCACCTGCGTGCGGGTGCCGGTGTTCATCGGCCACGCCGAGGCGGTGAGCGTGGAGTTCGAGCAGCCGGTCAATCTGGGTGAGGCGCGCGACCTGCTCCGCACCTTCCCGGGCGTGGTGGTGGTCGACGGCCGGGACGACGGCGGCTACATCACCCCTGCCGAGTGCCAGGGCGAGGACGCCGTCTATGTCAGCCGCCTGCGCCGCGACCCGACCGTGCCCAACGGGCTGGGCTTCTGGTGCGTGTCGGACAATTTGCGCAAGGGCGCGGCACTGAACGCGGTGCAGATCGCCGAGACCCTGGTGGCGCAGGGGCTGCTGCGGCAGATCGCGGCCTAGTCGTTGTCGCCGGCGCACGGGCTTCCTGTTCGATCGTCTTCCGTTAACGATGGGGCGATTTCGCGGGCCTATAGAGGCCCCTGGTTGATTGCGACGGAGTGCTAGGCTGGAAGCGTTGACGTTCATGCTCGACTGCTTCGTCGTCGTCCTGCTGGTGTTCATGGGACTGCGCGACGACCGGCGTGCGCCCGGTGAGCCGCACACCAGCCTGTTCCGGATGCGCGACGTTTCTCCGGGCGGCGCAGGACGTTCACAGAAAAATCCGGAACGGAGGTGGGACGACCCCTGGGATGCCGGTGCATGAGAGACGTCATGTTCGCCTTCGTGTGGATGGCGCTGCTGCCGCTTTGCCTCATCTCGGCGTTCGTCGGCGTGCTGCTTTGGGTGTGGGTGGCGCTGCTCTCCCCGAACGAGTTGCTGTCCGGGTTCATGGCGGGCGTGCCGCTCAACAAGATCGTGGCCGTCTGCACGCTGGCGCTGCTGCTGCTCAGCCGCGAGAAAAAGGATCCTTACCTCGATCCGACGCTGGCGCTGCTGCTGCTGCTCGGCCTGGCCGGCACGGTATCGTGGCTGATGGCGCTCGCTCCCGGCGCGGAAGCGGACGAGCTGTGGCAGAAGCTTCTCAAGGAAATCGTGCTCGCGTTCACCATCACCGCCGTGATGACGACGCGGCATCGGGTTCACCTTCTGGTGCTCACCATCGTGGTGTCGCTCGGGTTCCTGGCGGTGAAGGAGGGGCTGATCTCCATCCTGACCTCCGGCGGCCACACGATCATCGGGTCCGGAAGCGTGGGCGACAACAACTCCCTGGCGACCGCGCTGCTGATGATCATCCCGCTCGCGCTCTACGTCGCGCGCTACTCCGCGGTTCGCGTGGTCAGGCTGGGCCTGGTTGCAACCCTGGTCCTGGCCGCGATAACGGTGGTGATGACCTTTTCGCGCGGCGGCTTCGTGGGAATGCTCATCCTTGGGCTGTTCATGGTGAAGAACAGCAGGAACAAGGCGGCGAGCCTGTTGCTGGTTGCGGCAGCAGGGGTGGCGATCTTCCTACTGGCGCCGAGTTCCTGGTTCGACCGGCTCAACACGATACAGAATGCCGACAATGACGGCTCCTTCATGGGCCGTGTCGTCGCGTGGAAGCTGAGCTGGCTCATCGCCATGGACCACCCGCTGTTCGGCGGCGGTCCGCATGCGGTTCAGCATCTTTCCGTCTGGAACGCCTACAAGCCCGGGCTGCCGGCGCTCGACTTCATTCCGACGCCGCCGCCGGACACGGTGGCCCACGCCGCGCACAGCATATACTTCGAGGTGCTCGGCGATTACGGCTTCTTAGGGCTTGGCCTGTTCCTGGCCACGGTCCTGGCCGCGTTCCACAACTGCAACCGCATCTACCGCAGCGCGCGCGGGCACCAATCCCTGGCATGGGCCGCCGACCTCGCCCGCATGAGCCAGATCAGCCTGATCGTCTACCTCGTGACAGGCGCGGCGCTGAGCATGGGATATTTCGAACCCTTCTACATCATCGTCGCCCTGCTGTCGCGCTGCAGGCGGATCGTGCGGCAGACGCTCGCGGCAGAGGCCGCTGAGCCGCAGGCCGGGCTCGACCCGGCGCTGGCGGGGCTGCATCAGGCTTCGGCGTAGCGGTGTCGTCGAGCGAAAGGGAGCGCGTCCGGTCGAGTTCGACGACCTGGCTAGCGCAGATCCCGATCATACGGAATCGTCTGATCGGGTGAAGATGCTCGCAAAACAACCAGCTAGAGCCTGTGGCGTGAACGCGAGTGAACGGAACATGCTCTAGAAAGCCGCGCAGGCCTTGCTGCTCACCACGCCTACCGCTTCTTGATCGAACCACGCCCGATACGTCTGGCTGACCATCGCGACCGCCGCCGGCTCGACGCGCCCGAGCACCAGCACCACGAAACTGTCCTCGCGCACAACCTGGCGGCGCTGCGGGTCGCGCCACTGGCCGACGCCGCGCAAGACGGTGAGCCCGTCGGGAAAGGCCGGCGTCAGGACCCTGGTTGCAAAATCCTGCCAGGCCGCGTCGCTCACCCGCCCGCCGCCTGGCATCGCGCGGCCGAAGAACAGCTCCAGCCGCGTCACCCTGCCCTGGCCGGGGAACGGACAGGGCGCCTGGCAGCCGGCCAGCAACAGGGCCGCGGCCAGCCGCCAGGCGCCTGCCTGGGCACCCGCCCTCGCGGACGCTTTCGTTGACCCCATCTGGCCCATGTCCTATCCCCGTTGCAGCGCACAACGCACCAGCCGGAGCCCGCACCCACCGATGCCAGACATCCGCGACGCCTCCATCGTGGCCCGGAACAGCGACGCCAAGCTGGTCATGCGGCCGGTCTCGCCGCATCTCGGCATCTATCGCTGGCCCATCACCATGGTCGCGTCCATCCTGAACCGCGCCACCGGCATCGCCCTCTCGGTGGGCTCGCTGCTGCTGGTGTGGTGGCTGGTGGCGGCCGCGTCCGGGCCGCAGCCCTTCGCAGCCGTGCAGGGCTTCGTGGCCTCCCCGCTCGGCCTGCTGATGCTGCTCGGCTGGACCGCCTCGCTGTTCTACCACTTCTTCGGCGGCATCAGGCACCTGGTCTGGGATGCGGGCCACGGGCTGCAGAAGACCGACCTGAACTGGGTCACCTACGTGATCCTGGCGCTGACGCTGGCCGCGACCATCCTGGTCTGGCTGGTGGGCTACCTGTCGGTGGCGGTCTAGGCGATGGGTGCCGCACAGAAACCGACGGTGACCAGCCCCGGCATCACCGTCATGCGAAGCCAGCTGGGCCGGGTGCGCGGCACCGGGGCTGCGCATGCCGGCTCGCACCACTGGAAGGCCGAACGGGTGACGGCCATCGCCCTGGTGCCGCTGACCGTGTGGTTCGTGGTGGCCGTGCTGGCGCATCTTGGTGCGGACCAGCAGAGCATGGCGGCCTGGGCCGGCCGGCCGTGGAACGCGGCGCTGCTGCTCGCCCTGATCGCGATGAACTTCCATCACATGCATCTGGGCTTGCAGGTGGTCTACGAGGACTACATTCATACCATTCCGCGGCGCGAGGCCGCGATCCTTGCCACCAAGGGTGCTTGCCTGCTGCTGGGGCTGCTTGCCGCAGTCGCCGTGCTGAAGCTGGCCGTGATGGCGCATTAAGCGGGCCGCAAGATGAACGCCATCAGCAAGCCGTCGATCGGGGCCTACACCGTCATCGACCACACCTACGACGTGGTCGTGGTGGGCGCGGGCGGCTCCGGCCTGCGCGCAACACTCGGCACCGGTGCGGCCGGGCTCAAGACGGCGTGCCTGACCAAGGTGTTCCCCACCCGCTCGCACACGGTGGCGGCTCAGGGCGGCATCGGCGCCTCGCTCGGCAACATGGGCGAGGACGACTGGCGCTGGCACATGTACGACACCGTGAAGGGGTCGGACTGGCTGGGCGACCAGGACGCGATCGAGTACATGTGCCGCGAGGCCGCGCCGGCGGTGTACGAGCTCGAACATTTCGGCATGCCGTTCAGCCGGACCGAGGACGGCAAGATCTACCAGCGCCCGTTCGGCGGCCACATGAAGGAGTATGGCAAGGAACCGGCCATGCGCGCCTGTGCGGCGGCCGACAGCACCGGCCACGCCATGCTGCACACGCTCTACCAGCAATGCCTCAAGCACGAGGTGGAGTTCTTCATCGAGTTCCTGGCACTCGACCTGATCATGGACGACGAGGGCGCGTGCCGCGGCGTCACCGCCTGGTGCCTGGAGGACGGCACCATTCACCGCTTCCGCGCGCAGCTGGTGATCCTGGCGACCGGCGGCTACGGCCGCGCCTACCTGTCCTGCACCAGCGCCCACACCTGCACCGGCGATGGCGGCGGCATGGCGATGCGCGCCGGGCTGCCGACGCAGGACATGGAGTTCGTGCAGTTTCACCCCACCGGCATCTTCCCCGCCGGCTGCCTGATCACCGAGGGCGCGCGCGGCGAGGGCGGCTACCTGACCAACAGCGAGGGCGAGCGCTTCATGGAGCGCTACGCCCCCACCGCGAAGGATCTGGCCTCGCGCGACGTGGTCAGCCGCTCGATGACGATCGAGATCAACGAGGGGCGGGGTGTGGGTCCCAACAAGGATCACATCCTGCTGCATCTCGAGCATCTCGGCGCCGACCTGCTGCACGAGCGGCTGCCCGGCATCTCCGAGACCGCACGGATCTTCGCCGGCGTGGACGTGACCAAGTCGCCGATCCCTGTGCTGCCGACCGTGCACTACAACATGGGCGGCATTCCGACCAATTTTCATGGCGAGGTGATCAACCCGACCGCTCGCGACCCGGACGCGACGGTGCCTGGCCTGATGGCGGTGGGCGAGGCGGCCTGCGTGTCGGTGCACGGCGCCAACCGGCTCGGCACCAACTCGCTGCTCGACCTGGTGGTGTTCGGCCGCGCCGCCGCCCATCGCGCGGCCCAGGTGGTGACCTCTGGCGCGAGCCAGGCGCCGTTGCCGCCGCGCGCCGGCGAGGCGAGCCTCGACCGGTTCGACTGGACGCGCCACGCCAGCGGCGGCACCGGTGTGGCCAAGCTGCGCGAGGCGCTGCAGCGCACGATGCAGCGCCACGCCGCCGTGTTCCGAAGCAGCACCAGCCTGACAGAGGGCGTGGACAAGATGCACCAGCTGTGGAGCGGCCTGTCCGACATGTCGGTCAGCGACCGCTCGCTGATCTGGAATTCGGACCTGGTCGAGGCGCTCGAGCTGCAGAACCTGGTGCGCAACGGGGCGGCCACGATGGCGAGCGCAGAAGCCCGGCGCGAAAGCCGCGGCGCCCAGGCGCATGACGACTACCCGGACCGCGACGACGCGAACTGGATGAAGCATTCGCTGAGCTGGGTCGGCGACAACGGCGACGTCCACCTCGACTACCGCCCGGTGCGCATGCAGACGATGACCAACGAGGTCCAGGTGTTCCCGCCGAAGAAGCGGGTCTATTAGTCGAGATCGCAGCAATGGCCGTAATCACGCTTCCCAAGAACAGCCGCGTTGGCCGCGGCCGCACGTTCCCGGCGCCAGAGGGCGCCAAACGGGTCAAGGAGTTCCGCATCTATCGCTGGAACGCCGATGACGGGAAAAATCCGGTCATCGACACCTACACGCTCGACCTCGACCGCGTCGGGCCGATGGTGCTGGACGCGCTGATCTACATCAAGAACGAGCTCGACCCGACGCTGACGTTCCGCCGCTCCTGCCGCGAGGGCATCTGCGGCAGTTGCGCGATGAACATCGACGGCGGCAACACCCTGGCCTGCCTGAAACCCACGGCCGAGGTGAAGCGCGCGGTCGCCATCTACCCCCTGCCCCACATGCCGGTCATCAAGGACCTGGTTCCCGACCTGACCACCGCCTACGCCCAGCTGCAGTCGATCAAGCCGTGGCTGCAGGCCGACAGCGCGGCCCCGCCCGACGGCGAGCGGCTGCAGAGCCGCGAGGAGCGGGCCAAGCTGGACGGCATGTGGGAGTGCATACTCTGCTACTGCTGCACCACCTCCTGCCCCAGCTACTGGTGGAACGGCGACAAGTATCTGGGCCCGGCCACCCTTCTGGCCGCCTATCGCTGGATCGCCGACAGCCGCGACGAGAACACCGGCGAGCGGCTGGACGCGCTGGAAGACCCGTTCAAGCTGTACCGCTGCCACACGATCATGAACTGCACCCAGACCTGCCCGAAGGGCCTCAATCCCGCCCAGGCGATCCAGGAGATCAAGCAGATGATCGCCGAGCGCCAGGGGTGAGGTGACGCCGCCTCCCTGGCGGCTGCGGGCGGTTGGCTGTTAGCTGCGCCATGTTCGACGGCGATGTGAGTTCGTGGCGCGGCAAAGCCCGGGCGTGGTCCGATTCGCTCTTGGCCGACCACGCGATGTTCCGGCTGCTGTGGGACAATTTCGCCGTCGTGGTGCCGGGCAAACTCTACCGGTCAAACCACCCCACCCCCGCGCGCCTGGCCGCGGCCAAGCGCCGGCTCGGCCTGCGCACGGTGATCAACCTGCGCGGCCAGCGCCAATGCGGGTCGGACGCCCTGTCGCGCGCCTCCGCCCGGGCGCTCGGGCTGGTCCACCACGACATGGCGTTCGAAAGCCGGGGCGCGCCGCATCGCGACCGCATCCTGCGCTTCGCGGCGATCTACGCCGAACTGGACGCGCCGGCGCTGATGCATTGCAAGTCGGGCGCCGACCGGGCCGGGCTCGCGTCCGGCCTGGCGGTGCTGTTCGAAGGCGGCACGGCACGCCAGGCGGCAACCCAGCTGTCATGGCGCTACGGCCATTTCAGCGGCTCTCGCACCGGCATACTCGACGCGTTCTTCCGCCTCTACGCCCAGGAGGCGGAGGGGCGCGTGCCGTTTCTGGACTGGGTCGAACACCAGTACGACGAAGCCGGGCTGAAGCGGCACTTTCAGGCCGGCCGGGCGGCGACGCTGTTCAACGACCGTATCCTGCAGCGGGAATGACCCGGCGAGCGCCATCTTTACTTTAAATTAACGAAGTCATGCGACCGTCTGCGGCACCTCTTCAGACCGCAGAGACAGATCGATGGCAACCGACCCGTGCAACCCTCTGGCCGAGCCGCAATTGCCGCCCGAGGGTACGCCGCACCACCACGCGGTCCACCACGCCGTCGGCCGCATCCGCCACCGCATCCACCACAGCCTGGCCCGCGCCCCGCAACACGCACCACCCGTGTCGGACGCCTGCGGCAAGCCCGAAGCGGCGCTCGGCCACCCCGGCACCTTGCCTGCCGCGCCGGCTGGCCGGGTTCCCGGCGCCGCCCTGCTGCCCGGTGCAGCCGCACCCAAGGCAGCCCTGCTGGGCAGCGGCGCCAAGCTTGGCATGGCCATGCTGGGCCTGGCGGGCGCGGCCGGCGTCGCCGGCGCGGGTGCCTTTCTGCTTCCGCCGGGCAAGCCTGCCGCCACCAGCGGCTTCACGCAGCCATCCCCGTCCGGCCTGTCACCATCAGGCGGGGAAGGAACCACCCTGTCCCCGCCGCCAGCCTCCGGCGCGCCGCCTCACGGCGCGACCCCGGGCACGCCCATCGCAACCGCCGTTCCCGAACCGTCCAGCGCCGCCGTCTTCGCGCTGGCCGTGGCGGCCGCCCTGGTCGCGCGGTGGCGGTTCGCCAGGCCAGTCCGGGCCTCCTCCCGTCAGCCTTGACGGCAGGGGCTATCCCGCCGCGGCGGCGGCTGTTGCCTCGGCCCGGCGGCGCTCGATGCTGTCCCAGATCAGCCCGGCCAGGTTCGTTCCGTCGAAGCGCTGGACCTCCTGCAGACCCGTGGGCGACGTCACGTTGATCTCGGTCAGCCAGTCGCCGATGACGTCGATGCCCACGAAGATCAGGCCCTGCTCGCGCAGCATCGGGCCGATCCTGCGGCAGATCTCCTGCTCCCGCGCGGTCAGCGTGCTCCTCTCTGCCTGGCCGCCCACATGCATGTTGGACCGCGCCTCGCCCTGCGCCGGCACTCGGTTGATGGCGCCGGCAGGGTGCCCGTCGACCAGGATGATCCGCTTGTCCCCCTGCCGCACCGCCGGCTCGTAGCGCTGGATCATCAACGGCTCGCGGGAGCGTGCGAAATGCATTTCCAGCAGCGAGGCCAGGTTCTCGTCGTCTGGCCGGATCCGGAACACACCTGCGCCGCCGTTGCCGAACAGCGGCTTGACGATGATGTCGCCATGCCGGGCGCGGAAGGCCCTGATCGCGTCCTGGTTCCAGGTGATCAGGGTCGGCGGCATCAGGTCGGGGAAATGGGTCACCAGCAGCTTTTCCGGCGCGTTGCGCACCGCAGCCGGGTCGTTGACGACCAGCGTGCCGGGCTGGATGTGCTCCAACATGTGGGTGGCCGTGATGTAGGCCATGTCGAAGGGAGGGTCCTGGCGCATAAGCACCACGTCCATCGATGCCAGGTCGAGCGTGGCCTGCGCGCCAAGGGTGAAGTGGCGTCCCTGCTCCCGCCGCACGGTGACCGGGCCGGCGAGCGCGGTCAGACGCTCGACGGACCGTCCATCCTGCGTCTGACGGCCCTGGTCGAGAGCCATGTGCCGCACCTCGTAGTGCCATAGCGCATGTCCCCTGCCCTGAGCCTCCAGCATCAGGGCGAACGTGCTGTCGCCATCGATGTTGATGTGGTCGAGCGGGTCCATCTGCACCGCGACCCTCAGCGCGCTCCTGGCCATGCCGCTCTCCTCGCATTGACGGGGCGCGTCTAGAGCAATCCCGTGCTGACGGGAACAGTCGGCTGGGAAGGCCAGGGGCAACGAGGCCGTGGATCTATCGGCGCCGAAGGCGCGACAGGCAGGAAAGCGGGGCTCTGCCCCGCACCCCGCCAAACGCCGGGCGTTTGGATCCCATTGACTTGAATATCTGCGGGTCCGGGGGCGCCCGCCCCCGGCGGGGTTTGGGGCAGAGCCCCAAGCTGAATCAATAGTTTACAGCCTCAACGCCCTTGGCCTCCATAGCCTAAGGTGAACCGCGCTAGTTGAGCCGGAACGCGTCGGAAATGCGGCGAACACGGCTTTGCCTGTCGACCAGCATCACGTCAAAACGCACCCCCTCGCTGCCCCAGTCGGGATGCTCGGACAGCAGGATTTCCGCCGCCGCCATCAACCGTCCCTGTTGCCGCTCCCCCAGGGCGTAGGCCGCAGCAGCCAGAGTGGCGCGCGACTTGACCTCGACGAAAGCGACCAGGCCGTCCTTCTGCGCCACCGCGTCCACCTCCCCGGCCTTGGTGCGCAGGCGGCGGCCGAGGATCGACCAGCCATCGGCGGCCAGGGCCTGGCAGGCACTCTGCTCGGCAGCAACGCCCCAGGCGGTGTTGGTCATCATGCTCATGAGCGTCCCCAGGAGCCGGCATCCTGACAGACGCTGCTTACCGATTGTCTAACGCCCTCGCGCCTCAACGCCCGTAGATCAGGTGGTAGTCGAGCTCGTAGTTGAAGGTGACCTCGTTGCCCGCCATGTCGTCGTTGAAGGGCGGCAACTTGTTGTCGCGGAACACCGCCATCCACGCCGCATCCAGCAGGTGCGAACCGGACGAGCTCACCAGCGCCAGCCGTTTCACCGTTCCGTCGCGGCTGACCGTGACCCGCAGCACGGCGGCACCCTGTTCGCCGTTATCGGCTGCCTCACGCGGGTAGTATTTGTGCTCCTCGACGAATTCCTGGAGCCGCTCGGTCCAGTCCGACATGCCGTGCGTTCCGCGCACGTGCTGGACCGAGTCCTGCAGCGCCCCGTTCCTGATCACCGGCCCCGCCGAGAGGTCCAGGCCGCGGCCTGTCCCCGCGGCCAGCGACCGGCGCTGCTGCGGAGCGAGGTCGAACGGCACGATGTGGGCGAACGGGTTCTGGTCGGCTTTCGGCCGCAGCGCGCTGCCGTAGCGCCTGGCCGGGCGGGGCACGGGAAGCGGCTCGGCCGGCTGGTCGGCCGGCGGCGGCGGAGCCATCTCGGGCGTCCCAAGGTTGACCTCCGGCTGCGAGGTCGGGGCGGGCGGCGCGGTCACCGGCTGGCCGGAATTGGTGAACTCGACGGCAAAGCTCGGCGCCGCCTGCTCTTCGGTCTTGGTGGTCCCGCGTGCGCCGAGCAGCAGCAGCGCAAGCGCCGCGCCGTGCAGCAACGCCGATAGCAGGCTGCCGGCACGCCACTTCTCCCGGATCTTGCGGGATCGTGCAGGCCGCGGCGGGGTGGCGCGCAGCGCAGGCCGCCCTGCCCATGCCGGCTCCGCCGCCAGTCGGATGGCGCGCACGGCTCAGCAGGTCAAGGAAGCAGCGCGGCTGGCGCGGGCGCCACCGCCTTGTCGATGCGCGCGAACTCCACCACCAGCATCCAGCCCACGCCGAGCAGCACGGGTCCGAGAAAAATGCCCAGCGCCCCGAACGCCAGCACCCCGCCGAGCACGCCCAGCACCGTGAGCAGGAATGGGATCTTGGCCCCGCGCGCGATGAAGTAAGGCCGTATCAGGTGGTCCGAGCCCGATACCACCACCACGCCGTAGATCAGCAGGAAGATGCCGTGCGCGGTGTGCCCGTCCGCCAGCAGCCACAGCCCGGCCGGTATCCAGACCAGCGGCGCGCCCACCGGCAGCACCGCAAGAAACGCCGTCACCGTCCCCAGCAGCACCACGCGTGGCACGCCGGCCAGGCTCAGCCCGAACGCCGTCAGGAAGCCCTGGATGATGGCGGTGCCGAGTATGCCGTAGACGGTGCCGCGCACGGCCCGTGCCGTGGTCGCTATCAGGTCGGGCCCGTAACGCCCGGCGATACGGTTGACCAGCAACTGCAGGCGCAAGCCCAGCGTCTCGCCGGAAAACCAGAAGAAGAACGCCACGAACAACGCGGTGAAGAACTGCACCAGCCCGCCCGCCAGCCCGAGCAGCAGCGACAGGCTGCGTTCGGCGAACATGCCGAGATAGGGCCGGAAGAAGGCGGTCATGCCGGACAGGTCGGCGGCCCAGGCGTTCCAGGTGTCGGTGAGCGGCCCGCCGATCAGCGGCACCGGATACAGCCAGCGCGGCGCAGGCGGTATCTGGGCCAGCCAGGTTTCGACCGAACCGCGCAGCGCCTGCACGTCGGCCGCACCCCCCGGAACGGCCAGGGCCAGCGGCAGCACGATGACCAGGGCGGAGAGCACAACCATCAGCAGCGCCACCAGACCGCGCGGCAACCTCAGCGTATCGTGGAGCCAGGCGAAGAGCGGCCAGGTCGTGTAGGCCAGGATGGCGGCCCACAGCACGGCGGACAGGAAGGGGTAGATGACCAGCCCGCAGCCCAGGGCGATGGCGCCGATGAGCAAGCCCATCAGGACCCGTTCGGCGATCATCCTTGCCGCGACCCGGCGCGCGGCAAGCAAACCAGGCCCGAAAAACAACTGGCGGGCGCGATCCAAAATTGGACTTTTTTCAAAAAGCTGCTCGGATCACGGTTTGTGGGATGACGACTCCCGTCCATATGTCTACATGCACCGTTGGAGACGTCGCGACACGATGCTGTCCAGCTTCGCCGTGGGGCTGTCAACACCACCGGCGCCGATGATTGGCGTTGTCACAAAGATCGGACGAATCAATGCGGTTCACTGAAATCGGACAGCAGCTCAGGGCCTACCGGCTGGAATCCGGCATGCGGGCGGAGGAGATCGCCGCCCGGCTCGGCGTCTCGCGCGCCGCCCTCTACCGCTACGAAAAAGGCGAGGTGATCAAGCTCGACACGGTCAACCGGCTGGCCGAACTGCTCAAGATCTCGCCGCTGTCGCTGCTCGGCATCGGCGTGGAGTACTACAACCGCCCGATCGGCTTCTTCGAGCGCCTGCGCCAGGTGGAGGAGACGGCCGACCAGATCCTGCAGGTCTCCTCGCCGCTCAGCTTCCTCACCTCCTCCGACGAGCTCGACTCCCTGGAAGCCGAGCTGTTCATCGAGGCGGCGGGCGAGACGGGGGCGGAGCGGACGGCCGCGCGGGCCACCGCCGAACAGGTCCTGGGCATACTGGCTGAACGCAAGCGCATGTTCCGCATGCGCCGCCCCAGCATCATCGCCATGCTCTCGGCCGGCGCCATCGTGCGCTTCCTCAAGCAGGGCGTGGGCCAGGGAATGGCGAAATCGGACGCGCTGCGCGAACGCGCCCGCGTCGTCGCGCGGATCGAGATGGAGAACATCGCCAACCTCATGGAAGTCGAGCCGATGGGCCTGCAGTTCGGCCTGCTCTCCACGGGCGAGCCGTCGGGGCAGTTCCAGCTGCTGCGCTCCCGCGACCGGGCGATGCTGGCCATCAACCCGTTCCGCTCCGACACCATCCCCCATCTCAGCACCGGCGTCGCCATGATCACCGGTGCCGACGAGGCCGTCACCGCCCATCAGAGGGTGGCCGAGGCGATGTGGCGCGAGGCGGTGAAGGGCCGTGCCGCGTCCGCCCACCTGCGCGAGCTGATCGCCGCCCAGTAGGCCCTGCCTCGCGCAGGTTCCCAGCCTGTGCCGGGCAGGCTATCTGTGGCCCGATGACCCCGCCCAGACAGCCGGCCACCGGCTTCCCCACATCGCCCGACGTGGCGCTGGACGCGGTCGAGACGGTGTGGAGCGGGCGGTTCCCGCTGCAGACGGTGCAGTTCCGCCAGCGCCGCTTCGACGGCAGGATGTCCGGCCCCCGAAGCTGGGAGCTGCTGCGCCGCGGCACGGCCGCGGCGGTTCTCCCCTACGACCCGGCCACCGACCGCGTCGTCGTCATCGAGCAGTTCCGCCTCGCCGCCTTCGCCGCCGGCCTGCCGCCGGTGATGACCGAACTCGCGGCCGGCCTCGTCGACGGCGCCGACACGGCCGAGGCGACGATCCGCCGCGAGGCCGTCGAGGAAATGGGCATCGAGCTGCACGAGCTGGAGCGCATCGGCGATTTCCTCCTCACGCCGGGCGGCTGCGACGAGCTGTGCACGCTGTTCGCAGGCAGGGTCCGGATCGGCGAAATCGGACCGGACGGTCTGCTGGGCACGGCCGGCCTGGCGAGCGAGCAGGAGGATATCCGTGTGCGCGCGCTGCCGGCCGCCCATGTGATCGAGCAGGTGCTGGCCGGCGCCTACCCCAACTCGGTCGCCAGCATCGGCCTGATGTGGTTCGCGGCCAGGCGCGACTGGCTGCGTGCGCGATGGTTGCCATGACCTCGCCCCTGGTCGGCACCGCCTGGCTGGCCGAGCGGCTCGGCTCGGCCAGCCAGCACAAGCCGGGCCTTCGCGTTTTCGACGCCAGCTTCTACCTGCCCACCGAGGCACAGGATGCGGCCGCGCTCTTCGAGCGGGAGCACATTCCCGGCGCGCGCTTCTTCGACCTGGACGCGGTGGCGGACCAGGAAACCAGCCTGCCGCACATGGCGCCCTCGGCCGGACGCTTCGAGCGGGCGCTGGCCGCACTCGGCGTCTCGGACGGCGACACGGTCGTGTTCTACGACCAGAAGGGCCTGTTCTCCGCCGGGCGCGGCTGGTGGCTGATGCGGCTGTTCGGACACCAGGCCCACGTGCTGGATGGCGGCCTGCCGAAATGGCGGGCCGAGCAGCGCGCGCTCGAACACGGCAGGCCCGCGCCGGCGCAGCCCGGGCAGTTCCACGCGACCCTGCATGCCGCGCGCCTGCGCGGCCTGGGCGACATGGTCGAGACGCTCGCCTCCGGACGCGAGCTGGTGCTGGATGCGCGGCCCGCCGGCCGCTTTCACGGCACCGCGCCCGAGCCGCGCCCTGGCCTGCCCGGCGGCCACATGCCAGGCGCACGCAGCCTTCCTGCCACCGAGCTGCTGAACCAGGACCACACCATGCTGTCCCCTGACGCGCTGCGGCTAAGATTCGCGCAAGCCGGCGCCGACGGCACGCGGCCCGTGGTGACCAGCTGCGGCACCGGCGTCACCGCTGCCATCCTGACGTTGGGCCTCGCCGTCGCTGGACTACCGGAGGGCGCGCTGTACGACGGGTCCTGGACCGAGTGGGGCAGCCGGACGGACACGCCCAAGAAGGCGTCCTGAGATGGCCGACGTGCCGCAACACGGGCTGGCCACCCGACTGTCGCATGCCGGCCGGGCGGGCACGAAGGCGCACGGCTTCGTCAACCCGGCCGTCCATCGCGGCTCGACCGTGCTCTACGAGGACGTGGCGCAGCGCCGCGCCTACCTCAAGCGCCGCTTCGACCAGGCGCTGACCTACGGCACCCAGGGCTCGGCCACCCACCACGCGCTCGAGGACGTGGTGGCGGAGGTGGAGGGCGGCACGCGCTGCCAGATCCTGTGCAGCGGGCTGGCCGCGGTAACGACGCCGCTGCTGGGCTATCTCGGCGCTGGAGACCACCTGCTGATGCCGGACAGCGTCTACGGCCCGACCCGGCTGTTCTGCGAGACCATGCTGAAGCGGATGGGCGTCGCCACCAGCTACTACCGCGCCGAAGCGACCGCCGAGGAACTGGCGCCGCTGTTCGGCCGGCAGACGCGGGTGCTGTTCCTGGAAAGCCCCGGCAGCCACACCTTCGAGGTGCAGGACGTGCCGGCGCTGGCCGCCCTGGCGCGAAGCCGCGGTGCCGCCGTGCTGATGGACAACACCTGGGGCATCCACGCCTTCCAGCCTTTCGCGCACGGCGTGGACGTGTCCATCCAGGCGCTGACGAAATACCCCGGCGGCCATTCCGACGTGCTGATCGGCTCGGCCACCACGCGGGAGGACGCGCATTGGCGCCGCGTGCGCGACGCGGCACTGCAGCTCGGCCAGTACGCCTCGCCCGACGATTGCTGGCTGACCCTGCGCGGCCTGCGCACGATGGCGGTGCGGCTGGACCGCCAGATGGCGTCGGGGCTTGAGGTTGCGGCCTGGTTCGCCCGCCAGCCGGAGGTGGCGCGCGTGCTGCACCCCGCCTTGCCCGGCGCCCCCGGCCACGCGCTGTGGCAGCGCGACTTCTCGGGCGCGTGCAGCCTGTTCGGCGTGGCCTTTCAGCCAGACATCACGGTCGAGGCGACGCATTGCTTCGTGGACGCGCTCACCCTGTTCGGCATCGGCGCGTCCTGGGGCGGCTACGAAAGCCTGGCGCTCCCGACCACCGGGTTCGTGCAGCGTTCGGCGGGCGAGATGGCGTTTGCGGGGCCGATCGTGCGGTTCCACATCGGCTTGGAGGACCCGGCCGATCTGATTGCTGACCTAAAGCAGGCCGCCCTGGTCGTAGGGTGGAGCGGAGTGCCCTCCGCTGCGCACGAAGGCCGCCATGCGCCATCAGATCCGTCCGTCTGATCGAGCAGCATGAATGCTCGACGTTCGATCATATCTGTGCGACTTTCTCTGGAATGCGAGCTGACGAGCTTCTGCGTCGCTTGCGTCGAAGGGCGACAAAGCTCGGCGTTCCCCATGAGGAAAGGCCGGGAGCAGGCAGCCACGTCAAGCTCCGTCATGGAACTGGCGTGACGGTTGTGCCGATGCACCGCGGCGACTTGCCTCAAGGCACACTCAGAGCCGTTCTCAAACAGCTTGGACTCGAATCATCGGACCTGGATCTCTAGAATGCGATACGCCTACGCCGTCCAGTTCAGCGCGGAGCCTGAGGGAGTCACAGTGACCGCCCCGGACATACCGGAGTTGGTGACTTTCGGCTCGACCCTTGAGGAAGCTTTGGCGCGAGCGCCTGACGCGCTCGTGACCGCGCTCAGCTTCTATACCGATGACGGCAGGGCTCTACCGCGCCCCCGGTGTCAGGGTGCATCGACGATCGCCGTGCCGGTTTTGATCGCGGCCAAGCTTGCGCTGCATGAGGCGATGCTGGACCAGCGCGTCACCAACGTGGAACTCGGAAGGCGGATGGGACAAAGCGAATCCGCGATACGCCGGCTGCGTGACCCATTGCACCGAAGCCATATCGGTCACGTCGAAGCGGCACTGCACACCCTTGGCATGCAGATCGTGACCGAAATCGCGACTTACGAAAAATCCGCAGCAGCGTAGGCGTGCCCCCCTGAAGGAAATGGCTGCTACGAGCGGCCTTTCGACGCCGCTTCACGCCGGGCGAGCGTTCTGGACACGTTCGACCCTTTGATCAATGCTCAAGAACCACCGTGCTTCCAAAACTGACGTTCAACAACGATGGCCTCGTGCCCGCCATCGCCCAGCAGCACGACACCGGCGAGGTGCTGATGCTGGCCTGGGTGAACCAGGCGGCCGTCGACGAGACGCTTGTCACCGGAAAATCTGCTGCTGGAGCCGGTCGCGGCAGCTTCTGTGGCGCAAGGGGGAGACCTTCGGTCAAGTGCAGCGACTGGTCGAGCTGCGTTACTATTGTGAAGCGGCTACGCTGCTGCTGCTCGTCGACCAGACCGGGGTCGCCTGCGACACCGGCCACCGCACCTGCTTCTACACGGCGTGGCGGGACGGCGGCGAGACCTTGTAGCCGCCCCCGAACAGGCGCGGGGTGAAGTGAGCTGGGCGGTGTAGTGGATCGGGACAGCGTCGATCAGTTTGCGAATTGCTCGTGCAGGTCTTTCGGTCGAGACTTTCCGGAGTCGGCCAGCTCGATCGTCTCGTTGGACGTGGTCACCACGAAACCCATGGGATTGCGCCCGTTCGCCTTCCACATCGCGTCGTAGAACGGCAGGAAGAAACTATCCGTGGTGTCCAGCATCGGGTCGTATTGGAAATTCACGTAGAAGACCGGGAACCGTCCGTTGTCGCACAGGTCCAATCGTGTGAGCGGGACCTTGTTCTTGGCCAGGACGGCCTTGGTCGGGTGTTTCCAGGTCTTCAGGTCCACTTCTTTGCAGTCGCTGCCGTGATGGGTCATCAGACGCGTCTGTGGCAGTTTGGGCAGTGTATCGCCTTGCGCGGTGCCGAACCAGAGAACCGGGCCGGCCAATATGCCGACGACACGACGCAGATGCCGAAGGCGCCGCGTTCCGATGCCATCGCATGCGGTTGGGCTCCTCATGTCTGGCCGGCCCCGCTGTCCCTCGCCTGATCCAAACAGAGCAGCTGGTGGTGCCTGATGATGCTTCTCACCTGCTGCTCGTAATCCGGCTTGGTCGCGTAATGCTTGGCGATGACGGATAAGAACTTGTAAGGATCGTCCTTGAACGCGAAGGCGCCACTGAATAGCGGGTTGGTGGTCAGGAACTGGCCGTAGCCGTCCGCCGCCTCGGCGAAGCTGTCATAAGCGCGGAAATTGTCGTTGCAGCCGACCAACCTGCCCCCCTCGACCTCGTGGGTTGCGAAGTTGGTGCTCTTCCCCTGGTAGCGTGATCCCGTCTTGACCCCGAAGTAAGAGCCGTCTTTCACATGCTGGCCCCAACCCGTCTCCAGAGCGGATTGGGCGATCAGCACGGAAGCGGGCGTGCCCCATTTCGCTTTCGTCGCCAACGCCACTGGCTTGGCCATCGCGATGAACGCCTCGGCGTTGGAAGGCTGCCCGCCATGCGCTATGTGGTGGAGATGGGGACGCCAGCGCCGATGATGATGGTGGGTCGGCATGTCGGCCTTTCACACTTCGGGACGCCATCCGACTAACCAGGTTGCACGGGCCGGGTCACGAAGTCCACAGCTCCGCCGACGGCCGGCGACCAGCCGCGGCGCGGCGCCTGGATGGCCGGCGGGCAGCTATGGTCCTAGCATCAGGAGATGCTCTCCATCCGCTTCAACGCCGACGGCCTCATCCCCGCCATCGCCCAGCAGCACGACACCGGCGAGGTGCTGATGCTGGCCTGGATGAACCAGGCGGCCATCGACGAGACGCTTGCCACCGGGACGATCTGCTACTGGAGCCGGTCGCGGCAGCGGCTGTGGCGCAAGGGCGAGACCTCGGGCCAGACGCAGCGCCTGGTCGAGCTGCGCTACGATTGCGACGCGGACACGCTGCTGCTGCTCGTCGACCAGACGGGTGTGGCCTGCCACACCGGCCACCGCTCCTGCTTCTACACCGCGTGGCGGGACGGCGGCGCGGTCGAAATCGCCGCCTGCCTGGCCGACCCCGAAGCGCTGTACGGCTGAGCGTCGGGGGCTGAGCCTTGGCCCATCCGCCCACGATCTGGCTGCTGGCCGGGGAGGCCAGCGGCGACGTGCTCGGCGCGCGGCTGATGCAGGCGCTGCGCCGCCAGCGGCCCGGCCTCGCCTTCGCCGGCATCGGCGGCCCGCGCATGGAGCAGGCGGGCCTGGGCTCGCTGTTTCCGATGCGCGAGCTGGCGGTGATGGGACTGGCCGAAATCCTGCCGCGGCTGCGCAGCCTCAACCGGCGCCTGGCACAGGCGGTGGCCGACATCGAGCGCCTGCGTCCGGACGTGGTCGTCACCATCGACAGTCCGGGCTTCGCGCTGCGGCTGCTCGCGCGCATTCGGCCGCTCGGGTTGCGTCGCGTGCATTACGTGGCGCCGCAGGTCTGGGCCTGGCGCGAGCACCGGGTGCGGGACTACCCAGGCCTGTGGGACAGGCTGCTGTGCCTGCTGCCGTTCGAGGTGGCGTTCTTCGCCCGCCACGGCCTGCCCGCCACCTTCGTGGGCCACCCGGTGCTGCAATCGGGCGCGGACCGGGGGAACGCGGCACGATTCCGCGCACGCCACGCCATCCCGGACGGCGCTCCCGTCGTGGTGCTGATGCCGGGCAGCCGGCGCACCGAGGCGCCGCGGCTGATGCCGGTGTTCGGCCGCGCCATCGCCCTGCTGCGGCGGGACGTCCCGGATCTGGTGCCGGTCATCCCCAGCTCCCAGGCGGTGGCCGAGATCGTGGCGCGCGCGGCCGCACGCTGGCCGGTGCCGCCGCTGGTCGTCACCGAGATCGAGGACAAGCACGACGCCTACGCCGCCTGCGGCGCGGCGCTCACGAAATCGGGGACGTCCACGCTGGAGCTGGCGCTGGCCGGGGTGCCGATGGCGGTCACCTACCGCGTCAACCCCGTGAGCGCGGCCATCGCGCGCCGGCTGATCCGCGTGCCGTTCGTCGCCATGGTCAACCTGCTGGCCGGCCGGCAGGTGGTGCCCGAGCTGCTGCAGGGCGATTGCACGCCCGAACGGCTCAGCGCCGTCTTGCGGACGCTGCTGAGCGATACCGAGGCCGCCCACGCGCAGCGCGCAGCGTTCGCCGGCATCATGCAGACGCTGCGCGCGCCCTTGGGCGACCCCTCAGACGCCGCTGCCCGCGCGGTGCTCGATCTGCTGGATCAGCCCTGACGCCTCGGCCAGGGCGCGCGACCGCGCCATTCCGTCGGCCACCGCCAGCGCCGCGGCCAGGGCACGCCGCCCGGCCGACGCGTCCACCACCACGGGTGCCGCGTCCAGGCAGGACGCGATGAACGCGTCGTGCTCGGCCTCCAGCACGTCGTGTTCCTCCCACGCCGCCTCGTCGAGCAGGAAGCCGTCGGTGCCGGGGATCGGCACGCCGCGGTCGCGCCCGATCCCCCCCTTGCCGATCATGGTCAGGCGGCGGGCCACGAAATCGGCCGACAGGTAGCCCTCCTGGCTGAACAGGCGCATGCGGCGTTCGGTCTTGAGCGAGATGCGGCTGGCGGTGATGGTGGCAACACAGCCATTGGCGAAGCGCACGCGCGCGTTGGCGATGTCCTCGAACGCGCTGGATACCGCCGCACCCAGCGCGTCCACGCTCTCGATCTCGCTGTCCACCAGGCTCAGCACCAGGTCGAGGTCGTGGATCATCAGGTCCAGGATGACCGAGACGTCGGTGCCGCGCGGCTTGAACGGCGCGATCCGCGTCGCCTCGATGTAGAGCGGCCGGGCGATGCGGGCGGCGATGGCCCCGTGCTCGGGCGAGTAGCGCAGCAGGTGCCCCACCTGCAGCACGCGGTCTTGCGCGCGCGCCAGCTCCCCAAGCCGGTCGGCCTGCTCCAGCGTGGCGGCGATCGGCTTCTCGACCAGCACGTGGCGGCCCTGCTCCAGCGCCAGCGCCGCCAGGTCGTAATGCGCCTCCGCCGGCGCGGCGACGATGACCGCTTCGGCGGTGGCCAGCAGGTCGGCCAGGCCCATCGCCGGCACCCCGCCCAGCTCGCGCCCGACCAGTGCTGCGCGGTCGGCGGACAGGTCGGTGATGCCCACCAGCGCCGCGCGCCTGCTCTGTGCGACCTTCTGGGCGTGGAAGCGGCCGAAATGGCCGGCGCCGATGACGCCGATGCGGAGGATGTCAGGCATGCACCGTGCATAGCTTACCGCGCACCCCGATTGCGAGACGGGGCCGCCGTTGTCAAAAGGACCGAAGCGAGCGGACGTGCCGATGGTTGTTGCCGAAATCCACGTGTTTCCGGTCAAGGGTCTGGCCGGCATCGCCGTGCCACAGGCCCGGGTTGAGGCGTGCGGGTTGCAGCACGACCGGCGCTGGCTGGCGGTGGACAGGGCCGGCCGCTTCGTCACACAGCGCGTCCTGCCCTCGATGGCGGCGATCCGGACCGAGGTGACGCCGCAGCGCCTGCGCCTCAGTCATCCCGACCACGGCAGCATCGACGTCGCCGTGCCGGGTCCCGACGCTGCCCGCATCGCGGTGACCGTGTGGCGCAACACGCTGCAGGCCGCACTGGCCGGGCCGGCGGCGGATGCCTGGCTCAGCGCGGCGCTCGGCCAGGAGCTGCGGCTGGTGCACATGCACGACCCCTCGCTGCGGCCGATCAACCCGGCCTACGGGGAGCCCGGCGAGTCGGTCAGCTTCGCTGACGGCTACCCGGTGCTGCTGACCTCGCTCGGCTCGCTGGCCGACCTGAACGCGCGTCTGGCCAATCCGGTGCCGGTCGGCCGGTTCCGCGGCAACATCGTCGTCGACGGAGCGCCCGCCTGGGCCGAGGATCGCTGGCGCCTGGTCCGCATCGGCTCGGCCGCGTTCCGGGTGGTCAAGCCCTGCGACCGCTGCATCGTGACCACGATCGACCAGCGCACGGGCGAACGGCCGGACAGGAGCGAGCCGCTGCGCACGCTGGGCCTGTTCCGCCACGACGAGCGCGGCATCATGTTCGGCCAGAACCTGGTGCCCGCGGCGCTGGGATGGATCGCGGTCGGCGACCGCGTGGGCGTGCTGGAGAGCGGCCCGCCCAACGTGACGCCCGTCTGACCGAGGCGCCACGCCGCCGTACATGTTGCCTGGCGCCGCGCCAGACCGCATATGCGGCGCATAGCCTGGAGCGCCTTGCCCGCCATGCCCGCCATGCCCGCCCCCATGGTCGCACCATGATGTATTTCAGCCGCGCGAAAACGCTCGGCATCGCGGCCGCCTGCCTGCTCGGGGTGCTGCTGTGCCTGCCCAACGTCATGCCCGCCCCGGCCGCCTGGCTGCCCTGGCACAGCGTGCATCTCGGGCTCGACCTGCGCGGCGGCTCCTACCTGCTGATGCAGGTGGACATGGACGCCGTGCAGCACGAGCGGCTGGACGCGCTGGCGGACGGGGCGCGCGCCGAATTGCTGCGCGCCCATGTCGGCTACCAGAACCTGACCGCACAGCCCGGCCAGCAGCGCGTGTTCCTGCACCTGCGCGACCCTGCGCAGCACGATGCCGCGTTCGCCGCCCTGCGCCAGGTCCCGGCCGCAGCACCTGGCGAGTTCGCCGTGGCCGACCTGCCAGGCGGCAATGTCGGCATCACCCTGTCCCAGGCGGCCCTGGTGCAGACGGCGACGCACGCGGTCGAACAGTCGATCGAGATCGTGCGGCGCCGCATCGACGAGACCGGCGTGGTCGATCCGCAGATCACCCGCCAGGGCACCGACCGCATCGTGGTGCAGCTGCCTGGCGTGGAGGACCCGAACCGGGTCAAGGAGCTGCTGGGCAAGACGGCCAAGATGACGTTCCACCTGCTCGACGAGGGCGCCGTCCCCGGCGCGCCGGCCGGCCCCGGCGTCGAGCTGCTGGGGATGCAGGACAACCCGGCCGAGAAGCTGCCGATCCGCAAGCGCATCGAGGTGGACGGCGCCAACCTGACGGACGCGCGCGCCGGCACCAGCCAGCAGGACGGCGGCTGGGTGGTCAACTTCACCTTCGATTCGCTGGGCGCCCGCCGCTTCGCCGACACGTCGCGCAGCAACGTGGGCAAGCGCTTCGCCATCGTGCTGGACAACCAGATCATCTCGGCGCCGGTGATCCGCGACGCCATCACCACCGGGCGCGGCGTCATCAGCGGCAACTTCACCGCGGCCAGCGCAAACCAGCTCGCCGTGCTGCTGCGCGCCGGCGCCCTGCCCGCGCCGCTCACCGTGGTGGAGGAGCGCACGGTCGGGCCGGAGCTCGGGGCCGACAGCATACGCGCCGGCGCCTATTCCCTGATCGCCGGGTTCCTGCTCGTGGTCGGTTTCATGGGCACGTTCTACGGGCTGTTCGGCTGGTTCGCGAACCTCGCGCTGCTGATGAACCTGGTGCTGCTGGTGGCCATACTCTCGCTGTTCGAGGCGACCCTGACCCTGCCCGGCATGGCCGGCCTGCTGCTGACGCTGGGCATGGCGGTGGACGCGAACATCCTGATCAACGAGCGCATTCGCGAGGAGACGAAGAACGGGCGGACGCCGCTGAACGCCATGGAAACCGGGTTCCGCCGCGCCTTCTCCACCATCCTGGACAGCAACGTGACCGCGTTCCTGGCCCATGTGATGCTGTTCGTGTTCGGCACCGGCGCGGTGAAGGGCTTCGCGCTGACGATCACCGTGGGCATCGCCACCACGCTGTTCACCGCCACCGTGCTGGCGCGGCTGATGATGGTGCGCTGGTACGGCGCGCGCCGCCCCCAGCTGCTGCCGGTCTGAGATGATTCACGTGGCCGAAATCGTTATGTCATCACCTTGCCCGGGCTCGACCCGGGCATCCACGCGGTTGTGCGTCCTGGTTTTCAGGGCGCTGGAAGATATTTGCTCTCCATCTCGCCAACTGCGCCGGTCCAACCGCGTGGATGGCCGGGACAAGCCCGGCCAAGGCGATTCGATCGATTGGCGTTTTGCCAGTGGAAGCGCCTGATCATGTTCAACCGCCCGCTGTTCCGCTTCGTCCCCGACAACACGCGCTTCGCCTTCATGCGGGCGCGGTTCTACGGGCTGGCGGGCTCGTTCATCCTGTCCGCGCTGTCGGTCGGGCTGTTTTTCTACCCCGGCCTCCGCCTCGGCCTCGACTTCAAGGGCGGCATAACGATCGAGGCGCGCACGCCAGGGCCCGCCGACTTCAACACGCTCCGCGCCGCCTTCGCCCAGGCCCGCGTGCCGACCGCCGGCCTGCAGCGTTTCGGCGCGCCTGACGACCTGCTGATCCGGCTGGATACCGAGGCCACGCCGGCCGCCAACCAGGCGATGCAGCACAGGGTGGAGCAGGTGCTGCAGCAGGCCCAGCCGGGCAGCCGCGTGCTGCGCCAGGACGTGGTCGGCGCCTCGGTCAGCGACGAGCTGCTGCGCAACGGCATCCTGGCGCTGGTGATCAGCCTGGGGATGATCTTCGCCTATATCTGGTTCCGCTTCGAATGGCAGTTCGCCGTGGGCGCGGTGGTGACGCTGCTGCTGGACGTGACCAAGACGATGGGGTTTCTGGTGCTGACCCGGATCGAGTTCGACTCGGTGATGGTGGCGGCGATCCTGACGATCATCGGCTATTCCACCAACGACAAGGTGGTGGTGTACGACCGGGTGCGGGAAAACCTCCGCCGCTACAAGACCATGCCGCTGCGCCAGCTGATCGACCTGTCGATCAACGAGACGCTGAACCGCACGCTCGGCACCAGCAGCACCGTGTTCCTGGCGAGCGTGCCGCTGGCGCTGTTCGGCGGCCCCAGCCTGTCCGGCTTTGCGATGGCGATGCTGTTCGGCATTGCCATCGGCACGGTCAGCTCGATCATGATCGCGGCCCCCATCCTGCTGCTGCTGGGCGAGAACCGGCTGCGTCGCGAGGTGTCGGCGGCCCCTGGCAAAAGCCTGGCAGGCCATCCCAGCTAAGTTGAATTAACTATAGCGGCGCGGCGCGACGCCGTTTACCGTGAATCGGTCGCCACGCCAGTCCAGTCTTTATTTTGTTTGCGTGTGTCGAACAAATAATCCAAACTCCCGTGTGGAAAAGGGATCTTGGAGCACGTGTCCTGCCTGCCGGATCCATGCCGCGGCTCTTGCTAGTCAGCACCCTGCCGAACTGGGTGGCGCTCGCCACCGAGGCGGCAGGCCGCCTGGGTGCGGCGATCGACGTGGTTCCCGACGTCCATGCGGCGCTGGTCCGCATGCTGCGTCCCGACCACGTCTACACGCACGTGCTCGCCAGCGGGCCGCTTCGCTCGCGCGAGGTGGATACGCTCGCGGGCATGCTGGACGAGGTCACGCTGAAGGCCACCCCGCTGGTCATCCTGGGCGGCGGCTGTTCCGGCATCAACACGGTCGAATCCGTGGTCGAACCGGACATGGACGCGCTTCTGCGCGCCCTGTCCGACCGGCCGGCGCCGGCACCGGCCACCGAGCTCACGCCCGAGGAACTGACGGCGGCGCTGCATAACGGCGGGCTGCGCATGCGCTTCCAGCCGATCGTGCGCGCCACCGACCTGCAGCCCATCGGCCTGGAGGCCCTGGCCCGCGTCCACACGCGCGAGCGTGGCATCATGCACCCCAAGGACTTCATCCCGGCCACCATCGCGTCCGGCCGTGAGCGCCTGCTGACCAGCATCGCCGCGGCGCGCACCTTCCTCGAACTCAGCTGTCCGGTCGGCGACCTGCAGCTGTTCGTGACGCTGAACGTGCCGATGGTGTCGTTCCTGCACCCGACGGCCCTGCGTCGTGCCGTCGAGATGTGCGCGCTGGCGGGGGTGGCGCACAAGCGGGTCATGGTGGAGGTCCTGGAGTCGCTGACCGCGCCCGACATGGTCCTGCTCGGCCGCGCGCTCGATAACTGGCGCGCCGCGGGCTTCCTGACCGCCATCGACGATGCGGGCCCCGAGTTGCCGCATTGGCGCGAGATGATGGAGCTGCCATTCGATGCGGTGAAGCTCGACGGCACTCTCATCTCCGATCCTGGGTCCCAGGCGCTGCTGGAGAGCATCGTCGGCGCGGCCAAGGCGAGAAGCCGGTTCACCATCCTCGAGGGCATCGAGGACGAGGCGTGTCTGGAACGCGCCAAGCCGTTGGAGGTCGACGCCCTGCAGGGCTTCCTGTTCGCCAGGCCGCTTCCCGCCATGGCGCTTCCCCTCTGGCTCGACGCGTGGGCCAAGCGCGACGAGGCCGCTCGGGCCGCGGCCGCCTGAGCCGGCTTACTCCGCCGGTCGGTGCGCCGCGCCGAAGGTCTGGGCGACCGCCTCGAACAACGCCCTGTCCGCGGGCGAGAAGCGGTCCGGCTCCGGACTGTCGATGTCCAGCACTCCGGCCAGTCGGCCGCCGATGCTGAACGGCACCACGATTTCGGACCGGGAGGCGCTGTCGCAGGCGATGTGGCCTGGGAAGGCGTGCACGTCCGGCACCACGATGGTCTCGCCGCGCGCCGCCGCACTGCCGCAGACGCCCTGCCCCACCGGGATGCGCGTACAGGCCGGCAGGCCCTGGAACGGTCCCACGACCAGCACCGCGCCGCGCAGGAAGTAGAAGCCGGCCCAGTTGAGCCTCGGCACGCGCGAGAAGATCAGAGCGGCCGTGTTGGCGGCGTTGGCGACCAGGTCCGGCTCGCCGTCCAGCAGCGCCCTGAGCTCGCCGATCAGGTCTCCGGGGTCGATGGGGTTCGTCATCGGCGCCTCATAGTGCAGCGGGCGGACAGGCGAAACCGGGGCCGGCGGGCAGGCTGCTTCACGCATGGCACCCGTTCAGGAACATCGGGCGGCAGCCCGCGTTTGCCGCGAGACCTTCAGGAGAGACAGCATGGCCAAAGTTCAGCCCGCCCCAGCCCAGGCGCATCGCATGCACAAGACCCGCAACAACCTGTCGTCCAACGCCAAGGCGGTTTCGGTGGACCTGCTCAATGCAAGGCTGGCCGACGGCATCGACCTCGCCCTGGCCACCAAGCAGGCGCATTGGAACCTCAAGGGCCCGCAATTCATCGGCATCCACCTGATGCTGGACGGTTTCAGGACCGAGCAGGACGAGTGGAACGACACCATGGCGGAGCGGGCTGTCCAGCTGGGCGGCACCGCCCTGGGCACGACGCAGACGGTGAACTCGATGACCAGGCTGGCACCCTATCCCACCGACACCTACGCCGTCGCCGACCACCTCGCCGCCCTGATCGACCGCTTCGGCGCCTACGCCAACGCGCTGCACGAGAGCATCGACCAGGCCGACGAGGCCGGCGACGCGGATGCGGCCGACATCTTCACGGAGGTCTCGCGCGGGATCGACAAGCAGCTGTGGTTCCTCGAAGCGCACGTCCAGGAGCCGACCGGCAACATGCGCGACGGGGACGGGGCATAGTCCCGGCCCCGGCAGGCAGCTGATGGCGCAGCCGTGATGGCACAGGCGCCGGCCGCTGCACGGGCTGCGCCGACCAGGCCAGCCCGCCACCCCTGGGTGGAGAAGGACCCGGCCGACATTCTCGACGCGTCTCGAACGGCGCTGCGCCAGACGATGCTGCTGGAACAGACGCCGTCCGGGGAGTTCGACGACCTGCTTTGGATTATGGCGCAGGAATCCGAAGGTGTGGTCAATCTCCAGAACCCCAAATCAACCGCCCGCGGCCTGTTTCAGCTGACTGCCTCGGGCTACGCGAACAACCCGAGAGGGGTGGACTCGTTCGGCAACGCAGTCGAGGAGTGCCAGGGCGGCCTGCGCTACATCAAGGGACGGTACGGCAGTGCGGCAGACGCCAAGGCGTTCTGGCTCGTCCATAAATGGTTTTGAGGCGTACGGTCGGGAAGAGAGCAAAAGCAGGCGCGGGCCGGGACGACATGGTCAGCACGAACCCGCTCTACGAGTGCGGCTGAGCGTAGAGGCGCTCGGCTTCGGCCGGGCTGCAACGGCGCAGGTCGGCCACCACCAGAGTCGCGGCGGTTTCCCCAGTGGTGTGCACCACGATGACGTCGCCATGGCGCGACAGGACGAAGTCGCAATCGCCAAGCCCGGTTCCCGCACAGGCCTGCACCTCAGGATATCGGCTGTATACGTCGCGCCGGTTGTAGACGGCCATCCGATAGGCGGGGGTGCCCGGCTGCAGGATGCGAAACGGCGCATACCCCGCCGAGACGAGGCGTGCATGGAGCGTGGCGTAGGGCTTGCCGACGTACGGCTGCACGTCCAAGCCGGCTGCCAAGACTGGTCCTGCCGCGAGACAGGCGGCCAAGATCATCCTCATCCCGTCCATCCGTTCCCTCCTGCCCGGCAAGGGCGATATGGCGTTTGCGCGGCCAGCGAAAGGCGGTGGCTTGCCGGCCACGGGCGTCCGTCGTAGCCGGCAGGGAACGACGGGATGACACGATGGCAGATCTGTTCGACGGCGAACAAGACCGGCGCGCCTCGCAGGACTACTCGGCCAAGGACATCGAGGTGCTCGAGGGCCTGGAGCCGGTGCGCCGCCGCCCGGGCATGTACGTGGGCGGCACCGACGAATCGGCGCTGCACCACCTGGCGTCCGAGATCATCGACAACGCGATGGACGAGGCGGTGGCGGGCCATGCGACCTTCATCGACGTGTCGCTGGCAGCGGCGAACACGCTGACGGTGCGCGACAACGGCCGCGGCATCCCGACCGACCCGCATCCCAAATTCCCCAAGAAGAGCGCGCTCGAGGTCATCCTCACCACCCTGCACTCGGGCGGCAAGTTCGGCGGCCGCGCCTACGACACGTCCGGCGGGCTGCACGGGGTGGGCAGTTCGGTGGTCAACGCGCTGTCGTCGATGATGGAGGTGGAGGTGGCGCGCGACCGCGTCCTCTACCGGCAGAGCTTCTCCCGCGGGCTGCCGACCTCCAAGCTGGTCAACGCGGGCGCCGTGCACAACCGGCGCGGCACCACCATCCGCTTCCAGCCCGACCCGCAGATCTTCGGCGCCCTGGCGTTCAGCCCGGCGCGGCTGTTCAAGCTGTGCCGGTCCAAGGCCTATCTGTTCCGCGGGGTGGAAATCCGCTGGTCCTGCGACCCGGCGCTGCTTGCGCCGCGCGACGCGACGCCCGCCGAAGCCGTGCTGCACTTCCCGGGCGGGCTGCGGGACAGCCTGGACGCCGACATCGCCGGGCAGGCGCGCGTGCTGCCGGAGATCTGGGCCGGGCAGGCCGACCTGCCGGAAGCGGCCGACGGACGCGCGTCCGGCCGGGTGGAGTGGGCCGCAGCCTGGCTCGAGCAGGGCGACCCCAGGGTCGATTCCTACACCAACACCGTGCCCACGCCGCAGGGCGGCACGCACGAGGCCGGCTTCCGCACCGCGCTGCTGAAATCCCTGCGCGGCTGGGGCGAACAGCGCGCCAACAAGCGGGCCGCCCAGGTGACCGCCGACGACGTGCTCGGCAACCTGGCCGCCAAGCTTTCGGTGTTCCTGCGCGACCCGCAATTCCAGGGCCAGACCAAGGAAAAGCTCACCAGCCCGGAAGCGGCACGCCTGGTGGAAACCGCGCTGCGCGACCGCTTCGACCACTTCCTGGCCGACGACCCCGCCCGGGCCGACATCCTGCTCGCCTTCGTCATCGAGCGTGCCGAGGAGCGCCTGCGCCGCCGCGAGGCCCGCGACACGCCGCGCAAATCGGCCACCCGCCGGCTGCGGCTGCCCGGCAAGCTGACCGACTGCACCAGGGAGGGCATTGCCGAGACCGAGCTGTTCCTGGTCGAGGGCGACAGCGCAGGCGGGTCGGCCAAGCAGGCGCGCAACCGCGAGACCCAGGCCGTTCTGCCGCTGAAAGGCAAGATCCTCAACGTCGCCAGCGCCAGCACCGAGAAGCTGCGGCAAAACCAGGAGCTCAAGGACCTGATCGAAGCGCTCGGCTGCGGCGCCGGCGACCGCTTCGACGGCACGAAGCTGCGCTACGGCCGCGTCATCATCCTGACCGACGCCGACGTGGACGGCGCCCACATCGCCTCGCTGCTGATGACGTTCTTCTACCGCGAGCTGCCCGAACTGATACGCGACGGCCGCGTGTTCCTGGCCCGCCCGCCGCTCTACCGGCTGACCCAGGGCGCCAGATCGATCTACGCGATGACCGACCAGGACCGCGACCGAAAGCTCAAATCGGGGTTCAAGGGCACCGGGCGCGTCGAGATCAGCCGGTTCAAGGGCCTGGGCGAGATGCCTGCGGCAGCCCTGAAGGAAACCACGATGGACCCGGCGCGCCGCACGCTGCTGAAGGTGGTGATCCCCAGCGACGACCGCGCCACCACCTCCACGCTCGTCGAGTCGCTGATGGGCCGCAAGCCGGAGCTGCGCTTCCAGTTCATCCAGGAGAACGCCCGCACGGTCGAGGACGTGGATGTCTGACAGCCGGCCGTCGGCCGCCGGCCACGCGCTTTCGGAGCTGCTGCCGGCGACCGAGCGCGTGGACCCTCGCTACCTGTCGCTGGACGAGTGGCCGTCCCCGGTGGCGCTGGACGCGCTGCTGGAGGCGCAGCTATCCGCCGTGGCGGCCGTGCGCCCCGCCCTGCCCGCGATTGCGGCCGCGGCGGAGGCGGCGGCCGACCGGCTGCGCGTCGGCGGGCGGCTGATCTATTGCGGTGCCGGCACCTCCGGCCGGATCGGCGTGCAGGACGGCGCGGAGCTGCCCCCCACCTTCGACTGGCCGGAGGACCGGCTGGGCCTGCTGATCGCCGGCGGCCGGGATGCGCTGACCCGCGCTGTGGAGAACGCCGAAGACCGCGACGAGCTGGCCCTGGCCGACATGGCCGCCCAGCACCCGGGCCCCGGCGACGTGGCGGTGGGCCTGGCCGCCAGCGGCGCCACGCCCTACGTGCTCGCCTGCCTCTCTGCCGCCCGCCAGGCCGGCGCGCTGACCGTCGCGGTCGCCAACAGCCCGGGTGCGCCGCTGCTGGCGGCGGCGGACCATGCGATTCTGGTGCAGACCGGCCCCGAACCGAT
This sequence comes from uncultured Acetobacteraceae bacterium, assembly GCA_937873095.1. Taxonomy (GTDB): domain Bacteria; phylum Pseudomonadota; class Alphaproteobacteria; order Acetobacterales; family Acetobacteraceae; genus BOG-908. Next base: position 1,674 of record CALMVI010000035.1, on the reverse strand, counting down.
CGCCGGCTCCACCCGGCTCAAGGCGGGCACGTCGCAGAAGGTGGTGCTGAACCTGTTCTCCACCCTGCTGATGCTCCGGCTCGGCAGGGTGTGGCGCGGCCAGATGGTGGACATGGTGGCGCGCAACGACAAGCTGCGCCGGCGTGCGGTGCGCATGGTGCGGTCGCTGACGGAGTGCTCGGAGGCTGCGGCCGTGCAGGCCCTGTCGCGCAGCGGCGGGCGGGTCAAACTCGCGGTCATGCTGGTGCACGGCATTGACGCGGACGAGGCCGCCTCGCGGCTCCTTACCGCCGGCGGGCACCTGGGCAGGGCGCTGGCCGCGGACAGCCCCGCCAACGAGCAAAGGCCAGGGGCGTTGAGGGTGTAAATCTATCGATCGAGCTTGGGGCTCCGCCCCAAACCCCGCCGGGGGCGGGCGCCCCCGGACCCGCAAACAATCTTCGGCGCCGACCTCAGCCAGGCACCGCCGGCTGCCCCAACACGGAGAGCACGAGCCCCGGCGTCAGGATCTGCGGCAGCGTGGAGGCTTCCCCGCCCGGCGGGTAGAACACGTAGAGCGGCACCCCGGACCGGCCGAAGCCATGGAGGAACGCGGTGATGCCGGCATCCTGACGCGTCCAGTCCCCCTTCAGGTAGGCGACGTCCGAGCGCGCGAACGCGGCCCGCACCTGGCGCGACTGCAGCGCCACCCGCTCGTTGACCAGGCAGGTCACGCACCAGGCAGCACTCATGTCGACGAAGACAGGCCGGTGCGCCGCCCGCAACGCCGACAGCCGCCCCGCCGAAAACGGTTCGGACCCGTCCGTCGCCACACCCGCCGCCGCCGACGCGGGCCGCTCGGAACCCAAGCCGGCCAGCACCACGCAGACGCCCGCCAGGGCGGCCAGCGAGGAGGCTCCCAGCAGCCTGCCGCGCCCGCTCGCCTGCCTGCGGCCATACGCCCAGGCCGCAAACCCCGTCAGCAACAGACCTGCCAGCACCATGGCCAGGCCAGAGGGTCCTGTCTGCTGGCTCGCCACCCACAGCATCCAGGCGGCAGCGCCGTACATGGGAAACGCCAGGACCTGCTTGAACCCGTCCATCCAGGCGCCAGGCCGCGGCAGCAGCCGGGCCGCCGAAGGGCTGCACGCCAGCACCGCATACGGCGCCGCCAGGCCCAGCCCCAGCATCACGAAGACCAGCATGCCGGCCGCCGGCGGCAAGGCCAGCGCCGCGGCCAGTGCCGCGCCCATGAACGGCGCCGTGCACGGCGTGGCGACAACGACGGCCAACAGCCCGGTGAAGAACGCCCCTCGGGCAGCAAGCTGCTGCCCGGCCCCCGACCAGGCTCCGCCCACGGCGAACACGCCGGACAGGTTCAGCCCGATGGCCAGAAGCAGCATCGCCATGCCCGCGGTGAACGACGCGGACTGGAACTGCACGCCCCACCCGGCATCCCCGCCCAGCGCGCGCACGACCAGCATCGCGCCGCCGATGGCCAGGAACGCCGCCACCACGCCCGCGGTGTACAGCGCCGCCTCCCGCCGCACATGCGCGCGCGCCGCGCCGGACAGCCGCGCCAGCGCCACGGCCTTCATCGCCAGGACCGGCAGCACGCAGGGCATCAGGTTCAGCACCAGCCCGCCGGCAAAGGCCAGCAGCAGCGCCTGCGGCAGGCCCGGCAGCCCGCCCTCC
>CALMVI010000034.1 GCA_937873095.1 uncultured Acetobacteraceae bacterium | reverse complement strand
TCCGAGCCGATACAAGCGAAAACTAGCGCGCATGGGGCGCTGCCCCTGGACCCCGCTGGGGTTCGAAACCCCAGACCCCCTGGACCAGTGGTAGAGCGCACTCCGCAGGAATGCCGCACCGCGTGCGCGGACCGACCTTCAGATGCGGCCGGTGCAGCAGCGTCTCGCGCTTGACCGCGGCAGCGACCATGGCGCGGCGGACGGGCGCTGTCTGGCTCATGGCCGCTTCCGCGCACAGGCGGTGCTCGCGCACAGATCACCCCTGCGGCGGCGTTCACAAGCAGCGGAGGGACACTGCGCAACAAACGCGCTTCGGATGCCCTCGTCTCTGCCACGCTTGCATTTGAGAAGCATTCGCATCTAGAAGGCACATGCCCGCTGCCGGGCGTGTCGGAGCTTGCCTTGACCGGACCATGTCGCCTGCCCTTCCGCCCCGCGGCCGTGCCTGTCTGGGCAGGCTTGGCCGCGTTGCTGGCCGGCTGCCCCGGCCATGCCGCTCCGCCGCCGCTCTCCGTCCCGGTCAGCGGCGACCAGAACCCCGATGGCGGCCAACCGTTCGGCGGCTTCCTGGGAGACCTGCAGAAAAGCAACTTCCTGCTCGGCAACCTGTTCGGGCTGCGCACGGCGCTGGCCAGGTACGGCATCTCGCTCGCCTTCCAGGAAACCAGCGAGGTGCTCGGCAACCCGACCGGCGGCGTCAAGACGGGCGCCGAGTACGACGGGCTGCTGCAGATGATCCTGCAGCTCGACACCCAGCGCGCCTTCGGCTGGTACGGCGGGCTGTTCAACGTCAGCGCGCTGCAGATCCACGGTCGCAACCTGAGTGCGGAGAACCTTCTGACCCTGCAGACGTCGAGCGGCATCGAGGCCGACCGCGCCACCCGGCTGTGGGAGCTCTGGTACGACCAGAAATTCCTCTCCGAGGACAGGCTGGACATCAAGCTCGGCCAGCAGAGCCTGGACCAGGAGTTCATCGTCACGCCGAACGGCGCGTATTTCCTCAACACCATGTTCGGCTGGCCGCTGGTACCCTCGGTCGACCTGCCGGGCGGCGGACCTGCCTACCCGCTCTCGGCTCTCGGCGTCCGCGTGCGCTGGCGGCCGGTGAACGCCGTGGCCATCCTGGCCGGCATCTTCAACGGCAGCCCCTCGCCGAGCGAGGACGGCGACGCGCAGCTGGCCAACGCGTCGGGCACCAGCTTCCCCACCAACGGGCGCCGGCTGGTCTTCGCCGAAATCCAGTACACCTATCCGGCGCTCGGCAGCATGGTCTATCCAGGCCAGGGCGCACCGCTTGGCCACACCTACAAGCTCGGCGCGTGGTACGATTCGGACCGCTTTGCCGACCAGCGCACCGACGTGAACGGCATCCCGCTCGCCTCGCCGGACAGCCAGGGCCTGCCCCGCCAGCACCGCGGCGACACCTCCATCTACGCGGTGGCTGACCAGATGGTCTGGCGCAGGAGCGACAACCCCAACCAGTCGGTCAGCGTGTTCGCGCGCGCGATGGGCACCCCGCAGGCCAATCGCAACCTGGCCGATTTCAGCCTGAACGCCGGGGTGGTGTACCACAACCCGGTGACCAACCGACCGGACGACACCCTGGCGGTCGGCATGGGCTTAGCCCATGTCAGCAGCAGCGCGTCCGGCCTGGACCGCGACCGCGCGGCCCTCACCCCCACGCCCGGCTATGACGGCGTACGCAGCTCCGAAACCTATGTCGAGGCGACCTACACGTACCAGGTGCATCCGTGGTGGCAGGTCCAGCCGGACGTTCAATATGTGTTCAACCCGGGCGGCGGGATCGACAACCCCGACAAGCCCGGCCAGCGCGTGGGCGACGAGCTGGTGCTCGGCCTGCGCACCAACGTGCTGTTCTGAACGGACGATAGCCATGACACGCCATCCGACCCGCCCGCTCTCGCCGCTCCCTGGCCCCCGCGCCGGGCTGGCGCTTGCGCTGACGCTGGCAGCGACGCTCGGCCTGACGCCCGCGGCCGAGGCCGACGAGCAGCACGGCTTCCTGGAACACGTGCACCGGCACACCACGCTGACCTCGACGGTCACGGACAACGGCGATCTCAACCCCTACGCCGTGATCGTGGCGCCGGTCTCTGCCGGGCGCATCCGCCAGGACGACGTGCTGGTCGACAATTTCAACAACATCTCCAACCTGCAGGGCACCGGCACGACCATCGTCGGCTACCGGCCGGCCACCAAGGACACCTACCTGTTCGCCCGCCTGCCGCAGAGCCTGGCGCAGTGCCCGGGCGGCGTCGGCCTGTCGACCGCGATGACCATGCTGAAATCCGGCTGGGTGATCGTCGGCAGCACGCCCAGCCGCGACGGCACCACCGCGACCAAGGGCAACGGCTGCCTGCTGGTGCTGGATCCGAACGGCCATCTGGCCTCGGTGTGGTCCGGGCCGAGCATCAACGACCCCTGGGGCGACATGGCCGTGGTCGATCGCGGCAGCACGGCCACCCTGTTCGTCAGCATGGCGGGCTTCGGCCTGCCCGGTCCCGACGTGATCGACCCCGCGACCGGGCTGCCGGCCCGGCACAACGAGGCGACCGTGCTGCGGCTGGAGGTGAGCGTTCCCGACAACAAGCCGCCGGTGCTGGTCAGCCAGACGGTGGTCGGCAGCGGCTTCGCGGCCCGCCCCGACCGCGACAACTTCCTGCTGGGGCCGACCGGCCTGGCCCTTGGCGCCGACAACACGCTTTACGTCACCGACGGGCTGGACAACCTGATCGCGGCCATCCCCGACGCCACCACGCGCACCGCCAGTGCCGGCACCGGCCGGGTGGTGACCAGGGACGGGCTGCTGTCCTGGCCGCTGGCGATGACCTGGTCGCCCGAGGGCCACCTGCTGGTGTGCAACGGCAAGGACGGCCGGCTGGTAGAGGTTGATCCGGCGGGGGGCCGCCAAATCTACGCGCAATGGATCAACAACGACCAGGCACAGTCGCCGCCGGGCAACGGCGACCTGTTCGGCATCGCCATGACGCCTGACGCGCACGGATTCTATTACGTGATGGACGACGTGAACACGCTGATGCGGGCCAGCCGGTGAGCTGCCCGTTCCATCGGCCGGACGGTGCCACACGGCGCGGGCTGCTGGCCGCGATGGGCCTGGCCGGGGCCGCGGGGCTGGCGCGTGCCGCCCCGCTGCCGTCCGACCGGCCGCCGCTGACCAAGACGGACGCGCTGCCCGCCGACCGCACGCTGCCGTTCTTTGGCGCCCACCAGAACGGCATTGCGACGCCGATCCAGGCGCACACCTATTTTGCGGCGTTCGACGTGGTGACCGACAAACGCGCCGATGTGTCCGCCCTGATGCAGCGCTGGACCGAGGCGGCGGACAAGCTGGCCAGGGGGGTCGAGGTTGGCGCCGATGCCGATCCCGGCGATTCCGGGGAGACAGCGGGGCTGCCACCGAGCCGGCTGACGCTGACCTTCGGCTTCGGCCCGACCCTGTTCAGCCGCGACGGGCAGGACCGATTTGGCATAGGCGTGCACCGGCCGGCGGCGCTGATCGACTTGCCGCGCTTCGTGGGCGACCAGCTGGTGCCGGCGCGCACCGGCGGCGACCTTTCCGTGCAGGCCTGCGGCGACGATCCGATGGCGACCATGCACGCCGTGCGGCAGTTGATGCGGCTGGCCTACGGGGTTGCCACCGTGCGCTGGGTGCAGACCGGGTTCATCCCCGGCTTCGCGGCAAAGGCGACGCCGCGCAACCTGATGGGCTTCAAGGACGGCAGCTTCAATGTGCTGACCAGCGACCCGGTCGCCATGGACCGGCATGTGTGGGTCGGCGACGAAGGCGGCGCCTGGATGCGGGGAGGCAGTTTCGCGGTGGTCCGGCCGATCCGAATCGCGCTCGAACACTGGGACAGGATGAAGCTGTCGTTCCAGGAGCAGACGGTTGGCCGAAGGAAAGATTCCGGTGCGCTGATCGGCGCCGCACAGGAGTTCGGGCCGTTGAACCTGGACGCCAACGACAGCGACGGCAACCCGGTGGTGGCCGAGAACGCGCATGTCCGCCTGGGCGCGCCGCAGAACAACGACGGCGCGCAAATCCTGCGCCGTGCCTACTCCTACGACAACGGCATCAGCATGACGGCGGAGCGCTGGCCCCCCTGGCACCAGGGCATGGAGCTGGACGCCGGCCTGCTGTTCATCTGCTACCAGCGCGACCCCCGCCGCGGCTTCGTGAAGATCTTCGACCGCATGTCGAAGTTCGACATGCTGAACCAGTTCGTGACCCACGTGGGCGGCGGCCTGTTCGCCTGCCCCGGCGGCGTCCAGGCGGGGCGGTACCTGGGGCAGGCGCTGTTCGAGGCATAGGCGTTCGACGGCCGTTTGCCGACATCCGGGCTTGCAGCGGCGCTGCTGCCGTCGGCGCGGTCGCGCTGTTCTGCAAGCAGTCTTACCGCCGAACTTTACAAGCCTTCTCGTTTTACAATTGCGCCTGTGTGCGGCTTTACAGCATTCACCGCCCTCAACCGGTCCTCGCGTGAAACATCGTCCGGCCTGTGCGTAGATCAGTGCGACGCAACACGCTGGAGACTTCGCCATGACCTACGCCGCACCGTCCTGCGACTTCTACGACGATGGCCTGGTGCACAGCCATCAGTGGGCACGCAACACCCCGGCCGGCGGGCGGCACGGCGACGAGCACCGCAGCCACAAGCCGGCCCATGCGCCGCACGACCACGACGAGGGCCTGGTCCACGAGCACCGCTGGGCACGCTCGTAACGCCCAGCCTTAACCGGCGTCCCATCGAAGCGGCCGGCCACATGGCCGGCCGTGTGCGTTAGGCGGACCCTGCCGTTCCAGCCTCTACCAAGGCGCGGGCCATCTGGCTCAGCGCCTCCTGGTGCTTGAGGTTGTCGATCAGGGTGAAGTTGCGCGCCAGCTCGAGGCACATGCGCTGCCTCGGGCTTAGTTGCACCGTCGCGCCCGGCTCCGGCATCCCCTCGAAGAACCACGAAATCGGCACGTTCAGCACGCCGGCGATGTCGAACAGCCGCCCGGCCGAGATGCGGTTCAGGCCGCGCTCGTATTTATGCGCCTGCTGGTAGGTCACGCCGATCATCGACGCCAGCTGTTGCTGCGACAGGCCGAGCATGATCCGGCGCTCCCTTATGCGCAGCCCGACATGGCGGTCGGCCATGTTGGCGCGCACCGCCGGCCGCTCCTGCTGCGTCTCCGCGGGCGCGGGGGCGGGATCGCGGACGGCGTCGTCCTCCGTCACCTCGGCTCCGGCCCGCCAGCTGCGCGCGGGGCCGTGCCCCGTCGCGTCGGACGCCCGGTCATCACACGCCTTCCGGCTTGCGGCGGACCCGTGCGAGACCCGGGGAGACCGATGCCGCCGCGCTCGCCTCCAGGTGCCTGGCCGCCAGCTGGGCGCGCAGCTGGTCCACCTCCTGCTGCAGCGCCAGGATGCGCCCCTCCGCCGCCGGCATCTCGGCCTGCATCCCTGCCGGCTCTGCGCCGGACTCGGCATGCTCGCCGCCTGGCGGGCGATAGAACGGCGTGAACAGACCCAGCGCCCGCTCCATCATCGCGATGTTCTGGCGCCGCATCTCCTCCAAGCCGGTCGGCAGCAGGCTGCCCATGGTCTGCTGCATGGCGGCCCGCATCTGCTCCTGCTGGCGCGCGATGGCCGTCATGGTGTGTTCCAGGTAGCGCGGCACCAGCCCGCCCAGGCTGTCGCCATAGAACCCGATCAGCTGCCGCAGGAACGTCGTCGGCAGCAGGGCCCGGCCCTTGCTTTCCTCCTCGACGATGATCTGCGTCAGCACGCTGCGGGTGATGTCGTCGCCGCTGCGCGCGTCATACACCACGAAGTCGCGGCCGACGCGTACCATGTCGGCCAGGTTGTCGAGCGTGATGTAGCTGGAACTCTCGGTGTTGTATAGCCGCCGGTTGGCGTATTTCTTGACCACCACGGGCGGCGGGGCTGCGTCCCCGGCCTTGGGCGGTCCCTCGATGTCAGGCATTCGAGTTCCTTCTGGGCAATCCCCAAGCCTCGCGCGCGAGCCTAGCATGGCAGGGACGGCGCAACCAACCATGCAGAGCACCGGGTTTGCCTGGCCGCGTCCAAGCTCTATACCCCCTGGCGGGGATGATCGGGCGATGGCGCATGACGGATGGCCCGGACGGCAGGGGGCTGGCGGACCTTGCCCGCGACTGGCTGACGATCTGGCAGAGCGAGCTAAGCGCCACCGGCACCGACCGCGAACGCGCCGAAACCTGGACCAGGGCGTGCGCGGCCTGGGGGCAGGCCGGCGCAGCCTGGCTCGCAGCGATCCCGGCCCAGGCTGATGGACCGGCCGGACAGCCCGCGGCCCAACCATCGGCTGGGTCCTCGCCCGCTGATGCTGCACCTGACGCCCGCGATGCCGTCATCGGAGTTCTGGTCCGCCGCATCGACGAACTGGAGCAACGCCTGGCTGGGCTCGAACGCGCCGCACCCGGCGCCGGGATCGAGCACGCCGCACAGGGACAGGGCTGAGCCGCCCGCCTGGGCGCCTGACGCGGCACTGGTCGCAGGCATCGCCGCGTACCGCCGCCACCCCTGGCAGCGGACGCTGGCCGACCCGCCCGCCATCTGGGCACAGGGCGGGTCGCGGCTGCTCGATTACGGCCCGCCAGGCGCGCCGCCCGTGCTGTTCGTCCCCAGCCTGGTGAACCGCGGCCACGTGCTGGACCTGATGCAGGGCGGCTCCATGCTGCGCTTCCTGGCGCAGGGCGGGGTGCGTCCGCTGCTGCTGGACTGGGGCTGGCCGGGCGAGGCGGAGCGGCGTTTCACCCTGACCGACTACATCGCCAGGCGGCTGGAGGGCGCCATGGCGGCCGTCGGCGCGCCGCTGGTGCTGGCGGGCTACTGCATGGGCGGGCTGATGGCGGTCGCGGCCGCGCTGCGCCGCCCCGAGCTGGTGACCCGCCTGGCGCTGCTGGCGACACCCTGGGATTTCTGGGGCGAGGACCCTGCCGGCGCGCGCCGCCTGGCCGAATGCCTGCCCTGGCTGGAACCGGCCATGGCGTTCGGCGGGGCCATGCCGGTCGACGCGCTGCAGCTGCTGTTCAGCATGGTCGAGCCGGGCAGCGTGGCCGCGAAATACCGCGATTTCGCCGCCCAGGACCAGTCCAGCGCACGGGCGGCCCGGTTCGTGGCGCTGGAGGACTGGCTCAACGACGGGGTGCCGCTGGCCGCCCCCGTGGCGCGCGAGGTCCTGGCCGGCTGGTACGGCGCGAACACGCCCGAAACCGGCAGCTGGCACGTCGCGGGGGCGGCCGTGCGGCCGGAAGCGCTGCGCGTGGCGAGCTTCGTTGCCGTGCCGGCGCGCGACCGCATCGTGCCGCCGCAAAGCGCGCTCAGCCTGGCTCGCAAGATCGACGGTGCGGTGGTGAGCCGCCCCGGCGCCGGACATGTCGGCATGATCGCCGGGTCGCGCGCCGAGGATGCGCTCTGGAGGCCGTTGCTGGGCTGGCTCAACGCGTGACAAGGCCCGCTGGGGCCTGAAACCCAGGCCCTCGATATCAGGATTTCAGAGGGTCCGCCGGGGTGCGGGAAAACCTCGGCGCCGGCGCCGGCTGAACCACGCGGCCGGCCCGCACGAAGGTGGCGCGGGCGACGTTGTGGGGG
>CALMVI010000033.1 GCA_937873095.1 uncultured Acetobacteraceae bacterium | reverse complement strand
GCCCAAACCCCCGCGCCTCAGACCCCCACAACCCAAACCAGGGTGAACCCTGGGCGCGGGCCGTGTATAGGCGGCACGTGCCCCGCCCCACCGCCAGACCGCCCGTAAAAGACCTGCCCTCGCGCGAAGACATCAGGCGCTTCATCCGGGAGTCGGGCGGCCGCGTCGGCAAGCGCGAGATCGCGCGCGCCTTCCAGCTCGGCCCCGAACACCGCGCCGCCTTGCGTGACCTGCTGCGCGAGTTGGCGGGCGCCGGCGATATCGCACCCGCGGGCCACAAGCGTTTCGCCCCGCCCAACACGTCAAGCGGGGGCCGCCTGCCGGACGCGACCGTGGTCCGCGTCACCGGCACCGACCCGGACGGCGATCCCGTGGCCCGCCCGCTGGACTGGCAGGGCGAGGGCCCGCCGCCCATCATCTACATGGCGCGCGAACCCGCCGGCCAGCCCGCACTCGCCCCAGGCCAGCGCGTGCTCGCCCGCCTCAAACCCGCGGGACCCGGCCGCTACGAAGGCCGCACGCTGAAACGCCTGAACGACGCGCCGGCCCGCGTGCTCGGCGTGTTCCGCGCCCCCGACCGCCTGGTCCCCACCGACCGCCGCGCCAAAGCAGAGTGGCGCATCCCGCCAGGCGAGAGCGCAGGCGCCGAGGACGGCGAGATCGTGCTGGCCGAGCCGCTACCCAGCCCAAGCTACGGCCTGAAACACGCGTCCATCGTCGAACGCCTGGGCAATATCGGCGACGCGCGCTCGGTCAGCCTCATCGTCATCCACACCCACAGCATCCCGACCGTGTTCAGCCCCGAGGCGCTGGCCGCGGCGAAACGCGCGCGCGCCACCCCGCTCGGCCGCCGCACCGACCTGCGCGACACCCCGCTCATCACCATAGACGGCGAAGACGCGCGCGATTTCGACGACGCAATCTACGCCGAACCCGCCAGTCTCTCGGACGGCGGGGACGGGTACCGCCTGATCGTCGCCATCGCCGACGTCGCCCACTACGTGCGCCCGGACACGGCGCTGGACCGCGACGCCCGCCTGCGCGGCAACAGCTGCTACTTCCCGGACCGCGTGGTGCCCATGCTGCCGGAAGAACTGTCCAACGGCTGGTGCAGCCTGCGCCCGAACGAGGATCGCGGCTGCCTGTTCGTCGAGATGACCATAGACGCCGAAGGCCGCAAAACCTCCCACCGCTTCGGCCGCGGCCTGATGCGCTCGGCCGCCCGCCTCACCTACACGCAGGTGCAGGACGCGTTCGATGCGGGCGACCCGGCGGGCCTCGACCCAGGTCTCCTGCCCACGCTCTACGCCGCCTTCCGCGCCCTGCTGCACGCCCGCCAGAACCGCGGCACGCTCGACCTCGACCTGCCGGAGCGTCGCGTGGTCCTCGACGAGTCCGGCCGCGTCGCCTCCATCGCCCCCCGCCCGCGCCTGGACAGCCACAAGCTGATCGAGGAGTTCATGGTGCTGGCCAACGTCGCCGCGGCCGAGGAGCTCGAACGCCTCAGACGCACCTGCATGTACCGCGTGCACGCCCCGCCCTCGGACGAGAAGCTCGACAATCTGCGCAGCGTCCTCGGCACGCTTGGCATCAGCCTCGCCCCAGGCAAGCAGGTCACCCCGCGCGACCTCGACCATGTGCTGCAGCGCGTGGCCGGCACCGAACAGGCCGCCATGGTCAACGAGGTGATGCTGCGCAGCCAGAGCCAGGCGGCCTACAGCCCCGACAATATCGGCCATTTCGGCCTCGCACTGCCGCGCTACGCCCATTTCACCAGCCCGATCCGCCGCTACGCCGACCTGGCTGTGCACCGCGCGCTGATCGCCGGCCTCAAGCTCGGCCTGGGCGCGCTGACAGACGCAGAAGCGGCCGGCATGGAAGACACCGCCGAGCACATCTCCGCCACCGAACGCCGCGCGGCCCTGGCCGAACGCGAGGCGGTCGACCGTTACCTTGCTGCATACATGGCCGACAAAGTGGGCGCGACCTTCGAAGCGCGTATTTCCGGCGTGACGCGCTTTGGCCTTTTCGTCACAGTGCATGGCAACGGTGCAACGGGCCTGCTCCCGGCGTCATCCTTGCCCGACGATTACTGGATGCATGACGAGGCGACCCAATCCCTGACCGGCCGCAAAACCCGTGCGACGTTCCGCCTGACGCAGGACATCACCGTACGCCTGGCCGAAGCCAGCCCGGTGACCGGCGGGCTGATCTTCGGGCTGGCAGCCGCGCCGCGGGCTTCGCGCGCGCCGCCGCGGTCCGGCTACGGGCCGAAGCGGCAGCGGCGCTGACCGGGCTGTGCGTGCTCGGCTGCCTGCTGCCGGCTGCGGCCCAGGCCAGCTTCGACCTGCCGCTCGCCTCGCGCGTGCTGTCGGACGCGCTGGTGTTCGCCGCACCGCGCATCCTGGACCCGGTGCCGGCCCGCGACCTCGCCTTGTGGGGGCTGCACGGCATCAGCGCGCTCGACCCCGCGCTCAACGTGGACCTGCGCGGCAGCCGCCTGCGCCTGATGGCCACCAGCCGCGTCGTCTTCGACCGGCTGGCGCCCACGCTGGACGACGCGGCCGGCTGGGGCAGGGCCGCCGCCGAGATCGAGGGCGCGGCCTATGGCGACTCGGCCGCCGTGCGCACCGCCGGCACGGAGGGGCTGATCCAGGGTTTCTTCGACGAGATGTTCAACCATCTCGACCCCTACTCGCGCTACGAGCCTTCAGCACCCGCCGAAGCCGAGCGCACCAAGCTGTCGGTGGACGCCGGCGCAGGGCTCGGCCTGACCGTGCGCGACCATGCCGTCGTCGTCGCCGACCTGGTGCCGGACGGACCAGGCCAGCAGGCCGGCGTACATGTGGGCGACCGCATCCTGTCGGTGGACGGCCATCGCCCGCGCCCGGGCCAGCTCGACCACGTACGCGCCTGGCTCTCCGGGCCGGAGGGCACCGTCGTCAAGCTGCGCGTGCTGGGGCTGGACGGCGTCGTGCAGACGATGCCGCTGACGCTGGCCGACATCCCGCCGGAAACCGTCTCGTCGGAGCGCGAGGGCAGCCTGCTGCTGATCAGGATCACCAGCTTCACCAGCAACACCGCCGAACGCCTCAGCGAGGCGCTGGAAGCCGGGCTGGCCGCCAAGCCGCCGCCCGCCGCCATCGCCATCGACCTGCGCGGCAACCGCGGCGGGCTGCTGCGCCAGGCGATCACCAGTGTCGCACTGCTGGCCGACCACGGCATCATCGCCAGCACCGCCGGGCGCAACCCGGCGGCCAGCCGCGACTGGCGCATCGACGGCGGCGACCTGACGCACGGCCTGCCGGTGATCGTCCTGGTGGACGGGCGCACCGCCAGCGCGGCCGAGATCATGGCCGCAGCGCTCGCCGACCTCAGCCGCGGCGTGGTGATCGGCAGCGCCACCCTCGGCAAGGGGCTGGTGCAGGCGATCACCCGGCTGCCCGATGGCGGCGAGCTCTACGTGACCTGGAGCCGCGTGCTCGCCCCGAAGGGCTGGCCCATCCAGGCGCTGGGCGTGCTGCCGCAGATCTGCACCAGCACCGGCCGCGACCAGACCAGCCGGGCGCTGGCCGACCTGGCCGCCGGCAGGCAGCCGGAAGCCGGCATCCTGGCCGCGTCGCGGGCGGCGCGCGCGCCCCTGCCCGCGTCCCGGGTGCTGGAACTGCGCGCGGCCTGCCCCGCCGCAGAGGGGGCGGACGCCGACATCGCCGCCGCCCAGTTCCTGACCGACCACCCCGCCGCCTACCGCGCCGCCCTGCTGCCCGCCGATGGCTAAGCTTCGCCACGACTCGGGAAGCGCCAGGCCGAAGACGCCATGAGGGTTGACCCGCGCCGCGGGCGCACGCATTTTGCCGCCTTTGCGGCCGGCGTGCAGGCGGCCCGTTCAGAGGTGCGTCATGGCCAAGTCCAACACCGTGCAGATCCGGCTCGTGTCCAGCGCGGATACCGGGTATTTCTACGTCACGAAGAAGAATGCCCGCACGAAGACCAACAAGATGGAATTCAAGAAATACGACCCGGTGGCGCGCAAGCACGTCGTGTTCAAGGAAGCCAAGATAAAGTAGCACCGCTGCGGCGCGGCCCTCCGCGCCGCCTTCACCACCTACGCCGTACAGGCTCTTGCCACCGCCCTTGGCCAGAGACCGCTTTGTGGACGCGATCGAGGCGGTGGCGCCCGAGCTGTGATTCGTGCTCTACAGCGACAGCGTCACCCCGCCCCGCCTTGGCGCAGGCTGGGCCGCCCGCCAGCCGTGTGGCTACGTCACGGCGCGTCGCACAGCGGCGCGTTTGCTCAAGTCTTCGTGAGTATTGGCAGTATTCGTTCGGCGTCCGCCCTGTCTTCACACGTCGTAAAGGCGCCTCTCCGAAGGTGAGATCACACACCTGACGCGGAACGAACCCATGATGACTGGCCATTCGCCCGGCATCGGCAGCGATGCCGTGCCAGCCACCTGCCCCAGGGGCGGATACGCACATCCGGAACTGCCCTGGGTGTTCGCGCCCCCGCAGCCGCTGCTGGTCCACAGGCGTGCGGCCCAGGCGGACGGGGCCTGCGGCCATGCCGCGCTCGGGCTGCAGCCGGTGCACTGCCTGGACGGCGGACGCCTGCACGGCGCGGACCTCGCCCCGCTGCCCGGCGCCAGGGCAGCCGCCATCGACCCGCCCTACGACGCGCAATGGCTGCTGCGGGCGGCCTGCGTGCAGGCCGCGCTCTGCGGCCCTGGCGTTGTAGTCTCGCTGACCCTGCCCTCCGGAACCCGGGCGAATGCCGGGCTCGTCGAGCACGTCGTCCGGACGATCCGGCGCTCCGCGCTGAACCCGGCTGCCCTGCAGATCGGCTTCGGGGACACGGACCTACAGACGCTCGGGGCCGAGGCACTGCTGGCGATGTCCGCCCTGCGCGACGTCGGGGTGGGCGTGGCGCTGGACGTGCGGGCGGAACGCGCCGCCTACATGCTCGGGCGCCTGCCGGTCACCTGCCTGCGCCTGCCCCCCGGCCTGGCCGCCGGCCTGCCGCACGGCCGCCAGGCCAGAGCGGACGCCGCAACCATCATCGGGCTTGCCCACGACCTCGATGCCACCGTGCTGGCGCTGGACGTGCAGACGGCCCTGCAGCGCGACATACTGGCCGACATCGGCTGCGACTGCGCCGCCGGCCCGGTGTTCGGACCGGTGATGCCGGCGCACGCCTTCCGCTCGGCGCTGCTCGAGCCCGCCTCATAGCCCCCGCAAGCAGTGCGCGCCGCCCACCGCCTTGCACAGGCGGCGCCGCACCCTCATCGTCAGGGAACCAGGAGGCGTGCATGGACCAGAGCGTTGGCCGTATCCCAGGCATCGAGATGGATTTGCAGGCGGCACTCGACCGCCAGCGCGCCGCTTTCGACAGCACGCCGCGATGGACCGCGCCGCAGCGCCAGGACCGCCTGAAACGGCTGGAGCAGCTGGTGCGGCAGCACCAGGACGCCATCGTGGACTCGATCGGCGCCGATTTCGGCAACCGCTCGCGCGTCGAGACCATCATGTCCGAGGTGCTGCCCGCGATTGCCGCCTGTGCCCATGCGCGCCGCCACTTGGCAGGCTGGATGCGGCCGGAGCGCCGGGCCGTGGGGATGAATTTCCGGCCGGCCACCAACCGCATCGAGTATCAGCCGGTGGGCGTGGTGGGCGTGGTATCGCCCTGGAACTATCCGATCTTCCTGACCATCGGCCCCCTGGTCGACATACTCGCGGCGGGAAACCGGGCGCTCATAAAACCGTCCGAACTCACACCCGCCACCGGCGCGCTGCTGGCGCGCATGCTGGGCGAGGCGTTCCCGCCCGACGAGGTGCTGGTGGTGCAGGGCGACGTCTCGGTCGGCCGCGCGTTCACCGCCCTGCCCTTCGACCACCTGATCTTCACCGGATCGACCAATGTCGGCCGCGAGGTGATGCGGGCGGCGGCCGAGAACCTGGTGCCCGTCACGCTCGAGCTGGGCGGCAAGTCGCCGGTGATCGTGGCCGAGGATTACGACACGGCGCGTGCGGCCCGTTCGGTCGCCGTCGGAAAGTTCTTCAACGCCGGCCAGACCTGCATCGCCCCCGACTACGCCCTGGTGCCGGATGACCGCGCCGAGACCTTCGCCCGCGGCGTGCTACAGGCGGCCGAGGCGATGTTCCCGGCGATCAACGGCAACGCCGACTACACCGCCATCATCTCCGACCGCCATCACCAGCGTCTGGACGAGTTGGTGACCGAGGCCGAGGAGGCAGGCGCCACCGTCCTGCGTCACCGTGACAAACCCACCGGCAACCTCCGCCACTTCGCGCCCACCGTGGTGCTGGACCCGCCGCTGGACGGCCGCCTGATGCGCGACGAAATCTTCGGGCCTGTCCTGCCGGTCGTGCGCACCACCGGCACCGACGCCGCAATCGCCTTCGTCAACAAGCGCCCCCGCCCGCTGGCCCTCTACGCCTACACCGGCAACGCCCAAACCGAACGCACCATCCTGGACCGCACCATCTCCGGCGGCGTCACCATCAACTCCACCCTGGTGCACTGCGCCCAGGAAGACATGCCCTTCGGCGGCATCGGCCCCAGCGGCATAGGCGCCTATCACGGCCGCGAAGGCTTCTACCGATTCTCCCACGCCCGCGCCGTCCACAAACCCGGCTTCTTCTCCGGCTTCGAATACCTCCGCCCGCCGCACGGCGCGAAGACGAAGTTCATGCTGCGCACGCTGGGCATCCGATCGCCGTAGAGCGGCGTCCGGTCGAGTGAACTCACTCGGTCGGGTAAGGATGTTCGAGAGAATACCCTCGACGCCGCGAAGGAGTGTATTACTCTGTCAAACGGTCGTCTGACAGAGTGATACGCATCGGCTCCGCTGCGCTTATTGGGGATAAAAACCAGCGCGGCTCAGCGCATCACGCGCTCTGCTCAATGCAGTAGCAACACCACGGGCAATAGGCTGTTCCAAGTGTGGTCCGAGCGGCATGCCGTCTTTGGCCAGTTTTCGCAATTCGGCCAGCCAAGTCGCTGCAAGATGACAAACCGCCCGATCAGGCTCACCGAGTAAATGCCGGACTGCTTCCCAATCTGGTCTATCGTGTCTGAGAACGCGATTATACATTCCCTTGACCTCGCTTATATCTGCGAGGTCATCTTGGCTTTGGATAACGCCTGATTTCATAATTTTGTATGT
>CALMVI010000032.1 GCA_937873095.1 uncultured Acetobacteraceae bacterium | reverse complement strand
GCAAAATCTGTCCTATGCTAGCGCGCATGGGGCTCTGCCCCTGGACCCCGCTGGGATTTGAAACTCCAGGCCCCCACACCGGGCTGGCGCTTGATGCGGCCGGGGGTGGAGTGCGGCCGAATATCGTTGTAGGCAGCACTGCCGCCCAGGCCGCATCGATGGAGGCCCGTAGCTCTTGCAGACGCGTCATTTCACCGCCGCGCTCGTCGCCGCCGGCTTGCCGGCCGCGGCGGCCGAGCTGAGCGGCATCGCGCTTCCCGACACGCAGGATGTGGGCGGGACGCATCTGGTGCTCAACGGGATGGCGCTGCGCACCTTCTCGTTCCTGCGGCTGCACATCTACGTCGCCGGGCTTTACCTGGCGCATCGCACCAGCGACCCCGATACGATCCTGGCGTCCGACCAGCCCAAGCTGATCCACTTCACCTTCCTTCGTGACGTGGGCAGGATGCAGGCGCGCAACGCCTGGCGGGAGAGCCTGGACAAGAGCTGCTCGGCGCCCTGCCAGCTGCCGCCCAGCAGCGTGAAGGCTTTCCTGGAAAGCGTGCCGGAAATCCATGCCGGCGACACGAGCGTGTTCTCCTTCACGCCGCACGGGCTGGACGTGTCGATGAACGGCCATCCCGTCGGCCGCATCGAAGACCCGCTCTTCGTCCATGTCGTCCTGTCGAGTTTTCTCGGCCCGCACCCGACGTCGCCCGACGTCAAGCGCGCGCTGCTCGGCGTATCCGGCTGACGACGGGGTGGGAGCGACCCGTCACCCCCGCCCGGGTCACGCTGCGCGGTCCACCGACATCGTCACGACGGCGTGCAAGGCTTCCCCGGGGGCCAGGATGCGCAGGCCGTTATCGGCCTCGGTCTCGATGCGGTTGACCGCGTCCGGCATGTTGCTGACCGGCTCGAGACCGATGAAGTCCCGGCCGGCCGGCGTGTAGACCTGCAGGTGGTCCATCGGCGGCCCTGCGGCCAGCGTCAGGGTCGTGCCGCTCTCCGGCATCGTCACGGTGGCGCTGCCGCCCCAGCCGGCGTAGCACGCGTCGATCTCGGTCGCGCCGAGCAGCCTGCCCAGCGCGAACTCCGCCTCGCCCTGAACAGCCTCGCGCCTGTCGGGCAGGCTGTTCGCATCCGTGGTCCAGAGCGTATCGGCCTCGAAACGCAGCGCGGTCCCGGTCGTGCGCGCGACGTAGGGGTGCAGGCCGAGCCCTGCCGGCCAGGGTCGGGGGTCGCGGTTCTCCAGCAGCATCGCGATGCGGAGCGCGCCGGGCTGCAGCGTGAACAGCAGCTCGGCATGATAGGCGAACGGCCATTGCTCGGCCGGGTCGCGCGGCGGGGCGTGGTCCAGCACCAGGCGGGCCCGATCCGGCCCGGCCTCGGCCACCGCCCAGGGGCGCATCCATCCGTTGCCGTGGATGGTGTGCGGATGGTCGCCGAAGTTGCGGGCGAGCCGGTACTCCTGGCCGCCGAAGCGGAAGCGTCCCCAGGCGACCCGGTTGGCATAGGGAACGAGCGGGTAGCCGGCAACCGCGCGGCCGTTCTGGGCGGCCAGGCGCGGGTCGACCACCGGCCGCAGCAGTTCGGCGCCGCCGCGCGTGAAGCGGGCGATCGCACCCCCGGTTTCGGGGTCGAGGACCAGATGCAGTTCGCCGGCACGCAACTCGATCATCGACGTTCAGCGCCGGGCGCGAAGCGCGGTTGCCAGCGTGCCGTCATCGAGCACGTCCAGCGCGCCGCCGACCGGCACCCCCTGCGCCACGCGGGTGATGCGCACGCGGCTGGGCGCCAGACGGTCGGCCAGCCAATGCGCGGTCGCAGCACCGTCCACCGTGGCGCTGAGCGCCAGGATGACCTCGCCCACGTTGCTGGTCTCGATCCTGGTCAGCAGCGGCGGCAGGTTGAGGTCGTCCGGGCCGGTGCCGGACAGGGCCGACAGCGTGCCGCCCAGCACGTGGTACAGGCCCTGGTAGATGCGCGCCCGCTCCAGCGCCCACAGATCGCCCACGGTTTCCACCACGCAGACCATGCTGCGGTCGCGTTCGGGGTCCGAACAGATGCTGCACGGGCTCTGGCTGTCCAGGTTGCCGCATTGCTCGCAGGTCCTGACCGCGCGCGCGGCCGCAGCCAGCGCGTTGGCCAGCGGCAGCATGCGCGCCTCCGGCGCCTGCAGAAGCTTCAGCACGACCCGCCGCGCGCTCCTCTGGCCGAGGCCGGGAAGCCGCGAGAACAGCTGGATGAGAGTATCCAGCTCAGGGCCGCCCATTGTGCCGTCGTCTTGGGAAAGTGGCGTCGGTCGGCAAGGTGCGGCGAATTGTCAGCCCCCCTTCAACTTGCCGATCAGCGACGTTACCCAGCTAGGCACCCCGGCCATCACCACGAGGATGGTGATCGCAATCGAGAGCAACCAGGCGACGAGGTTTACGACGACCGCTGTCTTCCAGGATGTCGAACGTTGGAGTTCAAGGCTCAGGCTGCTCTTCAGGTTCCGGATGTCGTCACGGACCGCAGTTTCGACGATGCCGCTTCGAGACTGGTCGATGATGGAAGAGGCAAAGGCGGACAGCATGCCATCGGCAACTTCGCGCCACGCGCGAACCTCCGTTGACGTGAGACTTCGGTCCCGAGACGGGTGAACGGCCTTGCCCTGCGCGGATGCTTCCCGAATCGACTGTTTGTAGAGGGCGTAGGCAAGAAGCCCGGTTAGGTCGTCATCGTCCTGGACGAGAAGCTCGAAGGCTCTGCTGTAGACCTCAGACCTTTCCGCGTCGGAACTCACGCTCTACCGTAACCGATTTTGCTTCCTTCGGTCCTGCTTTCCGTTTCGCCTCGCTCGCCGCGTGTTTGGCTACCGTCATCGCGGCAGCCTCCAGCCGCACGATCTTGCGTCCGCCGGCCACCTTGAACGACCGGACGACACCGTTGTCTTCCATAGTGTTCCGTCTTTCTGTCTCTTTGAGGAGGTTGCGTCGCCGGCCGGTTCAGCGCAACCCGCTCAGAACGGCAGCTTCAGTCCGGCCGGAAGGTCGATGCCGCCGGTGGCCTTGCTCATCTCGTCGCCCAGCATCGCGTCCAGCTTCCTCTTGGCGTCCGCATGGGCCGAGACGATCAGGTCCTCCAGCATCTCCAGCTCGTTCGGGTCGGCCAGCTTGGGGTCGAGTTTCACCCGGCGCACCTCGCCCTTGCCGCTGAGCGTGATCCGCACCATCCCCGCGCCGGACTGGCCCTCCACCTCCATGGCTTCGACGCGCGCCTGGACCTCCGCCATCTTGGCCTGCATTTGCGACGCCTGCTTCATCAGGCCGGCGATGTTCTTCATCGGTGTGTCTCCATCAGATAGGCGTCCATGGAACGGGAATCGATGTTAGAGCAGCATCATCCAGACTGATATCAGTCTGGATGATTAAGCTGCTCGACAAACAGAAGGTAGAGCCGGTTCAGGCTGACACAGTCAGCCTGAACCGGCTCTAGTCGGAGCGTCCATCAGGTCGGCAGGTTCGGCCGGGTCGGCATCGTCGGGGGTCTCGCCCGGCGCCGCCTCGCCGCCCAGGCTGATCTCGGCCGGCAGCCCGTAGGCGTCGGCCGCCGGGTCGCGGACGGCTTCGATGCGGGCGCCCGGGAACACTTCCATGATCGCCCGAACCAGCGGGTGGTCGGCGACGGACGCCCGGCGGCCACGCTCGGCCGCGCTGCCCTGCTCGGCCAGGGTCGGCTCGCCCGCCTCCTTGGTCAGCGCGATCGTCCAGCGCGTGCCGGCGGCGCGGAGCAGCAACGCGCCCAGGCGAGGGGCGAGGTCGCGCGGCGCGTCCGCCTGCGGCCGCAGCTCGATGACGGGGGGCGCAAACCGCACCAGGTGGACCGAGTGCAGAAGATGGCCGTGCAGCACCATCTCGTTCTGCGCGGACGCCAGGGCCAGCACGTCGCGGAACGACCGTATCAGCGGCGCCGGCGCCTCGGTCGGCGCGGGGATGGGCGCGCCGCCGGCCACCGCACGGGCCCCGCCCGACGGAGCGGGGGTCGGTTCTGGCAAAGAAGCGACGGGCGATGGCTGCCCGGGCGAGGAGTGCAGCCGCCGCACCAGGTCGCCAGGGGTCGGCAGATCGGCGACGTGGCACAGGCGGATCAGCACCATCTCGGCCGCAGCCCGGCGGTCCGGCGCGGCCTCGATCTCGGCCGCGCCCTTCAGCAGCATCTGCCAGGCACGGCCGAGCACGGGGACCGAAAGCGCATCGGCCAGGGCGGCGCCACGCGTGCGCTCGGCTTCCGGCAGGTCGTGGCTGCGACGCAGCTCCGGGATCGCCTTCAGCCGCGACAGCGTGTGGGTCAGCTCCAGCAGGTCGCCCAGCAGTTGGCCCAGATCGGCGCCGAGCGCGTGCGCCCGGTCGGTGATGGCGAGGACCTCTGCCGCGCGGCCGTGCATGGCCGCCTGCATCAGGTCGAACACCACGCCGCGGTCGGCGATGCCCAGCATGTCGGCCACCGACGCACTGGTCACCCCCCCGTCCGCGCCGGCGCCCTGCGCGATCGCCTGGTCGAGCAGGGACAGCCCGTCACGCACCGAGCCGTCGGCGGCGCGCGCGATGGCGCCCAGCGCCTCCTCCTCGATGGACACCTGCTCCAGGGCGGCAATCCTGGCGTAATGCGCGGCCAGCATGCTGACGGGAATGCGGCGCAGGTCGAAGCGCTGGCAGCGCGACAACACGGTGACCGGCACCTTCCTGATCTCGGTCGTCGCGAACACGAACTTCACGTGCGGCGGCGGCTCCTCCAGCGTCTTGAGCAGCGCGTTGAAGGCGTTGCGCGACAGCATGTGGACCTCGTCCACGACGAAAACCTTGGTCCTCGCCTGCATCGGGCGGAAGCGCGTGGCGTCGATGATCTCCCGCACGTCGTCCACGCCGGTGCGGCTGGCGGCATCCATCTCGACCACGTCGGGGTGGCGGTCGGCCAGGATGGCGCGGCAGTTGTCGCACACGCCGCACGGGTCCGGCGTGGGGCCGCCCTGGCCATCGGCGCCGACGCAGTTCAGCGCGCGCGCGATGATGCGGGCCGTGGTGGTCTTGCCGACCCCGCGCACGCCGGTCAGCATGAAGGCGTGCGCGATGCGGTCCAGCGCGAAGGCGCTGCGCAGGATGCGCACCACGACGTCCTGGCCGATCAGGTCGTCGAAGGTGACGGGCCGGTATTTCCGCGCCAGCACGCGATAGGGCACGGCCGCAGCAGGCGCGGCCGGTCCTGCGGCAGGCGGAAGGTCGCCGAACAGGCCAGGACCCTCCGGCGCAGGCGCCGGCAGCACATCCTGGTCGAGATCGTCAGACATGCGCGACGACACGATCCTTTCCGCCGACGCGGTTCATCGACGGTGGTGGGAGGCCAACAACAACCCGTGCGTTGACCCGCTGCGGCTGCTTCCTTCCGGACCTGACCGGGTTGGCAGGGCGCCCGTCCGCCGCTGACCTCCCAACCGAATTATCGGCCGGGCAGTGAGGGAAGGCAAGGCCGGCCGCCCCGCGCCGGCGTCTCACGCCGCGCGGACAGGCTCTGAGCCAGCCTGGCGCGGCGGGCGGCGATGCTGGCGGACAGGCGCGCAGACATCGCAGGATCGCGCCACAGCAGCACCACGGTGGCAAACAGGCCGCCATGGAGCAGCGCCGCACCGAGCCTGACATGTGCCATGTCCCAGATCAGCCCTGGGCCCGCCGCCATCGCTGCGACGGCGAGGGCGTAGGCGGCCAGGCGCGGCCAGGTGATGGCGGACCCCAGGCGCCAATAGGTCACCGCCGCAGCCCCTGCCGCAAACAGCGCCTTCAACCCCGCCATGGCGCGCAGCAGATGCGTCAGTTCTCGCCCGGCGGCGGTCGTGGCAGCCGACGCGGCGGCGGGACTGGTTGCCACGAACCCGGCAACGCCCGCCAACACCAGCACGCCGACCAGCAGGGTGCGCGCCGCGGCAGGATTGAGCGCGAGCGTGGTGGGCCGCGCGGCCGCGAATGTCGGGGCGTGCGAGGCCGGAGCGGATGCGGACACGGGATGGCTCCAGGACGGTGGTGCGCTAAACAATTCAGGCGTGACCACGGCGTTTCAAGGCGACAGCGCTTCCCAGACGTCGCCCGCGCAGCCGCGTGCCTCGACATGCGCGCGGTGCCACAGCGCGTAGAACAGCAGCATCCACGCCGCCGCCCCGTGGCGCCTGTCCGCCGCCGCCGCGAACAGCCGTTCGACCCGGTCGGGGTGCGCCAGTTCGGCGACACCCGCCTGCGCCGCCACCAGCCGGCCCAGCCGCCCGCCGTCCTGCGCCATCCAGGCGCCGACCGGGACGGTGAAACCCTGCTTGCGGGCGAACGGCCGTGCCGCCGGCAGCGCATCCTGCAGCCATCGCCGCAGCAGGTACTTGCCGCGCCCGTCGCGCAGCTTCAGCCCGTCCGGCAGACGGAAGCCGGCGTCGGCCACGGCGGGATCGAGCAAAGGCGTACGCCCCTCCACCCCATGCGCCATCAGGCACCGGTCCAGCTTGAGGAGCAGGTCGTGCGGCAGCCAGTCGGCGATGTCGGCCGCCTGGGCCGCCTGCAGCCGCGACCGGCCGCCGCCCGACGCCTGGGCGGCCGCGGCGGCAAACCCATTCCGCCACCCCGCAGGCGGGGTGCGCAGCACGCCCAGCCCGTCGAACACGCCGCGCGCCCGCATCGCCCGGCCGCCCAGGAACCACGGACGCATCGCGCTGCGATAGCGCCCGTAGCCGCCGAACACCTCGTCTCCGCCCTCGCCGCACAGCACCACCTTGACCTGCTGCCTGGCCCGCTGCGCCAGGAACCAGCTCGGGATGATGGCGTAGTCGGCGGCAGGGTCGTCCATCGCCGCCACGATCTGCGGCAGGTGCCGCCACACCATCGCGCGCGTGATGTCCACCGTCTCGTGCGCCGCCCCCACCGAACGGGCCATGACGGAGGCCAGCGCGCGCTCGTCCGCCGCACCCGGCACGTCGAACCCCGCGGTGAACGCCAGCACCGGGTGCCGCCCGCTCAGCCGGGCCATCACGGCGAGGATGGACGCGCTGTCTATGCCGCCGGAGAGGAACATGCCGTACGGCACGTCGCTGCGCCGGTGCAGGTCCACGCTCTGCATCAGGGCTGCGTCCAGCCGGGCCAGTGCGGCGTCCTCGGCGATCTCCTCGGGACCACCCTCGGGCAGTGCGGCCAGGCGCGACCGGCCGGACAGCCGCCCGTCGGTGAAGTGCAGCGTCTCGCCCGGCAGCACCCGGACGATGCCGGGGAAAATGGTGGCGGGTCCGGAGCAGAACTGCATCTGCAGCAGCTCGTCCCGCGACGCCCGGCGCACGCCGCGGGCACACAGGCCGGCGGCGAGCAGCGCCTGCGGCTCGGACGCGAACGCCACGCCATCCGGCAGGTCGAGGCAGTAGAGCGGCTTGATGCCGAACCGATCGCGCGACAGGGTCAGGGTGCGCCCGCCGCGATCGTGCACCGCAACGGCGAACATCCCGCGCAGCGCCGCCGCGTAGCCGTCCCCGTTACGGCGGAACAGGTGCAGCGGCGGCTCGCAATCGCTTCCCGTCGCGTGCGGCGTGCCGGGCATGGCGTCCCGCAGCTCCGGCGCGTTGTAGATCTCGCCGTTGGCGATCAGCGAGACCGGGCCGGCGCGCAGCGGCTGGTCGCCGCCCGCCAGGTCGATGATCGCCAGCCTGGTGTGCACCAGCGCGGTCTGCCCCTCGACCACGGTGGCCGCGCCATCCGGCCCGCGATGGCCGAGCGCGCCGGACAGCGCCGCCAGCGTGGCCGGGTCCGGCGGCGGGGCGCCCTGGCGCAGCGACAGCCCGGCGATGCCGCACATGGCTAGGCGCGTTCCACCCGGGCCAGGAAGTCGCGCCAGCGGGCAACCACCGCGGTCTCGGCATGGTCCTGCTCGAAGCGCTGCCGGGCCGCCTGCACCATCGCGGCCGCCTGCGCCGGCCGCGCGAGCACGCCTTCGATCCCGGCCGCCAGCGCGATGGCATTTTCCCCGGCGACCAGCACGCCGGTGCGCCCGCTGTCGATGAGCGCGCGGGGCCCGTCCGCCATCGAGGCCACCACCGGCCGGCGGGCGGAAAACGCCTCCAGGATGACGTTGCCCAGCGGCTCGTGCCGGGACGAACAGACCAGCAGGTTGCAGGCGGCGAGCAAGGACGCGGTGTCGCTGCGCCAGCCCAGGAAATGCACCCGGTCGGCGACCCCCGCGTGGCTGGCCAGGCGTTGCAGCGCCACCCGCTCGGGCCCCTCCCCGGCGATCACGGCGTGAACCCCCGGCAGCCGGCCGATGGCGGCGATCAGGACGTCGAACCCCTTGTTCCGGTGCAGCCGGCCCATGGCCAGCACGACGGGCGCACCCGCCGGCGTCGGCAGCGGCGCGGGAACGGCCCCGCCCATGTCGGGGACGAAGTTGGGCAGCAGATGCACCCTGGCGGGCGGGAACCCTTGGGCGACGATCCAGTCCACGACCGGCTGGGTGTTGCCGACCAGGTGGTCGCAGCGGGCGAACTGTCGCAGGTCGTACTGGCCCCCTAGGCGGCCCACCAGCACCCAGGGCCCGCGCGGCGCGTGGCGGGCGGCCCTGCCCATCCACGCCACCGCGACGCGAGGCCCGAAGCCGCGCAGCGCCCGGGCGGCGCGCCACCGTGTCCAGACATCCGCGCGCCCGCCGAAGCCGAGTTGCGTCGGTTGCAAACCCGCCGCGCGAAGCCTCGCGGCACGGGCTGCATCGCGGCGGATCACCGGCAGCACCGTGTCTCCTGCACGCGCCAGCGCCGCGCACAGGCGTTCGTAGAACAGCTCGGCGCCGCCTTCGCGCGCGCCGGCCATGATCTGCGCCACCCTCACGACGCTGCGTCCGGCAGCAGCCCGGCCTCCGCGAGCAGCCTGAGCGCGCCCGCCTCGGCGGACACGACCGAAATCGCCCGCATCGGGGCGGCGCCAGGCGGCCCCTCGCCCTGCACGACCGCCGTGCACCGACCGGCCGGCGCGTATTCGCGGGCGGGGGTCGGCCCGAACAGGCCCAGCGTCGGCGCGCCGGACGCTGCCGCCAGATGCATCAGCCCCGAATCGTTGCCGACGAACAGGCGGCAGCGGGCCAGGCACGCTGCCGCCTCCGGCACGTCGAGGCGCCCCACCAGGTCGGTGGCATCGGGAAGTGCGGCCAGGACGGGTGCGGCCATGTCACGCTCGGCCGCGCCTGGCCCGGCAAACACCGCCACGCGCGCATTGGGCAGGTGCTGCGCCAGCGCCTCGGCCAGCGCCACGAACCGTTCCGGCGGCCAGACCTTCCCGGCCCAGTTCGCGGTGGGACCCAGCCCGATGACGGGCGGGCCGTCGGGCAGCAGCGTTTCGGCCAGTTGCCTGTCCGACGGGCCGATCCAGGCGACCGGCAACGGGGGACGCGCCAGCCCCAGCGTGCCCGCCAGGTGCGTGAGCCGGTGCCCGGGCCGCCGCCCGCCCTGCATGATCGCGCGCCGGCGCGCCGGCAGCGCCAGGCTGAGCGCCGAACCGCGCAGGGCGACCACCAGATCCCACACCGAGCACACGACGCGCGCCCACAGCACCAGCCAGTGCAGGTCCCACGGCCGCTTCTCGACCACGATCACCCGATCCAGCCGCGGCATCCGAACGAAAACGCCGGCCGCGACCGGCCCGCATGCGACAGTGATCCGCGCCAGCGGATGCACGCCCAGCAGATGCGCCAGCAGCCCGGTCGACAACACGGCATCCCCCAACCGTGTCGCGGTGATGAACAGAATGCGCATTCCCCAGCATGACACGCTGCCA
>CALMVI010000031.1 GCA_937873095.1 uncultured Acetobacteraceae bacterium | reverse complement strand
GACCCAGCACGCAGGCTGCATGAACACCAGGCCGGGCAGGCCGGGCATCTCCCAGCCGCTGCCGACCAGGTTCCAGGGAAAGCCGGTCAGCACGAACTGGCGCGCCAGATCGCCAAGCACCCAGGCGCCGGCCAAAACCAGGACGCGCCGCCAGCCGGCAGGCACGAGCCGGGCCGCGCCGCTCGGCACGGCGATGAACAGCGCAAGCACCGCTGACAGCAGCGGCACGGCGATCGGCACCGCCCACCAGAACTGGTCGGCCATGACGAGGATGGCTTCCGTGATCCAGTAGAGGCCGGCCACGTTGTAGCCGATGCCGAAGGCCAGTCCGGCCGACGCGGCGCCGAGCGCGCTTGGTGCCCGGCCGATGACGATCAGCAGGCCGGCCAGGCCGAGCAGCATGAGCGGAAGCAGCGTCAGCGGCGGCAGGCCGCCGGCCGCCAGCACGCCCAGGACCAACCCGCGCCATGCGGCGCCCGCATGGGTCAGCTTCGGACCGCCCGGGCCCTCATGCCTGATACGGTTCAGCAGCCTTGCCCTGGCTGTCTCAGGCGACGCCGCCTCGGCCGTCAGCAACGCCCTACTCCAACGCGTCGCGAAGCTGACGCTCGTAGTGCCTGTAGTACTTGTCGGTGACGAGGTCGGTCTTCACCACGATGGCCACGTCCGTCGTGTTGAACTGGCGGTCGATGACGGCGCCATCCCCGATGAAGCAGCCCAGGCGGAGATACCCCTTGATCAGCGGCGGCAGCCCGGACAGCGCGCGACGCTGGTCGATGTCCTCGGGGTCCATGCGGCGCATCTCGACGTAGCGCTGCGGCAGCGCCCGCGGGCGCAGTGCGGGCGGCGCCAGGTGGTTGTAATACAGATACGTCAGCTCGGCCGCCCACTGGTCCGGATCCGTCGACGGCAGGCTGGCGCAGCCGAACATCAGGTCGATCTGGTGGCGGAACACGTAGGCGGCGATTCCCCTCCACAGCAGCTGCATCACCGCCCTGCTGCGGTACTCCGCGGCCACGCATGACCGGCCGAGCTCCAGCAGCTTGCCCTGGAACCCCCCTATAAGGGGCGAGATGTCGTACTCGTCATCGGAGTAGAAGCGGCCGATCTGCTCGGCCGCACCCTGCTGGATCAGCCGGTAGGTGCCGACCACCCCCTCCGGTCCAGGCCCGATCGCGTGGTCCACCACCAGCAGGTGGTCGGCCACCGCGTCGAACGCGTCCACGTCCCGCCGCAGCGCGCGCGCCGCGGCCGACGGCTCGGCACTCATCTCCTCGTAGAAAACGCGCCAGCGCAGCGCCTGCACCGCGTCGATCTCCGCCTCGGTCGCGGCGATGCGCACGCCGAGATGTCCGGCCCGCAACTCGCCGAAACCGGGGCCGTCATCGGGCCCCAGAGGCGGGCCCTGTCGCCTGAGGCCGCCGCTTGTGCCGGGACCGGGGCTCGTCCGCGCCGGCCCGGGCGCCACCTTCCCGCCCACGGTCACGGCGGGGACGCCAGCTCGACAGCCTCGCCGGCAGCCTCTGGCCTGACGGCGGCCGTCTGCCGGCGGCCGTAGATCTCGAGCCTGGTCGATACCAGGTCGAAACCGAGAGTCTCGGCAATCCGCGCCATCAGCTGGTCGTGCTCTCCGCCCTCGAACTCGATGACCCGCCCGGTGTCCACGTCGATGAGGTGGTAGTGCCGGCCGTGTTCCGTCGGTTCGTAGCGCGCACGGCCGCCGCCGAAATCCCGCCTCTCGAGAATGCCGCGCTCCTCCAGCAGGCGCACGGTGCGGTAGACGGTGGCGATCGAGATGCGGCTGTCCAGCGACGATGCGCGGCGGTACAGCTCCTCGACATCGGGATGGTCCTCGGCATCGGAGAGCACGCGGGCGATCACCCGGCGCTGCCCGGTCATCTTCAAACCCTGCTCGACGCAGATGCGCTCTATGCGCGATTCCATGCGTCCGCGTAGCCGATTCGGGATGCGGCGGTCAAAGGCGGCCGCACGCGTCCCCAGCCAGGCGCGCCGGCCCGCCTGTCGGTCGGGCCGCGGCGGATTAGCGGCTGCTCTCCCGCGGCTTGGTGCCGAGGCCGATCTTCTTGGCCAGCTTGGACCGATGGCTGGCATAGCTCGGCGCAACCATCGGGTAGTCCTGCGGCAAGCCCCAGCGTTCACGATACTCGTCCGGGCTCAAGCCGAACGCCGTCTTGAGATGCCGCTTCAGCATCTTCAGCTTCTTGCCGTCTTCCAGGCAGACGATGTGGTCGGGGAACACCGACCGCTTCACCGGCACGGCGGGCTGGCGCTTGTCGGCCGGCTCGGGCGCTGCCTGGGCGCCCTGTCCCACGCCGGCCAGCGTCGCGTAGACGTCGCGGATCAGCGCGGGCAGCCCATCGGTCCCCACGGTGTTGTTGGAGACATGGGCAGCCACGATCTGTGCCGTCAGTCCAAGCACATCCAGTGACACAGGCGCCTCGGCCATTGTCGACACCCTTTGTATTTGCGGTAAATCGACTATAAATATGCGCCGGCTGCGTGTGCAAGACGCGGCACTTCATGTTCGGCGGTTCTGATGAACTCTTCATCAATTGTTGCAGATAGATCGCTCGACATAACGGGCGAGGTCTGTCCCATGACCTACGTCCGCACCCGGCTGGCGCTCGACGGGATGGCACCGGGCCAGGTGCTGGCGATCCGCCTGCGCGGGTCCGACGCCGTCCGTAACGTTCCTGCATCCGCCATCAGGCAGGGACACCGGGTGCTGCTGCAGCAGGATGCCGACGACGGCACGGTGCTGCTGGTGCTCAGCCGCGGTTAGGGCGGAAGGCCAGGGGCGTTACGCGCCAGCGTGCTTCGCACGACGCCCCTGGTCCCCATTACAGGCGAGTCTTTGAGTCTTCTTCTTGGAAATCGGACCTGTCAGGCGCGCACCGTGTGGGTCAGCGCCTTGCTCAGCGTCAGGGCGTCCGAACCGTCGGCGTAATAGCCGCGCCGACGGCCGACCTGCACGAAGCCCAGCCGCTGGTACAGCCCGCGAGCGGCCGGGTTGCGGGTCGAGACCTCAAGGAACAGCGTCGTGGCGCCGTGCCGCCGCGCCTCTTCGGCCGCCGCCGTGACCAGGCTGCCGCCGAGCCCCTGCTGCCGCCGCTCGGGGACCACGGCCACGGTCAGCACCTCGGCCTCGTCGGCGGCAAGGCGGGCCAGGATCATGCCGCCGCGTATGTCGAGGAAGCCGAACACGCCAGGTTGCGACAGTTGTCCGGCAATGATGCGCTCCTCCCAGCATTCATCTTCCGAAAAGGCGCGGGCATGAATGGCGGACAGGGCTGTGGCGTGCAGCGGACCTGCCCGGGTCAGCATGGTGCCGTTCATGCCGTGGCCGCGTTGGCGGGCGCGGGCCGGCCTGCCTTGGGCGTCGCCTCCGGCAGGTCGACATAGGCGGGAAGCACGGGCAGGGGAGGCAGCGCGCCCGCCTGTCTGGCCAGCGCCACGGCGGCGACGTGGATCGGGCCGGGAAGCCGGAAGGCTGTCAGCATCACGTCCGTCCCGCGCGCGGCCAGCGTGCCCGCGACCAAGTTGGCCGCATTGCCGCACACGGCGACCGGGCCGAAGGCCGGCGGCAGCGCGTCGATTGCGTAGGCACTCAGGCCGCCCGCCCTGTCGACGAACACGCGGCCGGGCCGGGCGTGCACCGCCGTCCACACATCCCTTCCGGGCGACGGCGCGGACGACGACGCCCCGAGTTCTGCCCCCAGGGCTTCGGCAACGGTCACGCCGATCACCGGCACGCCGCTCCCCAACCCTACGCCGAGCGCCACCGACAGGCCCGCTCGCAGGCCGGTGAAGCTGCCAGGACCGACGACGACCGCAACCAGCCCGACCGGCGCCGCTCGGTTGGCCAGAGCAGCGTCACCCAGATTGCACCCGGTCTGGACGATCAAGCTGCTCGACAAACAAAACGGCGGGCGGGTCGGGCTGACACAGTCAGCATGAGCGCGCTCAAGCAGACCAGACACCAGGCCAGGCAGGGCGGCGGCCAGCCCACGCTCCCCACACCGGCCTTCCGCCAGCACCTCGCCGTCCTGCACGACCGCGACCAGCGCCCCGGCATAGGCGGTGGATACGACAAGAACACGCATCGCCGGACGCGCCGAACCCTCACCCGGCACGCACTCCCCTGCGGCCTAGTGGGTCACCTGCTCGACGGAGAGCACTTCGGGCACGTAGTGGCGAAGCATGTTCTCGATGCCATGTTTCAGGGTTGCGGCCGAAGACGGGCAGCCGCTGCACGCGCCCTGCATGTGCAGCCGTACGACGCCGTCCCGGTATCCGCGGAACACGATGTCGCCGCCGTCGCTCGCCACCGCAGGGCGTACGCGCGTGTCCAGCAATTCCTTGATCTGGTCGACGATCTCCTGGTCCTGCGGGGCGACCTCGTCTTCCAGCGCCGCGTCGGCCTGGCCGTCCATGACCGGACGGCCGGCCACGAAATGCTCCATCAGCACGCCCAGCACCTGCGGCCGCAACGCCTGCCATTCCGCCTCGTCCGACTTCGTCACGGTGACGAAGTCGCCGCCCAGGAACACGCGCGCCACGCCCGGCAGACCAAACAGGGCGGTGGCGAGCGGGCTGCGTTCGGCGGCGTGCATGGCCGCGAAGTCGGCCGTGCCGGATCCCATGACGGGAACACCCGGCAGGAACTTCAGCGTCGCGGGGTTGGGCGTGTTTTCGGTTTCGATGAACATGTGTCTTTCCGCTCTACAGGCCGGGCCGCACTACAGGCCGGCTCGCCAGACGCTCTTATGGTGTTTGGCGCACCCTGGAACAAGCAGACGCCACGCGGCAGATGGCGGACGGGTCACGGCTGCCGTGCGGCAAATGCGCGGTGGTGCTGGATCACCTCGCGCACCACGAAGGCCAGGAATTTCTCGGCGAACTCGGGGTCGAGTTTCGCGCCTTCCGCCAGGGACCGCAGGCGCGCGACCTGCTGCGCCTCGCGCACGGGATCGGATGCCGGCAGGCCGAGCCGCGCTTTCAGGCGCCCTACCTTCTGCGTGCACTTGAACCGCTCCGCCAGCAGGTGGATCAGGGCGGCATCGATGTTGTCGATGCTGTCGCGTAGCGCGAGCAGATCGTCGGGCGGTCCGGCCGCGTCCGAGGCACGGCCGTCATCGTCAGGCGACATCCCAGGCCGATCGCGCGCGGTGTCAATCGGCCTGGGCACCAAGCGCCTCGGCCATGCGCGGCATGCGTCGGCGCGGCGCCGGCGCCAGCCAGCCCTGCAGCCGGTCGAGATACAGGTAGATCACCGGCGTCGTGTACAGGGTCAGCGCCTGGCTCAGGATCAGCCCGCCCACCATGGCATAGCCGAGCGGCTGACGCAGTTCGGACCCCGCACCCCGCCCCAGCATCAGCGGCAGGCCCGACAGCAGGGCCGCCATCGTGGTCATCATGATCGGCCTGAACCGCATCAGGCAGGCCTGCCTGATGGCGTCGAGCGGTGCGGCACCCTCCTCGCGCTCGGCATGGATGGCGAAATCCACCATCATGATGCCGTTCTTCTTCACGATGCCGATCAGCAGGATGATGCCGACGATGGCGATGACCGAGAGGTCGCGCCCGGAGATCATCAGCATGGCGAGCGCGCCGACGCCGGCCGAGGGCAGGGTGGACAGGATGGTGAGCGGCAGGATGTAGCTCTCATAGAGGATGCCGAGGATGATGTAGACCGACACGAGGGCGGCCGCGATCAGGTAGGGCTCGCTGCCGAGAGACGACTGGAACGCCGCGGCGTTGCCCTGGAACGACCCCTGAAGCGAGGGCGGCGCGCTGATCTGGTCGCGGGCGGCGTCCACCTGGGCCACCGCGTCGCCCAGCGACGCTCCCGCGGCGAGGTTGAAGCTGATGGTGACGGCCGGAAATTGGCTTTGATGGTTCACCGCCAGCGGGGTGATCGGCATGGTGCTGCGGCGGACCAGCGACGTCAGCGGAACGGCAATTCCGCTTGCCCCCTTCACGTAAAGCATGTCGAGCGTGCGGACGTCGCCTTCCATCTGCGGCGGCACCTCCTCGATCACGTAGTAGGAGTTCAGCTGGGTGAAGTACTGGGTCACCTCGCGCTGGCCGAAGGCGTCGTACAGCGTGTCGTCGATCTGCTGCGGCTGGATGCCGAACCGGGCCGCGGCGTCGCGATCGATGACCAGCGTCGCCGTGGTGCCCGCGACCTGCTGGTCGGTCGTCACGTCGCGCAGCAACGGCAGGCCGCGAAGCTTGTCCAGTATCTTCGGCGCCCAGGTGTTGAGTTCGGCGGGGTCGGCGTCCTGCAGCGTGTACTGGTAGAGCGTGCGCGCAAGCCTTCCGCCCACGGTGATGTCCTGCGCCGGCTGCATGTACAGGCGGAAGCCTTCCACCCCCTTCACCTTGTCGCTCAGCCGCGCGATCACCTGCATGATCGGGTCGCGCTCGTCCCAGGGCTTGAGGTTGATGAACAGCCGCCCGTTATTGGCCGTCTGCCCCGCATTGCCTGCGCCGACGAGCGAGGCGAAGCTGGCCACCGCCGGATCGGCCTGGACGATGGCGTTCACCTGCTGCTGCTTCTTGTACATCTCGTCGTAGGAGATGTCCTGGTTGGCCTCGGTGATCGCGATCAGGACGCCGATGTCCTGCTGCGGAAAGAACCCCTTGGGGATCACCACGAACAGAGCGACGGTCACGCCCAGGGTAGCCAGGAACACCAGCAGGGTGACGAAGCGGAACCGCAGCGCCACGTCCAGCGTGCGGCGGTAGAAGCCCAGCATGCCGTCGAACATCGCCTCCACCGCACGGTACAGCCGGCCGTGCTGGTGCTCGGCCTGCAGGAAGCGCGCGCACATCATCGGCGTCAGCGTCAGCGACACGAAGGCCGAGATGGCCACGGTGAGGGAGACGGTGACGGCGAACTCCCGGAACAGCCGCCCGACCAGCCCGCCCATCAGCAGCAGCGGGATGAACACCGCGATCAGCGACAGGCTGATCGAGATGATGGTGAAGCCGATCTCGCCCGCACCCTTCAGCGCCGCGTCCATCGGCGTCATGCCGTCCTCGATGTGCCGGAAGATGTTTTCCAGCATCACGATGGCGTCGTCGACGACGAAGCCGACGGCGATCGTCAGCCCCATCAGCGACAGGTTGTCCAGGCTGTAGCCGAGCAGGTACATGGCCGCGAACGTGCCGACCAGCGCCAGCGGCACGGTCACGCTGGGGATGATGGTCGCCCACAGGCTGCGCAGGAACAGGAAGATCACCATCACCACCAGCGCGATGGACAGCAGCAGGGTGAACTCCACGTCGGCCACCGAGGCGCGGATCGTCTGCGTGCGGTCGACGATCGTCTGCACGTGGATGGCGGGCGGTATGCTGGTCTCCAGCCTGGGCAGGGCGGCGCGCAGCCGCTCGACCGTCGCGATCACGTTTGCGCCCGGCTGCTTGTAGACGATCAGCAGGATGCCGCGCCGCGGCGTGCCGGCCGACTCCCAGGCCGCCAGTTCGCGGTTCTGCGGGCCGCGGACCGCGTGGCCAAGATCGCCCACCCGCACCGGCGCCCCGTTGCGATAGGCCACGATCAGCTTGTCGTAGGGATCGGGTTCGGTCAGCTGGTCGTTGGCCTGCACGGTGAAGGACTGGCGCCGGCCATCGATGCTCCCCTTGGGGCTGTTGACCGTGGCGTTGGTCAGGACCTGGCGCACGTCCTCCATCGTCATGCCCATCGCCGCCAGGCGGGCGGGGTCGATCTGCACGCGGATCGCGGGCTTCTGCTGGCCGCCGATGGCGACCTGGCTGACGCCGCTGATCTGGCTCAGCTGCTGGCTCAGCACGTTCTCGGCATAGTCGTCGACGGTGGTCAGCGGCAGGTCGTCCGACCACACGCTGAGCAGGAAGATCGGGCTGTCGGCCGGGTTCACCTTGCGGAAGGTCGGCTGGCTCGGCAGGTTCTTGGGCAGCTGGCCCTGGGCGCCGTTGATCGCCTCCAGCACGTCGGTGGCCGCCGCATCCACGTTGCGCGACAGGTCGAACTGCACCGTGATCGTGGACGTGCCGAGCACGTTGATCGACGTCATCTGGCTCAGCCCGTTGATCTGGCTGAACTGCGTCTCCAGCGGCTCGGCCACGCTGCTGGCCATCACGTCGGGGCTGGCGCCGGGGTAGTTGGCGGTGACCGAAATGGTGGGGAACTCGACCGTGGGCAGCGGTGCGACGGGCAGCAGCGGATAGCTGGCGATGCCTACCAGGAAGATCGCCGCCATGATCAGCGAGGTGGCGATGGGCCGGCGGATGAACGGCGTGGACAGGCTCATCGGCTTAGATCCACCGCGGCGGCATCAGCTGCCATCCTGCGTGTGGGCGTCCACGCGCATGCCCGGTTGCAGGCGCGACTGCCCGGAGAGCACGACGGTGTCGCCCTCGTGCAGCCCGTCCTCCACGATGGCGACCGCCGCATCCTGGTAGCCTAACTTCACGTCCCGCCGCTCCGCCGTGTTGCCCGGTCCGACGATGTAGAGGTACAGGCTGGAGGGGCCATGCTGAACGGCTTGGGACGGCACCGTCAGCGCGCCGGCGGCCACGCGCAGCCGCAGGCGCCCGGCCGAGAACTGCCCCGGCCACAGGGCATCGTCCAGGTTCGGGAACTCGGCCTTCAGCGTGATGGTGCCGGTCTGCGCGTCGATGCTGTTGTTGATGGTCACCAGGCGGCCCTCGGCCAGCGGCGTCGTTCCGTCCTGCGACATGGCCGTCACCTGGGGCAGGCCGTTGCGCATGGCCGCGCGTATCTGGGGCAGCTGGTCCTGCGGCAGGGTGAACACCAGGCTGATCGGATGCACCTGGGTTATGCTGACGATGCCGCTCATGTCGGTTGCGTGAATCAGGTTGCCGATGTCGACCAGCCGCAGGCCGACCACGCCTTCGATCGGCGCCTCTATCCTGCAAAAACTGAGGTTGAGCGCGGCGCTGGCGATGGCGGCGTCGTCCGCCGCCAGGTTGGCGACCTGCTGGTTCACCGTGGCCTGCTGCGTGTCCACTTGCTGGCGGGAGGCGACCGCCGTGCGCACCAGGGCGGCATAGCGTTCAAGGTCGCGTCGGGCGTTGTCGAGCTGTGCCTGATCGCTGGCGCGCTTGGCCCGCGCCTGCGCCAGCGTCGCTTCGTAGGGCCGCGGATCGATCTGGGCGAGCAGGTCGCCTGGGTGGACAGTCTGGCCCTCGCGGAACGCCACGGTGTCGAGCGTTCCATCGACGCGGGCGCGTATGAGGACGGAACGGTAGGCCTGCACCGTGCCGATGCCGGCGGTGTATTCCGCAACGTCCTGCCGCCACGCGCGGACCACCGTCACCGGCGTGGCGGGATCGGCCAGCGAGGGTGTAGCCGACAGTACGACGGCCGCGGCGCATGCCAGTGTGCAAGAAAGTCGCATACCGTCCCACGCTCCTCCGGCGGCCGCACGCACCCGTACAGCCGCGGCAATGCTTCTGTCCGCAACCAGCCGCTTAGATGGCGCGATGTCCGCGCGTCAGCAAGGGCGGCGGTTCAGCCGGACTTGCGCGGCATGCGCAGCGCCAGCGCGGTCGGCATCATCCGGTAGGCGGCAAGGCTGCGTCCTATCGGCACGATGCTGCTGGCCGGCGCAATGCGGGCCACATAGCTTCCCGCATGGCCGAAGGCCGGCGATGCCGCGACACCCCGCGCATCGACGGGCAAGGGATCGGCCTGCGCGGCTTGCAGCCCGTTCGTGCCCTGATGTCCGGGCGGCGCTGCCTGCGGGCGGGCATGTGCGGCCGCAGGCTGGCCTGCTGAACCGCCCCCCGGACCCGCCCCCTGGTTGGGCACCGCCCATTCGGCCAGCACCCGACGCTGATAGGCGGCGCCGATGGTTGGCGTCTGCGAGTGATAGGCCGCGGCAGCCAGCGGCCAACTGCCCATCTTGTCGAACAGCGAGATCAGGAAGCGGCTCGCATAGCTGGCGTTTGCAGCGGGATCGAAGGCCTGCTCGAGCGAGCCGAACGCCTCCGGATGATTGAGGAGGTTGATCTGCAGGCAGCCGACATCGATGGAGCGCACGCCCCTGGCCTGGAGCGCGCGAACAGCCTCCACCGCCTCGGCCTTTGTCGCGTAGAAGCTGCCGACCCCTTCGGCGTTGATCGTCCACGGCCAGGCGGCCAGCCCCCCGGTTTGCGGGTCGGGACGCCCCGACTCGACCCGGGCGATGGCCGCCAGGAACGCGTCCGGGATCCGTTGGCTGGTTTCGGCGGCGCTGATCGCTGCCCGGCAGAGAGCGGAGTCGTCCGCCCAGGCAGGCAGCGCGGCACACACGACCAGCACGGCAACCATCACGCGAAGCAAGTGGGGCATGGGTGCAGAGTGCCGGCCGCGGATTAACAGCCGGTGAAGCCCGACACGAGCCGAAAATGCTGCAATGCAAAATAAACCTTGCGCCGCTTTTCCCCGCCGCCTAGGTTGCGCGGGCGGTGCGCCGAGGCGTGCCGCATCTTGGACGTTTCCTCCCTAAACTTGGCGGTGCCGCAAGGCGCCGCCTTTTTTTCTGGCGATGCCGCAGGAGCGCAGCCTCATCGGCGGTCCGGTTAGGCCGGCGGTAAGTTTTCAGGCCGAAAGTCGCGGCAACTCATGGTTGTCGTGGCAGTCACAATGGTTTCGTTCGGCATAGCACGCCTCCTGCGTGACCGGTGCGGGGTTACGGCGGTCGAGTATGGCATCGTTGCGGCCTTCCTCTGCCTGGCACTGCTCGGCATCTTCAGAAGTTTCGGCACGGTCCTGTCCGCCTTGTTCACCGGGGCGTCGAGCGGCATATGACAGCCGCGGACGCAGCCTGTGCGAGCACCGGCCGGCCGGCCGCCCATCAACCGGGCTCGGGCTCCATCAGGTGCTCGGCCCGGCGGGACAGGAAATCGACCAGGGCCGTCATGTCGTTCACCGTCCTGGCGAACCCTTCCGATCTCTGCAGGCTGGTCTCGTCCATGTAGAGGTTGCGAGCAATCTCAACCTGGATCGCATGGACCCGGCCCGCCGGCCGCCCGTAATGGCGTGTGACGTAGCCGCCGGCGTAAGGGTCGTTGCGCCGAACGGCGTAGCCGAGCTGCGAGAGGAAACGCTCGATCTGCCCCGTCACCTCCGGCGCACAGGCCACGCCATGCGCATCGCCCAGAACGATGTCGGGAACCGGCCGCCGGTCCGCGCAGGCATGGGCCGGCATGGAGTGGCAGTCCACCAGCAGGCAGGCGCCGAACTGGTCCTGAACCACGGCGATCAGCCGGGAGAGTGCGTCGTGATAGGGCTGCCAGCCAGTGGCGACCCGGTGCTGCGCCTCGGCGAACCGCAACCTGCCACGGTAGACGGGTTCGCCGCTCGAGACCACACGCGCGATGGTGCCGAGGCCCGCACCCACCCTTGGGCTGGAGGTGTTGACCCAGTGCGGCAGCGCGTCCTCGAACATTCCCGCGTCGAGCTCCCACGCTTCCCTGTTCGCATCGCACCACACGCGCGGGAACCGCGCGGCGATCAGGGCGCCGCCCGCCTGGGGGACGGACGCGAATATCTCGTCGATGTAGCAATCCTCGCTGCGCCGCAGCATCTGCGGGTCGAGCCGGGCGGAGGCCAGGAAGGCGGGGTCGTAGTCCCGCCCCGAATGGGGAGACGAACAGACGATCGGCGCCAGCAACTTGTCCGGCATGGCGATCGTGTAGCAGCCGGGAAGGGTTTGAGGTCGCTCGAGAAGGGTCGGGATGTTCAGCTTCCAGCACCCGGCGGCACACAGGTTCTGCTGCGGTGGTGGGCGCGACAGGGATTGAACCTGTGACCCCTACCATGTCAAGGTAGTGCACTACCGCTGTGCTACGCGCCCGGCCGTTGCAGACAGTCCGGCTTCCTACGAAAGTTGAGCATCCGGTGCAAGTCCACCCGACGAACCGCCCATCGGCCGGCCTGCGGGTTCGACGATCCACTGTCATATAAGCTTCATCGAAGTGAAATCTTCCTGACCTTGGCCTGCGTCTAAAGCCTGCCGGCAGCAGGGCCGGTCCGATCGTCAGGGCGGGCGGCTGCGCAGCTCAGGAGCGACCATGAAGTCTACCCGTCCCGTGTTTGCAGCTGCACTGGCAATGCTCGGCACGGCAGGCGCGCATGCCCAGGCGATCACCGGAGCGGGATCGACCTTCGCTCAGCCGATCTACCAGGCCTGGGCGGACGCCTCGAAGGCGACGACCGGGGTCACGCTCAACTACAACGGCGTCGGCTCGGGCGCGGGGCAGAAGTTCGTCACCCAGCGCACTGTCGATTTCGGCGCGTCCGACGCGCCGATGTCCCCCGAGAAGCTCGCCAGCGCCAAGCTGATGCAATTTCCGGCCGTGATGGGCGCGGTCGACATTGCGGTCAACGTGCCCGGGATCGCCGACGGCAGGCTGAAGCTGACCGGCAAGCTGCTGGCAGACATCTACCTGGGCAACGTGACCGCCTGGAACGACCCGGCGATCGCCAAGCTGAACCCTGGCGTCAAGCTGCCCAGCCTGCCGATCGCGCCGGTGTACCGCGCCGACGGCTCGGGCACCACGTTCGTGTTCACCAGCTACCTCTCCAAGGTCAGCCCCGACTTCAAGGGCAAGGTCGGGGCTGCAACCGCCGTCAGCTGGCCGGCCGGCACGGGCGCAAAGGGCACGGCCGGCGTCGCCGGCGCGGTCCGCAACACGCCGGGCGGCCTCGGCTACGTCGAAAGCGCCTACGCAACGCAGAACCACCTGACCACGACACAGCTGCAATCGCATGACGGCAAGTTCGTCCATCCGACCCTGGCCAGCTTCGCCGCGGCTGCATCCGGTGCGGACTGGACGGGTGCGAAGAACTTTGCCGTCGACCTCAACGACCAGCCTGGTGTGGCGTCCTGGCCGATCGTCTCGGCAACCTTCGTGCTGCTGCCGACCAATCCGTCCGACCCTGCGAA
Source organism: uncultured Acetobacteraceae bacterium (assembly GCA_937873095.1). Taxonomy (GTDB): domain Bacteria; phylum Pseudomonadota; class Alphaproteobacteria; order Acetobacterales; family Acetobacteraceae; genus BOG-908. Next base: position 9,361 of record CALMVI010000031.1, on the reverse strand, counting down.
AAGCGGCGCGGTGCTGAAATTCTTCGATTGGGCGTTCACCAACGGCGACGCCACCGCCAAGCAGCTGCAATACGTTGCCCTGCCTGCGTCGGTGAAGTCGCAAGTCAGGGCAAGCTGGAAAACCCTGGGCAAGTGAACCACCCACACCCGGCAGCCTGGGTGCCGCCCGGCTCGCCCAGGGCGTGACCGTGGACGTCACCGCGTCGCAGGCCCTGCATCCGGCCGAGGCCAGCCTGCCGCCGGTGCCGGCCCGCACGCCGTCGCGCGGCGTTGGCGACCGGATCTTCGCGCTAGCCGCCCATTCTGCGGGATACTTCGTACTCATACTGCTAGGCAGCATCATCGTGCTGCTGTTCTGGGGCGGGTTGCCTGCGTTCCGGGCCTTCGGGCCTGGCTTCCTCGCCTCGGCAGCGTGGAACCCGGTCACCGAGCGGTTCGGCGCCCTGGTCTCGGTCTACGGCACCATCGTCAGCTCGGTCCTGGCCTTGATGATGGCCGTCCCCCTGGCGTTCGGCGTGGCCTTCTTCCTCACCGAACTTGCGCCAGGCTGGATGCGCCGGCCGGTCGGCACCGCCATCGAGCTGCTGGCCGCGGTACCCTCCATCATCTACGGCATGTGGGGCTTCTTCGTGCTGGCGCCGGCAATCGGCCACACGATCAAGCCGTTCCTGTCCTCCACGCTCGGCCAGGTGCCTGGCCTGGCGGTGTTCCGCGCCGCCCCTGGGGACGCCAGCATCTTCACCGCGTCGGTCGTGCTCGCCATCATGATCATCCCGTTCATCGCCGCCACCATGCGCGACGTCTTCCTGACGGTGCCGGTCATCTTCAAGGAGAGCGCGTTCGGCCTCGGCTGCACCTCGTGGGAGGTGATGCGGAGCATCGTGCTGCCCTACACGCGCGCCTCCGTGGTGGGCGGCATCATGCTTGGGCTGGGGCGCGCGCTGGGTGAAACCATGGCCGTCACGTTCGTGATCGGCAACACCAACCGCATCAGCCCGAGCCTGTTCGCCCCCGGCAACACCATCGCCTCGCTGGTGGCGCTCGAGTTCCCCGAGGCCGAGGGCGGCAGCCTGCAGCTGTCCTCTCTGCTGGCGCTGGGCTTCCTGCTGTTCGTCATCAGCTTCGTGGTGCTGGCCATATCGCGAACCCTGCTCGTGCAGCGCGTCCGCCACTGATGGATGCGACGCTCCAGGCCGCCGGCGCCGGCCACTTGCGCACCGCAACCGCGCTGCGCCGCCGCCGACGCAGGACCGACCGCATGGCCCGGCTGCTGGCCTGGCTCGCGACGCTGGTCGCGCTGGCGTTCCTGGCCTCCATCCTGGTCACCCTGCTGTACCTGGGCGTGCCCGGCCTGAAGCCCGCCGTGTTCACCACCGTGACAAAGGCGCCCGGCTCGGGCGGGGGGCTGGCCAACGCCATCGTCGGCAGCCTGGTGCAGACCGGGCTCGGCACGCTGGTGGGAACGCCGATCGGCATCATGGTGGGCACCTACCTCGCCGAGTATGCCGGCACGTCCGCCCTGGGCAACGCGGTGCGCTTCGTCTCCGACATCCTGCTGTCCGCGCCGTCCATCCTGATCGGGCTGTTCATCTACCAGGTCCTCGTCTCTCCGCTCGGCGGCTTCTCCGGCTGGGCGGGGGCGGCGGCACTGGCCATCCTGGTCATCCCGATCGTGGTGCGCACGACCGAGGACATGCTGCGCCTGATACCGATCAGCCTGCGTGAGGCGTCGATCGCGCTCGGCGCGCCGCGCTGGCGGACGATCGTGTTCATCTGCTACCGCGCGGCGCTGGACGGCCTGCTGACGGGCGTCCTGCTGGCCATGGCGCGCGTGGCGGGCGAAACGGCGCCGCTGCTGTTCACCTCGCTCGGCAACTCCGACTACTCGGGCCTCGGGTCGGCGATGTCCAGCGTGCCGGTCACGATCTACCAGTACGCGGCGTCGGCGTTCGACGACTGGGTGCAGCTGGCCTGGACGGGCGCGTTGCTGATCACGCTCGGCGTGCTGGCGATCAACGTCGCGGCCCGCTTCTTCATTCGCCGGCGATGATGCCGGGGGGACGTCCGATCATGTCGCAAGCGGTGGAGCAGGCGGTGGACCAAGGCAGCGCTCCGGCTTCCGCCCGGCCGGCCACGCGCCCGCCCGCCCAGTGCAAGCTGTCCATACGCCGCCTGGATTTCTTCTACGGCGCCAACCGCGCGCTGAAGGGCATCGACCTCGACCTGCCGGAACGCCAGGTGACCGGCATGATAGGACCGTCCGGCTGCGGCAAGTCCACGCTGCTGCGCGTGCTGAACCGGATGTACGACCTCTATCCCGGCCAGCGTGCCGAGGGCGAGGTGCTGATGGAGGGCATGAACATCCTCGCCTCCACAGTGGACCTGAACGCCCTGCGCAGCCGGATCGGGATGGTGTTCCAGAAACCCACCCCGTTCCCGATGAGCATCTTCGACAACATCGCGTTCGGGGTGAAGCTGCATGAGCGGCTGAGCCGCGCCGAGATGGCCGAGCGGGTCGAGTGGTCGCTGACGCGCGCCGCACTCTGGGGCGAGGTGCGCGACCGGCTTGCCTCGCCCGCCTCCGGCCTGTCGGGCGGGCAGCAGCAGCGCCTGTGCATCGCGCGCACCATCGCGACCCGGCCCGAGATCATCCTGCTCGACGAGCCGACCAGCGCGCTGGACCCGATCAGCACGCTGAAGATCGAGGAGCTGATCGATGAGCTGAAGCGGGATTTCACCATCGCCATCGTCACCCACAACATGCAGCAGGCGGCGCGCTGCGCCGACCAGGTCGCCTTCTTCTACCTGGGCGAGCTCGTCGAAGTGGGCCAGGCGGGCGACATCTTCACGAACCCGAAACAGAAACGCACGCAGGAATACGTCACCGGCCGGTTCGGCTGATGCCCCGCAGCGTGCAAAGGATTGCGGCATGAGCGAGGCGGCGCGGCACATCGTGAAGAGCTACGAGCAGGAGCTGCGCCGCCTGCGCGACCTGCTGGTGGAGATGGGCGGGCTGGTGGAAGCCCAGCTTGCCACGGCCACGATCGCGGTGGTCGAACAGGACGTCGATGCCGCGGGGCGGACGGTCGAGCAGGACCCCGCCGTCGACGCGCTGGAGCGCGAGGTGGAGGCCTTCGTGATCCGGCTGCTGGCGCTGCGCCAGCCGGTGGCGCAGGACCTTCGCCAGATCGTGGCCGCGCTGAAGATGACCAGCGATTTCGAACGCATCGGCGACTACGCGGCCAACGTCGCCAAGCGCAGCATCGTCCTCAGCCAGTTCAACATGCCCTTCAAGCTGACCGGCCTCGCCCACATGGCGCGGCTGGTCCAGGAAAGCCTCAAGCTGACCGTGGACGCGGTGAGCGACGCCGATTCGGACAAGGCGGTGCAGGTGTGGCGGTCCGACGAGGCGGTGGACGACATCTACACCGCCATCTTCCGCGAGCTGGTCACCTACATGATGGAAGACCCGCGGCAGATCACGCCCTGCACGCACCTGCTGTTCATCGCCAAGAACCTCGAACGCATCGGCGACCACGCCACCAACATCGCCGAGACCGTGCACTACGCGGCCACCGGCGAGGCGCTGCCGGAGCGGCGCCCGAAGGGCGAGAGCGCCTACGCGGTGGTCCGCCCGCCGCGCGACGGCCGCCCAGAGATCAGCGCCGAGACCAGCCCCGAGAGAGGAGCCTGAACGGGATGTCCGAGATCATCCAGGCCAAGCCGCTTGTCCTCGTGGTGGAGGACGAGGTGGCACTGGCGACGATGCTGCGCTACAACCTTGAAAAGCAGGGTTTTCGCGTGGACGAGGCGGGCGACGGCCAGGAAGCGCTGACCCGCATCGCCGAAGCACCTCCCGACCTCGTGCTGCTCGACTGGATGCTGCCTGTGCTGTCCGGCATAGAGGTGTGCCGCCAGATCCGCAGGCGCCCCACCACCCGCGACCTGCCCGTCATCATGGTGACCGCCCGCACCGAGGACCAGGACGCGGTGCGCGGCCTCAACACCGGGGCGGACGACTACATCACCAAGCCGTTCAACATGGACGCGCTGCTGGCCCGCATGCGCGCCCTGCTGCGCCGGACCAACGCCGTGCCCAGCAAGGGGCGGCTCTCGTTCCACGACATCGACATGGATCTCGCGTCCCACCGCGTGCAGCGCAACGGCCGCGCGGTGCATCTGGGCCCGACCGAGTTCCGCCTGCTGGAGTTCCTCATCCAGCATCCCCGCCGCGTGTTCTCGCGCGAGGAGCTGCTGGACGCCGTGTGGGGGCCGGACATCCACGTGGAGCCGCGCACCGTTGACGTGCACATCCGCCGGCTGCGCAAGTCGATCAACGGAGACGGGGAGCTGGACGTGGTGCGCACGGTGCGGGCCGCGGGGTATGCGTTGGATACCGAGCCGGTTTAGGAAGGGTCTTCTTTTCTGAAGAAAAGAAGCAAAAGACTTTTGCTTCTTTGGGGGATGGACCATGGCCGACGCGGACGCTGTCACCTACCAGGCGCAGGACCGCAACCTGGCGCTCGATCTGGTCCGGGTGACGGAGGCCGCGGCGCTGGCGGCGTCGCGCTGGATGGGGCGGGGCAACAAGATCGAGGCTGACGGGGCGGCGACCGAGGCCATGCGCCGCGCCTTCGACACCATGCAGATCGACGGCACCGTTGTGATCGGCGAGGGCGAGATGGACGAGGCGCCGATGCTCTATATCGGCGAGCGCGTGGGCGCGGGCGGCCCGGCGATGGACATCGCGGTCGATCCGCTGGAGGGCACCACGCTCACCGCCAAGGGCGGGCCGAACGCGCTGACGGTGATCGCGCTGGCCGAACGCGGCAAGTTCCTGCACGCGCCCGATTGCTACATGGACAAGATTGCGGTTGGCGGCGGCCTGCCCGCCGAAATCGTGCACCTGGACGCCAAGGTCGAGGAGAACCTGCGCAACCTGGCGCGGGCCAAGAAGCGCGACGTCTCCGACCTGGTGCTGTGCACGCTGGACCGCGACCGACACGCCGAGATCATCGCCCGCTCGCGCGAGATCGGCGCCCGCATCATGCTGCTGCCCGACGGCGACGTGGCCGGCGTCATCGCGGCCGCCCTTCCGGACAGCGACGTGGACATCTTCTGGGGCATCGGCGGCGCGCCGGAGGGTGTGATCGCGGCCGCCGCCCTGCGCTGCTCGGGCGGGCAGATGCAGGGGCGGCTGATGTTCGAGGACGAGGCCCAGCTGGAACGCTCGCGCGGCATGGGCATCACCGACCCGAAGCGGGTCTATCGCATCGAGGAGATGGCCGGCGGCGACGTGATGTTCGCCGGCACCGGCGTCACCTCCGGCGCCATGCTGCGCGGCGTGCGCCGCTTCGGCCACGGCGCCATCACCCACTCCATCGTCATGCGCAGCAAGAGCGGCACCATGCGCTACATCGAGGCGCACCATAATTTCGAGACGAAGACCTGGACGAAGTGGTGACTCGCCGTAGGGTGGGATGCGCTTTGGCATCCCACCGATTTCGCGGCGGCATTAAGCCCGATCAAACGCCGCGTTCTAGCTCGCCGTAGGATGGGGTGCGCTTGAGCACCCCATCAGGCGCGCGACGGCGCGAGAGGGCGGATGCGCTCTATTGATGGGGTGCTCAAGGGCACCCCATCCTACGTTGGACTGTTAAGTTTTGCCGCCAAGCCGTTGAGCGCGCATAGTGTCCGCATGTTCGATTCGGCTTTTACGGGCGGCCCCGTCCTGTCGGTTGCGAGCAGCCTGAACGGCCGCGCCTGGATGTGGCGCGCCGGCTGCGACCGGCTTGGCTTCGCCATCGCCGAGCGGCTGGAGGTGCCCGAGATCGTGGGCCGCATCCTGGCCGCGCGTGACGTGGCGCTGGACGATGCGGCCGATTTCCTGGCCCCGACCTTGCGCGCGCTGCTGCCGGATCCCGCAACCATGGCCGACATGGACGCCGCCGCCGCCCGCCTGGCGCGTGCCGTGCGCCGCCGGGAAACGGTGGCGGTGTTCGGCGATTACGACGTGGACGGCGCGTGCAGTGCGGCCATCCTGACCCTGTTTCTGCGCGGCTTCGGCTGCGCGGTCCTGCCCTACGTGCCGGACCGGCTGGCCGAGGGCTACGGCCCGAACGGTCCGGCCCTGCAGCGCCTGGCGGGGCAGGGCGCGTCGTTGGTCGTCTGCGTCGATTGCGGCACCTCTGCCCATGACGCGCTCTGCGTCCTGTCGGGCGCGGCAGACGTGATCGTGCTGGACCACCACAAGGCCGAAGGCCCGACGCCGCCGGTGGTGGCAACCGTCAACCCCAACCGCCTGGACTGCGGGTCTGGACTGAACCACCTCTGCGCCGCCGGAGTCGCGTTCATGACGGCCGTGGCGACCCTGCGGGTGTTGCGCCGGGACGGAACCCTTGCCGGCCGGCAGGAGCCGGACCTGATGGGCCTGCTCGACCTGGTGGCGCTGGCGACGGTCTGCGACGTCATGCCGCTGACCGGCCTGAACCGGGCGCTGGTTGCCCAGGGCCTTCGGGTGATGGGCCGACGGACGCGCCCCGGCCTGGCCGCGCTGATGGACGTGGCACAGCGCGACCGCGCGCGCGACGCGCCGACGGCGATGACCTGCGGCTTCGGTCTGGGCCCGCGCATCAACGCCGGCGGCCGCATCAGCGAGGCCGATCTCGGCCTGCGCCTGCTGCTCTGCGAGGATCCGCTCGACGCACGCCTGCTCGCCGAACGGCTGGACGCGGTGAACCGCCAGCGTCAGACGGTTGAGGCCGGCGTGCTCGCCTCGGCGATCGAGGAGGCGGACCGGCAGGTGCAGGCCGGGCAGGGCGTGCTGCTGATCTGCCGAGAGGGATGGCACCCCGGCGTGGTCGGCATCGTCGCCGGCCGGCTGCGCGAGCGATTCAACCGCGTGTCCTGCGTCGGCGGCGTCGTGGACGGCATGGTCAAGGGGTCCGGCCGCTCGGTGCCGGGGCACGACCTCGGCGCCGCCATACTGGCCGCGCGCCAATCCGGCCTGCTTGCCACCGGCGGCGGCCATGCCATGGCGGCAGGGTTTTCCATGCACCCGGACCGCCACGCCCGGCTGCACGATTTCCTGTGCGAGCGGCTGCCCGTCGCCCCCGACGCGCCCAGCCGGCCACACCTGCCGGTCGAGGCGGTCGTTTCCGCCGAGGGCGCGACGCTCGATCTCGCGCAACATCTCGGCCGGCTGGCGCCGTTCGGCATGGCCAACGAGGAACCCGTGCTGGTGGTGCCGGACGTGCGCGTGACCAAGGCCGACCGGCTGGGCAATGACGGCAACACGCTGCGCGCCTTTGTCGCCGGGGAGGGCGGCGCGCGGCTGAAGACCCTGCTGTTCCGCGCCGGCGACGGCAAGCTCGGCCAGGCGCTGGAGGACCGTGGCGGCCGGCTGCATCTGGCCGGGCACTTGCGGGCCGAGAGCTGGAACGGAACGCAGTCGGTCAGCCTGTGCGTGGTGGACGCGGCGCCGGCTTGAGAAAGGCCCTGCACAACCCATTGTTGACCAGGCACGGACGCTTCGCTACGCAGCGGCTCCGCCGTCCCGTTCGTCTAGAGGCCTAGGACACCAGCCTTTCACGTTGGCTACACGGGTTCGAATCCCGTACGGGGCACCAGCACACCAGGCTGCAACTTGATTGTGCCTTGCACCAAGGCGGCAATCCAAGGTTAATCCGCTCATGGACACTCTTCCAGGGGACATCGTTCCCGAGTCTGCCGGCTTATGCGTCGAACCCGGACCCCAAATTGCGTCCGACCTCCGGCGGGTCGGGTCGAACCCGAACCACTGGTATCCGCTCGCCTGGTCACGCGAGCTGAAGACTGGAAAGCCGCTCGGCGTCCGCTTCGCCGGCGACCCGATCGTCCTGGTGCGGCCGCAGCACGAGGCGGTGTTCGCGCTCGAGGACCGTTGCGCGCATCGGCAGGTTCCCCTGCATGATGGCGTGGTCGACGGGTGCGCGCTGCGCTGCGGCTATCATGGCTGGACCTACGACCAGTCCGGCAAGTGCATCGACGTGCCCTATCTCGGCAAGGACAAGCTGCCCAACGGCGTCCGCGCCTATGCCTGCCGCGAGGCGGCCGGCCTGGTTTTCGTGTTTCCCGGCGACCCCGCGCTGGCCGACACCGTGCCGTTCCCGCAGCTCGGCGCCACCGGCGACCCACGCTACCGCACGCGCCGTTTCGGCCAGGAAGTCGCCTGCCACTACACGTTCATGCACGAGAACCTGACGGACATGAACCACCAGTTCCTGCATCGCAAGCAGATGGGCCAGGTGCGCCCGCGCTTCCGCGGCATGCGAACCGGGCATGACTGGATGGAGGTGGACTACACCTTCGGCCGCACCGGCGGAAAGCAGCCCCTTGGCGAGGCGGCGATCCTCGGCAAGCGCCGTGGCCAGGGCCGCGAGAACCACAAGGATCTGATGACGATCCGCACCGAGTATCCGTATCAGAACCTGCGCATCTGGACCGACGGCGAGCTGCCGGTGATGAATCTCTGGATCGTCTACGTGCCGCTCGACCGCGAGCAGCGCAGCAACCGCACCTTCGGGCTGCTCTCCATCCAGCGGCCGGAAAAGCTCGGTTTTCTGCTCGATGCCGCCTGGCCCGTGCTCGTCTGGTTTACCGAGCGCATCTTCACCGAGGACCGCGCCATCGTGGAGCAGGAGCAGCGCGCGCATGACGACCAGGGCGCGGACTGGAACCAGGAGGTGTTCCCGGCCATCCGCGAGTTGCGCGCCCTGCTCGGCCGACGCGGCTTGCCGATCGTGGCCAGGCCGGACGCGGCGCGCGAGCGGGGGCTGTTGGCCGATGCGCGCGGCTGCACGCTGGCCGGTACGTGCCAGTCAGTGACACAGGACGCCGCCTGAGCTCTCGGGCATGGCGGAAACCGAGGCAGGGCCGGACACTCCCGTCACCCTGCAGACCTGCACGGGCCAGGCCCTGACCGACGCCATTCCCGACCTGGCGCGACTGCGTGTGGAGGTCTTTCGCGCCTGGCCCTATTTGTACGAGGGCAGTGCGGAGAACGAGGCGGAGTACCTGCGCACATACCGCGACAGCCCGCAGGCCGCCGTCATCGTGGCGCGGCAGGGTGGCCGCATCGTTGGTGCGTCCACCTGCCTGCCGCTGGCCGACGAGACCGATGCGGTCCAGGCCCCGTTCCGCGCCGGCGGCCTGAACGTTTCCGAGTTCTTCTACTTCGGCGAAAGCGTGCTGCTGCCCGGGCTGCGCGGGCGGGGTGTGGGCGTGCGCTTCTTCGAGGCGCGCGAGGCGCATGCGCGCTCGTGTTCGGCCCGTCACGCCTGTTTCTGCTCTGTCGTGCGGCCGGCGGATCATCCCGCCCGCC
>CALMVI010000030.1 GCA_937873095.1 uncultured Acetobacteraceae bacterium | reverse complement strand
GGGCTGGCATGGAGGCTACGGATGGGGCGGCCATTATGGCTACGGCTATCACGGCGGCTTCGGTCGGGGAGGCGGCTTCGTCGCGGGCAGCCATGGCGGGCTCGGCAGCCCGTCGACCTGGCACAGATAACCAAGCCGGGGTCGGGGTGATCCCGCCTTGAGCGATGGTGGACCGCAGGGTGGACGTCGGCAGGGGTGCTTCGCGCTCCTCGCCGCCGCCATTTTGGTCGTGATGGGATTGTGGCTTGCGCAGCGCCTTTCGGCTGTAGGGGTCGTTCAGGACTGCGTTGCCGAAGGCCGGCGCGGCTGCTAGCCGGCTAAAAGGTGATAGGGCGTGGCGTGGAAGCCACATCGGCGCGATCAATATCGACAGGCCGGTGCCTAGCTGGCACCACAGACACATGTGGCCATACGCGCCTCGTCAGGTCGACCCGTCGATGGATTGGGTGATTGCAGCTGCCAGTGGATAATCGCGGTTCCCCACATCAGTCTGCTTACACCCCGCGCGTCCTCACTGCTGCCGGGACGCCAGGCACAGACCCCTCCCGCGGCGATGCGGCGAGTTGGCCGAGTTTCGAGACCGATGCGGCTGTGATGGCGAGGGGCGGTCAGCCGGTTGCGACGCGATACCAGTCGGAGTTGGCCTGGCTCGCCGATCTTCCAAGGCTTAGCTTACGTGCGGCGTCTGTTCTGGCAGCGCGAGCCGCAGGATGCTTTGCCGCCCTTCCTGGCATGGAAAAAGACTCGAGTGTGCATCCGGTTTTCGGTTCCCTGATTGGTCAAACGCCCGAATCAGTAATCATCGCCGCAGCCTGCCACGCTCTGACGCCGACAGGTCAGGCCCAAACTACCCTGACCGACCACGACGCTGCGAGTATCGAAGCGCTTTGGCCCGTGGTGGTCCCGACGGAATGCCTCTTGGCGTCTGGGGGCGACGAAAGGCTGCTTCTTGATACGCAGACCGGCCTCAACCGCTACGGATGCGCTCCCTGGCCGAGACCCGGCGTTGTTTCCTTCGGGTCGTGCACGGCCTCCAGCCTGTCCGCCCCCGCCTTCGCCGCTGCGGAAGCTGCGCGTCGGCAACTTGTCGCTGAGACTTTGCGCACCGCACCATCGGTCGCTCTAGCCCAAGCCTCGGATGACATCGCAACCGCGTTGCTCAACTATTACAACGTTGCGGATCTCGCCGAAGCAGTGCTGGCCGCGTCTGGAACCGATGCGGCCTTGGTGGTGACCGGATTGCTGGCGGCGGAGCACACCGGCGATACGCTGACGAGCGTGTTGATGAGCCCGTCCGAAACAGGCAGCGGCGTGCCGGATGCCGTACAGGGACGCCATTTTGCCGCGAGTGCCGCGGCCGGTTGTAAGGTCGGAAAAGGCCAGCCTATCGAAGGTTTGCCGCTTGGCCCTCATCTGATCACGATATCTCTACGCCAGCCATGCGGCGCACCACGCGCGCCAGCCGACATAGCGGCCGAGTGCACCGCAGCAATCCACGCCGGAGTGGCGCACGGACGCGTGGTGTTGCACGCGATTGATGGCTCCAAGACAGGTCTGACTGCTCCCGACCGGGAAACCTGTCAGCGGCTCGCGGAAACCTATGCCGGGAAGCTCGATATCGTCGTCGATGCCTGTCAGGCCCGTGTCGAGCCGGCATTGGTCAGATGGTATCTGAGCCAAGGCTTTCCCGTTCTTGTCACCGGCTCCAAGTTTTTCGCCGCTCCAGGCTTTTGCGGGGCCGTGCTGTTTCCACGAGCTCGGCTACAAAGGATCGCCAAGCACGGCCGATTGCCGGCGGGATTGGCCCCTTACGCTCGGTTGGAGGGCGGGTTCGGGTCACGTCGATGCCCGGGCCTCATATTACGCTGGCGGGCGGCTCTGCACGAGATGTCCGCGTTTGGAATGCTGGACGACGGCGAAGTCGGGCTGCGCCTTCGTCGAATAGGGTCCTCCGTCGTAAAACTGCTCGAGACCGATAAGCGACTGGCACTCATGGACGCACCCAGACGCGAAACGTCCGGATGGTCCGGCAATCGAAGCGTGTTCACCTTTGCCGTCCGGTCAAGGGGGGAATGGCTGAACGCGACTGGCTTGCGCGCCCTGTACGCTGCGCTGAGTACCGACGTGTCGGCTTGGCTTCCGTTTGACCAGCAGCGACAAGCCGCCAGGCTTTGCCAAGTCGGCCAACCGGTGGAACTGGGTTCGGCCGGCAAGGCTGGATTGCGGATCGCCATCAGCGCGGCCCAGGTTGCCGACGGCAGCGACCAACGGGATGGTCTGATCGTGGTGATGGACAAACTTCGCCTGTTGCTTGACGCGTATACCGGCACCGAGTGGCCGAAGGCAACGCCAGCAAGGCCGAACGCATAAGTGCGTCCTACAGACGGCTTACAAGCCGAAGACTGCCCCCTGTCCGTAAGTGAAACCCTGGTTCTTGGCCCATCGAAGCTCGCTCGGGCGTTGCAGACCGGTCAGCACGACAATCACACCTTGGGGCGCCAGCCGCCTGAAAGCGGAGAGGTTGGCCTGAAGATCCGGGGAGAACGCAACTCTGATCACGTCCAGGCCCATCGCCGCAACATCGATCAGTTCCAATGTCTGCCACGTCGCGTCGGCAAGGGCCAAGCGATACTGACGGGCCTGCGCAAAGCTTCGAGCGAACGTGAAACTCGAAGGGTCGGACATTACGTCGGCCAGGTTGAGGTTCAGGACGACTTGACCACGAGTTTTCAGGGGCAGTGTCTGATCGAAACGAAGAAATTCCGACGACAGAATGGATGCTACGTTCATGTGCAGTGCGTAGGTGTGGGGCTTTGCAAATTCTCGCTGCGACGACAAAGCGGCCAACATGCGCCGGTCCAATGTTCGACTAAGCCGACGATAAAGCCAGGGATCACCGCCGATATCGCGCTCCGGACACAGGCTCTCTGACAGTTCGTCCAGAGCAAAAAAACGATCTTCCCAGGCATCGGTCGCAGCCTCGGCGGCAAGGCTGTCTGTGTTTGCAGACCATGTCATGACAGGACGCCGGCGAACGAAGTGGGAGAGGTCTGCCTGGGCCAGTCCTGCCTCCAGCCGCGCTAGAAGATTGACAGTGAGCAGCTCTCGCTTGGCGAGCGGCTTCGACGTTAGTTTCGGTGCTTCAGCCAGCTGGTCCAACAACCAGATGGCTTGGTCAGGCAGCTCATACAATGTTAGGAGATCGTCCAGGTCTGTGCCGTCTTCGGCAAGCAATTGCCGCAAAGCGGCTCGCACTTGATCGAGTTCATCTCGCCCGCCATTGCGCCACGTGACCGCCACCCGTCCGTGCGGAAGATCGAAAAACTGCGCTCGATCTACGTCAACCAGCGCAAGCAACGTCTGACGCGCCATGCGCGTATGGTGTGGCCTGGCAAGGTAAGGCCGCAGTCGGTCCGTATGAAAAAGAACCGCGTTGCGTTTGGCGCCGGACCGCTCGCACTGGCGTACAAGCTCGTGCAGAACGCTCTGTGTCTCGGCGCGAGGAGAGCTTACGAGCACAGGACAGAGCGATCCTGGATTATATGGTGTCCGGAGTCCAACAGCTCTGGGCGATGACAACCGGCCCGACTTGCCATGTTGCCGGCGGCTGCTCGTGTGCCGCACTGACGCATTGTGCAGCCTCCGGCATCCGGACAGAGCGCCATTCGGGTCGCCGTCTGCACCTGGTCAAGAAAGGCCCCCTGAAATCGGGTAATGCCTTGCGCCTGTCCCCACGCGACGGCATCGTACGAGGTCGCGTTCTGCAGTACCAATTGTGACGAAATAACCTCTTTTGGCAGCGTGCCGATCTGGTTTGCCAAACGCCCGCCATCCGAGCCTGCCATGACCGGCGACCAAGACAGTTTGATCGTTTTCGACCGCAACTCAGCAGCTCTGACCATCCTCAAGCCAACCGCATCGACATCGGCCACAACCAACTCCGCTTCCAACAGCGTCAGGGTCCGGCGAACATCCTTCATCAATTCGAGATCGGCGCAAATTTGCATAAGCGAGATCGACGCCCCAAGCCTCACTCCGACTGAGATCGCCTGGCGTGCCAGACGGGCAAAGCCAGGGGACAAAACCATTTCCGGCCCAAGCTTGACGTGGAGCGGCAACCTGCCACGGATCGATGCACGCGTGAGCGGGCCATGCACGGCCAGATCATCGTGCAGCAGTGCAACAATACGGGCCTCCAACCCGGACATGAAGTGGCGGAGCAGGAATGGGTCGGCAGTGGCACGGGTCACCAGCGGCCTAAGGTTGAGCGGTTCCAGCGAGAGTTCGATTTCGCGGAAAGCTGGCACAAGCCGGTCGGCTAAAACCCTGCTGCGCTCGGCCCTGAGCAGCATGCCAGTCCGTTGCGTTATAAGGTCGTTCAACCGTGCCTTTGAAAAAATCCCTTGTAGCGCCGCCAGACCGAATACCGCGTCGCACTGCTCATCGCGCGCTTCGGCCGAGAGTACTCCGCCTGCGTGCTCAGCAAGGTAAGAAAGCAGCAACGGCGCATCGCGATCCAGCCGCCAAAACGAAGTCAGCATAGCTGGATCGGCATCGGCCGAGAACAGCTTTCCTAGCATTGTCGGCAGCGAGCCTGGACCTGCGCCATGATCCTCGCCTAAACGTTCAGCGGGGTCAGGACCATCGGGCGTCCGTTCAGGCCGTTCGATCGAAGAACCGCCACTCCGACACAGCAGCACGAGGTCCTGGTTCCTCATCGCGAAAACCTGGCCATCGAATCGGGCTGCGTAATCCTGCATAAGAACACGCGCAATCCGGATGTGGTAGGACCGCGGTGCGGGCGGAGTCAGCCGTGACAGGTGCAACACCAGAACCGAACGATCTCGCGGCTGAGACAACGCGCGCTCGCCTGCCACCCGGAGGAGCCGCTCGCTTTCCGTCAAACTCCCGTAAGCAGCCTTGGTCCCGTGCCACTCCTTCAGAGAGGTAGAGTGACTTGCCGCCGTCCCGCCGATCATGTGGGGTGCCTGCATCTGCATCTGCATCTGCATCTGCATCTGCCAGTCGCTTCGTTCCGACATATGCGGATAACCGGCCTCCTCGCCTCCCGTTCGCCACACCGATCTTGTCGGGCTCGGCCGCTACTCCATAGGATGACGTTCGAATGGTTGACACTTCGTTAGCGCCGTCCAGCCTACCTCCCGAAACCCGCGTTTACGTCATCGGAGACGTGCATGGCTGCCTGACACAATTAGCGTCGTTGCACGGCATGGTTGCAAGCGATCTCGCCTTGCGCCCGATACAGGACAGCGTGCTCGTCCATCTCGGAGATTACATCGACCGTGGACCAGGCAGCGCGGGCGTCGTTGCACTGCTCTCCGAAGATGTGACGCCACCGGTCGGCCGTCGGGCAGATCTTTGCGGTAACCACGAAGCCATGATGTGCGCTGCGCTTTCGGAAGACCTGCGGGCCGCCGACGCCTGGCTGATGAATGGCGGCGACGCCACTCTGGCAAGCTACGGGGTGTCGTCCGATGCCTTGCCTACGCAGTGGGCAGAGGCCATCCCGTCCGCCCACCGCCAGTGGATCGCATCCCGCGCTCTGACCCATAAGGAGGGCGGTTACCTCTTTGTGCACGCCGGTATCCGGCCTGGACGCAAACTCCATCGCCAGACCGATGAGGACCTGCTGTGGATACGTGAGCCGTTCCTGTCCAGTCAGGACCGCCACCCGCTTGTGATCGTGCACGGACATACGCCGTCACCCGTTCCCGTTGTGCGCAACAATCGTATCGGCATCGACACAGGGGCCTTCATGGGCGGCCTGCTGACCTGCCTGGTGTTGGAAGAGGACCGGATGCACTTCCTGGTGGCCTGACCGGTCCGGCCGGCGTTCTTGCCTTGATTGCCGCGCCATGGGTCGATAAGGCAGGGGCCAATGCATCAAACTGAGACAGCCCAGGACATTGAACTCGCCGAGGGGATCCCGCGGCTGACTAGAGCGAGCGTTCTGGTGATTGGCGACGTCATGCTGGACCGCTACGTGTTCGGAAGCGTAGCCAGGATCAGCCCGGAAGCTCCGGTGCCCGTCCTGTCGGTGGACCGCGAACTGGCCTTGCCAGGGGGCGCCGGCAACGTCGTGCGCAACCTGACCGCCCTCGGTGCGGCAGTCGCCTTCGTTTCGGTGGTCGGCGACGACCAGGCGGGCTCGGACCTGACAGGACTGATCGGCGGCCAGCCAAACGTGGAGCCTTGGCTGCTGGTCCAGGGCGGCCGATGCACGACTGTGAAGACCCGGTTCATCGCCGGCGGCCAGCAATTGTTGCGCTCCGATCAGGAGGTCACCGGCCCCGTCCACCCCAAGCTCGCCGAACGCATGCTTCGTATCGCCGGCGACGCCCTGGCTGCGACCAGCATAACGGTGCTGTCCGACTATCGTAAGGGCGTGCTGACCGGCGACGTGCCCCGCCGCATCATCGACGCCGCAAAGGCTGCAGGCCGGCCAACGATCGTGGACCCGCGCGGCCCCGATTACGACCGTTTTGCAGGCGCCGACGTCGCGATGCCGACGTCGCGGGAGTTGGCATCGGCAACCGGAATGGCCGTGAGCAGCGACACCCAGGTTGCAGCCGCAGCGGCCTGGCTCCGCACTGCGCACGGATTTGGCGCGGTGATCGTGAACAGGGGCGCCGATGGCCTCTCGATGATTGACGCCGAGGGTGCGTTGCACCTGCAACCCGCCATCACCGAAGTGTTCGACCTGTCCGGGTCGGCCGATACGGTCGTCTCGGCTCTTGCCGCAGGATTGGCGATCGGGCTCAAACTCCCGGTTGCCGTCAGGCTCGCCAACCTGGCCATGAGCGTGTCTGCCGGTCAGCCAGGCATGGCCGTGGCCCAAGGAACCGATCTGGTCGCCATGCTGACGCCACAAGGCCGCGCGCTGCGCAAGATCGTCGCGACAGAGGTGGCCGTGGAGCAGGTGGACCGCTGGCGGCGTATGGGCCTGCGGACGGGTCTGATCACAACGCCCAGCCACCGGCTGAGCCGCACCCGATTGGACACGGCGCGTGCCGCCTGCGACCGGCTGGTGCTGGGCGTCGAGACGGCGGCAGGAACCGACGATGCCGCAGCCAAGCGCACACTCTCCGAGGCAGCGGGTCTCGCCTCCGTCGACCTGATCTGCGTGTTCCCCGAAGGAGGCCAGACGGAAACGCTCGTTCAGCTTCGCCCGGACCTGCTGATCGACAAGACCCCTGTTGCGTCCGTTGCGGACCTCGTGCGTGGCTGGGGCGGAGAGGTCCTTGCAGGCTAGAGCAGATCCCGATCAGACGGAATCGTCTGATCGGGTGAAGATGCTCGCAAAACAACAAGTTAGAGCCTGTGGAGTGAACGCGAGTGAACAAAACATGCTCTGAGACGTCATTCGCAGCTGAGCGCAAAGCGGTCGAGAGGGTCGATCATGCCTTCAAGCCGACAGGCCGCAAGCATGGCAAAACGATGCGTCAACGCCCGCCTTCGCCCAGACGCCATACGGTGCACGGGCGCTTCCCGCAACACGGCGGCATCCTGCCACGCCGTCACGATAAGCCCCACTTCGGGCGGCAACAGCGCCTGCGGGAAATCGCCATCGACAGCAAAATAGAAAGCGTCTGAAAACTCTCGATACTCCGGCCATTTGGCGTCAGACAAGAAGTCGCTCGCGACCGACTTCACCTCGATGCAGGCAAAATCACCGTCCTTCTTCAGCGCCAAAATGTCGGCGCGCCGGCCATTCGGCAGCGCCACCTCGTGAAGCGGCGCCCAACCAAGTTGCCGGCACAGCCGAGCAGCCTCTCTCCGAACGGCAGCGGTGCGTTCTGGCAGCGACAGGTCCATACCGGACGATACCGTGTGGCCGCCGGCGAGAACAGACAGGGACCTACGATTCTATCCCTGCATTTGGCTCAAGCGCCGGTCGAGGAACGCAGTGACGGCAATCTCCTCCGCCGTCAGCCCCCCCGCCTTATGATCGAGCACCTCGTCCGCCCGCGCCTTGAGACCCTCGAGCAGGCTGCCATCCAGGTAGCCGTCGAAGATTGCCGGATGAATGTAGCACTTGCGGCATATGCTGGGCGTGTTGCCGAGCATCCCGGAAACGGCTTCGACCGCCCGCAATACGTTCTTCTTGGCTTTCGCCTCGCTGTCGAAAATCTCGAACTCCCGCAGCGCCAGGGCCGCCAGATTGGTCGCCGCCCACGTGCGAAAATCCTTCGCGGTGATGTCCTCGCCGGTGATCTCGTGCAGGTAGGCGTTCACGTCATCGGAACCGACCGTGTGGCTCTCACCCGCCTCGTCGATGTAGTGGAACAATTCCTGGCCGGGAATATCCTGTAGGCGCTTGATGATGCCCGCAAGCTTGCGATCCTTCAGCTCGATGTGCCGCTGGATCCCATGCTTGGCGCGGAAGTCGAGCACCACCACGCTGCCGTGGACCTTGGCATGGCGCTCGCGCAACGTGGTCAGCCCGAAGCTGTTGTTGGTGCGCGCATATTCCTCGTTGCCGATCCGCGCCAGCGTGCGCTCCAGCAATCGCACCAGCGCCGCCAAGACTTTCTCGCGCGGCAGGCCGGGCTTTGCCAAGTCGTGTTCCACGCGCGCGCGGATGTCCGGCAGCTTGCGCCCGAACACCAGCATCTTGCCGTATTTCGCCTCGTCGCGGATTTCCCGCCAGCGCGGGTGATAACGATACTGCTTCCGCCCGCGCGCATCCCGGCCGACGGCTTGCAGGTGGCCGTTCGGATCGCGGCAAATCCACACGTCGGTGTACGCGGGTGGAATGGCAAGCTTGCGGATGCGCTGGATGGTTTTCTCGTCGGTGATCAGCTTGCCGTCGGGCATGAAATAGTCCCAGCCGCCTTCCGCGGCGGGCTTTCGGGTGATGCCTGGCCTCGTATCGTGCACGTAATGCAAGTGGGCTGCTTTGGCGGCAGCCTCGGGATCGAGCAGGCTATGCACGTCGTCTGTCAAAACTACACCCTATCAAATGACATCTGCGTCAGACTCGCCCGACCGAACGGCGTGTCAGTCCTCGTTGGTCCGCCGGCACAGCACCTCGCGCTTGCCCACGTGGTTGGCGGCACTCACGATCCCCTCCTTTTCCATCTGCTCGATCAGCTTGGCCGCCCTGTTATAGCCGATGTTGAGGTGCCGCTGGATAAAGCTGGTCGAAGCCTTCCCCTCGCGCGCAACCAGCGCCACCGCCTGGTCGAACAACCCGAACTCCCCCTCGCCCGCGGCACCGGACGGCATCGCACCCACCGACGCCTCGTCATCAGCCGGCTCGGTCACCTCGTCCAGGTAATCCGGCGCCCCCTGCTGGCGCAGGAACGCGACCGTATCTTCCACCTCACGGTCGGTCACCAGGGGGCCGTGCACGCGGGTGATGCGGCCGCCGCCCACCATGTAGAGCATGTCGCCATGGCCCAGCAGCTGCTCAGACCCCTGCTCGCCCAGAATGGTGCGGCTGTCGAACTTGCTGATCACCTGGAAACTGATGCGTGTCGGGAAGTTCGCCTTGATCGTGCCGGTGATCACATCGACCGAGGGGCGCTGCGTCGCCATGATCACGTGGATACCGGCCGCACGCGCCATCTGGGCCAAACGCTGCACCGCGGCCTCGATGTCCTTGCCGGCCACCATCATCAGATCGGCCATCTCGTCGATGACCACCACGATGAACGGCAGCGCCTCCAGCGTCAGCGGCTGTTCCTCGAAGGTCGGGCGACCGGTTTCAGAGTCAAAGCCCGTCTGCACGCGACGGCTGATCACCTCGCCCTTGGCGCGCGCTTCTTCAACCCGCTCGTTATAGCCGCCAACGTTGCGCACGCCCAACTGGCTCATGGCGCGGTAGCGGCGCTCCATCTCGCGCACCGTCCATTTCAGCGCCTGCACCGCCTTGGCCGGCTCTGTCACCACCGGCGCCATCAGATGCGGAATGCCCTCGTAAACCGAAAGCTCCAGCATCTTCGGGTCGATCAGGATCAGCCGGCATTGTTCAGGCGAAAGCTTGAACAGCAGCGAAAGGATCATCGCGTTGATCCCCACCGATTTGCCCGAACCGGTCGTGCCCGCAATCAGCAAATGTGGCATGCGCGCCAAATCGCTCACCACCGGCGTGCCTGAGATATCCTTGCCCAAAGCGATCGGCAACCGGCCCTGATGCCGCGTCCACGCCTCGCTGTCGAACAGTTCGGCCAGGAAGACCGTCTCGCGCTTCGCGTTTGGCACCTCTATGCCGATCACGTTGCGCCCCGGCACCGTCGCAATGCGCACCGCCGTCACCGACAGGCTGCGCGCCACATCGTCGGCAAGCCCGATCACCCGAGCGCTGCGGATGCCGGGCGCTGGTTCCAGTTCGTAAAGCGTCACCACAGGACCGGGGCGAATGTCGCGTATGGTGCCCTGCACCCCGTAATCCGACAGCACTGATTCCAGCAGTCGAGCGTTGTTCTGCAGGGCATCCTCATCCGGCCCTGCCGTCGCTCGCGACGGTGCGGCCTTGAGCAGGCTGTTGGGCGGAAAGCGCCACCCTGCTTCCTGCAAGGGCAGGCTCTCCTGCCGCGCACCCATCGGCGGACGACGCTCCATCGTCGAAACCCGGGCACGGATGGCGGTCCTCGGCGGTGCGGCGCTCGCCTCGGACGGTCGCGCAGTCGGCGGTTCGGCCACCCGACGCGTCACGAGCGTACGCGCGCTCGGCGCCAGCGACGGGCTGGACACGGTCGCGACCGGATCCGGCCAGGCCGAAACGGCCTCCGCCTCGTCGTCCTCGTCCTGTTGCGGGCCGCGCGCAAACAGGCCGGTCACCGCCTGCCCGCCTGACCCCGCACGCGCGGCTGTGGCCGCACGACGGCCCGCCGCGCGCCACTCCGCCGACGTCAACCCCAGGCCGAATGCCGTCAGCGCCAGGCTCAGGCAGATCGCCAGACCAAACACCGGGATAGCGGTGACCGACGCGAGCGAACCCGGAGACAGGCCGAGGATGGTTGCCGACAGAAGATAGCCTCCTGCACCGCCAAGCCCTGCGCTGGTCGGCCAAGCCAGACCGGGCGGGATAGCCAGGACCGTCGCCCAGGCCGGGATTGCAAACAGGACGGCCACCAGGCGCAGCAGCGGGCGGCTGAGACCCCGCCCGCTGATGGTCCGCCAGGCCCAGGCGAACAGTGCCAACCCCGGCAATCCTCCCGCCACCCCAAACCCCTGCAACAGCAGGTCAGCAACCACCGACCCCACGGGACCGATCAGGTTGGTCGCGTGCTGCGATGTGGCGGTGTTCAGCGAAGGGTCGCGAGGGTTGTAGCTGGCCAGCGCCACGAACACGGCCAGGCCTGCCGCGGCAAGGCCAATACCCGACAGCTCGGCAAGCCGGCGCCCGAGGATCGCCCGTATCGCTGGGGAAGCCAGGCTGCGCGGGACGCGGCCCGCCGTCAGGCGGCCTTGAGCGGCAGACGCCATCGTCAAAACTCCGGACAGTTCGGGGCATAAGCCCGACTGACGCTACCCCAAACCTGCTTGGACCGATACGGGCGACCCCTGAGGTGGCTCGCCCCCAAAGCCGCTCCACGCTGGCTACTGGTCCAGCTTCTGGCCGCCCTCGTCGTCGGTGTTGCGCTTCGGCTTGCCCTTCTTCTCAGTGATATGCCAGGTGATGTCCACCTTGCCGGCATTCTGCGCAATGCTGCCGGTGATGTTGACGTCGAGCGGCAGTTTCGATTTGGCATAGGCAGCCTGGATCGCCTTTTCGGCCGCCTGAACCGTCGCGTCTGTCAGCGTGTCGCCTGGATTGAGGCCGCTCGCCGCCCTCAGTTGCTCGGTCGTCAACGCCTTGTTGCCCTCGAAAACCTGCGTGTTCAGCCGTGCTGCGACTTTGGTCACGGTCGGCGCCTGCACGCCCCTGTCGTCGACGGTAAACTCGACCAGGACGTGCTTGTTGGGCTTCGTCGTGATCCTGGCGCCGACGCTCCCCACCACGTTGGCGCCCTCCAACACCTTCATCATCGAGTCCCGATCGGCCAGGATGTCGGCCTGCGAAATCCTGCTGCCCGGCCGCTCCTGGATCACGTCCATCAGCTTGTCGGTCGTCACCGATGTGTTGCCGGTGATCGTCACGTGGTCGAGCACGAAACTCGGGTCCGCCCAGGCGGGGAACGAGGCAGCCATGGCGCCTCCGAGCAGCAGCAGCGGTTTACCGGGTCTCATTCTAGTGCTCCTGTTCCTACCTGCCCCTTCCACCTCACAAGCGGCCAGACCGTCAAGCGCCGCCGATACCCGTTCCGGTCGCAAACGCCGGTGTGTCTGCCATGGTGCCGTCCCAGGAGGTGGCTTCAACTCTGACCATGTTCTTCCGGGCGTTGTCGCCCGTCTCATCCCAGAGCATGCAGCAGCACCGCGGCCGCCTGGGCCACGTTGAGGCTTTGCACCCGCCCGCTTCCCACAATCCTTACCTCCCGCCGGCAGGCGGCCAGCACGGCGGGCGAGACGCCGCGCTCCTCACCGCCGAGCACGAGCGCCACCGGGCGGTCGCGAGGCAGGTCTGCCAGCGCCAGCGCGCCAGGGCGCAGGGTGGCCGCCACCGTGCGGTAAAACGGCGTCAAAGCCTGCAAGAGCGCCGGCAGGCCTCTGCTTCGATAGAGAACCAGCTCCTCCATCGCCCCCTCGGCCGTGCGGTAGGCGGCATCGGACGGCAAGGCAGCACCGGGGACGTGGTTCAGCACCAGGGTGCGAACCCCGAAAAACGCCGCACTTCGCGCAATCGCCCCAAGGTTGTGGGGGTTGCCGACACCGTCCAGGACAAGAAGCATCTGTTCCCGAGGAACGTCTGCGGGCTGCAGGATCGGTATCACCCTGGCACGGGCAACCACGGCAATGCCGCCGTGATGCGGCGTTCCTGCCGCGCGCGCCATCTCGTCGGACGGCAGCAAGCGGTACGGCGCGTGGCGGCGGGCAAGCTCGGCGCAGAACGGACCTGCCACGCTGCGCGCCGCGTCCGTGTAGTATAGGCGCAATGCCGATTCCGGGCGTCGCCTGAACAAGGCGGCCACCGCATTGGCGCCGCAGATCGTGTCCGTCTGCATGCGGCGGCATCCGCCCAGGAGCGACCGGTGTCAACACAGCCAGCCCTGACCATTCTGTTCCGAAACCGGGACTACGTCGTCGTCGACAAGCCGGCCGGGCTCCCCGTGCATGGCGGCCCGCGCACGACGCGTTCGGTGGAAGACTGCTTCCCGCAACTCGGCCCTCGCAGGGTCGGGCCCTGGCTGGCCCACCGGCTCGACACCGACACTTCAGGGTGCCTGTTGGTGGCGTTGCGACGTGCAGCCCTGCACGCGGCTCAGGCCGAGTTTGCCGCTGGCCGTGTCAGAAAAACCTATTGGGCCGTCGTTCAAGGCGCCCCGCCCACCCCGACCGGCTCGACAGACGCGCGACTACAGAAACGGACTGCTCCGAACGGCTGGCACATGACGGTCACGCAGACTGGTGAGCCCGCGCTGACGACCTGGCGCACCCTCGGCAGCGCCAATGGCCTGACTTGGCTCGAACTGCACCCGCAGACCGGGCGCACGCACCAGATCCGCGTGCACTGCGCCCATCTGGGCTGCCCCTTGGTCGGCGACCCGATCTACGGCGACGCCCAGGGCAAGCTGCAACTGCTCGCCCGCTCGCTCGAGATCGACGTCTCGGAGACCGTCCGTGCCACCGCCCCGGTGCCGGAGCATATGACACGACACCTTGCCCGACTCAGCCCAGCAGGAACCAGAGCCGAAACAGCTGGGTCTCTGCCCAGCTCTGACGCGTCAGCCCAGGACGGGCCAGCGCCTGCAGACGCTTTGGCCAGCCATCATGCAGACCAGACGCGATCAGCGCCAGGTCGCGGCGCGCCTGAAGGCTGAGCAACTCCTGCTGCGACTGCAGCGCCTCCATGTGGGCGCGGAAGGTGTCCATGAACGCGTTGGGCCCGCGTCGCAATGCGCCCCATGCGCGCCTGGCGGGTGACACGGGTACGCCGACCGCGTTGCCTGAGTGCTGCCGATACATCACCGTCGGGGTCTCATCGGCAAGCACCTGCCCGCCGGAGGCGGTGACAAGAAGGTATGCCCACCAGTCATGAAGCGTCCGGTCTGGCTCGCGTGCGCCGGCCAGCAACGCCGTCGCCTGCGCGTTCAGCATCACGGTGCAGCCCGTCGCCACGTTCTGGGTCATCGATTTCGGAAAGCCAAGCGGGCCCTTCAGCCTGGGGCTGGTGCGGATCGGGCTCAGATCGGCGCTGACAAGATGCTGGCGCGCGCAATACAGGCCAGGCTGCCCAGCCGGCACCGATTGCAGACCGGCCACCCCCCTGGCCAGTTTGTCGGGCAGCCAGACATCGTCCTGATCCGCGAACGCCACGATGCGGTCCCTCGGCGCCCTCCGCAGCAGCCCCAGAAAGCTTGCGGTGATGCCGACATGGCCTGCATCGTCGTTCAGATCGACAATACGGCCCTGACCTGCGGTTTGCGCAAAACGGCGCATCAGACTGGGCGTGTCGTCGTGCGAACCGTCGTCCCGCCAGAAAACCTGCCACTCGGCATGCGATTGCGCCATCAGGCTGTCGAGCTGCTCGGCAAGGTAGGGGGCGCCGTTACGGGTCGAGAGCAGGATGGCGACGTCCGAGCCCGACTGCATGCGGCTCAGGTTCCCAAGGCCGGCGCACGGGCGCAGACCGCAGCCACCGCAGGGCCCAGGCTCGACCGCCAATGCGGCAGCCGGATGCCGAAGACAGCGTCCAACCGTCCGCAATCGAGGCGCGAGTCGAGCGGCCGCTTCGCAGGCGTCGGCCAGTCCCGGGTTGCGATCGCCTCGATGTCGGGCTGCGGCCAGCCCAGCGGCCGCGCTGCTTCAAAGATAGCCTGGGCAAAGCCGTGCCAGCTTGTCTCGCCACCCCCGGCCGCATGATAGATACCCCCCAGGCCGTGGGCTGCGTCCCCCGCCGAGAGAAGCCGCTCGCTGACCCCAAGCACCGCTCGAGCGAGGTCGTCCGCGTTGGTGGGGCAGCCCAACTGGTCGGCAACCACGCGGAGCTGCTTCAGCCGCCTGCCTGCAGCAAGCATGGTGAGCACGAAGTTCTTGCCCAGGCGCGCATACACCCAAGACGTTCGCAGGATGACCGCCCCTGGATCGGCTGCGCGCACCGCCTCCTCTCCGGCCAGCTTGGTGGCGCCATACACCCCTGTCGGGTTGGTCGGGTCCGTCTCCACGTAGGGGGCGCGCTTCGACCCGTCGAACACGTAGTCCGTCGAGATGTGGATCAACGGTATGCGCAGCGCTGCGCAATGCCTTGCCAGCACCGAAGGGCCGATATGGTTGGCGCGGTCGGCTGCCTCTCGCGCGGTCTCCGCCGCGTCGACGGCGGTCCAGGCGGCAGCGTTGACGACCAGCGCAGGCCGCACCGCCTGCAGGGTGTCGGCGATCGTACCCGGCCGGTCGAAATCGAACGCCGGTCGGCCCACCACCTGAACGCCATCCGGACGGGCCGTGGCCAGCGCAGTGGCAAGCTGCCCTGTGCCGCCGGTCGCCATGATCGGCCCAGTCACGTCGAAAACCAGTCCGAAGCGGCGCCCCAGCCCGGAAGGACAGCATCCTTGTCCGACAGGACGGCCGACGTTTCCGGCATCGGCCAGGGCAGCGCCAGTGCCGCGTCCGACCAGATCACGCCGCGCTCGCTCGCCCGGTCATAGACGGCGGTCACCTTGTAGGCGACTTCGGTGTCGGGCTCCGTCGTGCAGAACCCGTGCAGGAACCCAGGGGGCACCCAAAGCTGGCTGCCGTTCTCCGCCGACAGGATGGCTGCGGCATGTCGGCCGAAATGGGGCGAGCCGCGACGCGCATCCACCGCCACGTCCCAGATCGCCCCCCGCAGCACCCGCACCAGCTTGCCCTGCGCATAGGGCGCCAACTGACAGTGCAGGCCTCGCACGGTGAACCGTGCCGCCGAGAAACTCTGGTTGTCCTGAACGAACGGGGCGGTGATGCCGGCGTCCGCAAAGCGCGGCGCGGAATACGTCTCGCTGAAATACCCGCGCCCATCGCCGAAACGCGGCGGCGTGACCAGCAGAGGGCCAGGGATGTTCAACGGCTCGACTTTCATCACTTGCCTCCCCAGCCAGGCTGGCTCGCGAGCAGTTCCCGGTCAGGGAAGCCTACCGCGGCAGAGCAATGCAGCACGGGCGCCAAGACGGTCAAACCGCCGACCCGGCAGCCTCAGGCGTGCAAGCCGCTTGCCACATCCTTCAGCAACCGCCCCAGCTCCGTCTTGCCCAGCCGGCGCGCGTGACCGTGCAGCGAGGATGCATCGATGTAGCCCATGCGGTAGGCAACCTCCTCCGGGCACCCGACCAGCATGCCCTGGCGTGACTGGATCGTCTGCACGAAGCTGGCCGCCTGCAACAGGCTGTCGGGCGTGCCCGCGTCCAGCCAGGCACAGCCGCGGCCAAGGCGCTCCACCTGAAGGCTGCCTTCCTCCAGGTACATGCGGTTCAGGTCGGTGATCTCCAGTTCGCCGCGGGCAGAGGGTCTTACGGCGCGCGCGAACTCGGTCACCCGCGCGTCATAGAAGTATAGACCCGTCACCGCCCAGGGTGACGGCGCGACCGTCGGCTTCTCGACGATGTCGTCCGGCTGTCCCGCCTCGTTGAACAGAACCACCCCGTAGCGCTCCGGGTCGCGAACCTGGTAGGCGAACACGGTCGCCCCCTCGGGCCGCTCTGCCGCGGCGCGGAACAGCCCGGACAGGTGTTCCCCGAAAATCAGGTTGTCGCCCAGCACCAGAGCGCAGGGCTGCCCGGCCAGCCAGACGTCCGCGATCAGGAACGCCTGGGCAATGCCTTCCGGCCGGGGCTGCTCGGCGTAGCTGAAGCGTAGTCCGAGCGACCCGCCATCGCCCAGCAGACGGCGGAACTGCGGCAGATCCTCCGGTGTGGAAATGATCAGGATGTCGCGAATCCCGGCCAGCATCAGGACTGTCAGCGGGTAGTAGATCATCGGCTTGTCGTACACCGGCAGAAGCTGCTTGGACGTGCCAAGCGTCACCGGGTGCAGCCTGGTGCCCGAGCCACCGGCCAGCACGATGCCCTTCATGCTCATGCTCACTCTCCTACGCCGCTGCGCCGAGTCGCTGCCCGGCATACTGGCCCGCGCGGATCGTCTCCCACCACCGCCGATTGTCGAGATACCAGACCACCGTGCGCCGCAGCCCGCTGTCGAAGTCGTGCGCCGCACGCCAGCCAAGGGCAGACTGCGCGTGCGCCGGGTCGATCTCGTAGCGGAAATCGTGCCCCGGTCGGTCGGCCACGTAGGTGATCAGGCGGGACCGCGGGCCGTTCGGGTCGGGCAGCATGTCGTCGAGCAAGGCGCAGATCGCCAGAACCACATCGATGTTGCGCCGCGGCTGGCCGGCCCCGATCGCGTAGGTCTGCCCGGGCTCTCCTGCTTCCAGCACAGCCAGCAGCGCCTCGGCATGGTCCTCCACGTAAAGCCAGTCCCGCTGGTTCAACCCCGCCCCGTAGACCGGCAGGCTCTGGCCGTGCAGCGCGTTGAGCAGGATCAGCGGGATGAGCTTTTCAGGGAATTGCCAGGGACCATAGTTGTTGGTCGTGTTGCTGACGATGACCGGCAATCCATAAGTGTGCATCCAGGCGCGCGCCAGGTGGTCGGACGCGGCCTTGCTGGCCGAGTACGGGCTGCGTGGGTCGTAGGGGGTCGCTGCGGTAAACGGCGGGTCCGATGGTCCGAGCGCACCGAAGACCTCGTCGGTCGAAATGTGGTGAAAGCGAAACCTGCCCCGAGCATCGCCGTCCAAGCCGGCCCAATAGGCGCGGGCGGCCTCAAGCAGGATGAAGCTGCCGACGACGTTGGTGCGGATGAAATCGCCGGGGCCGTCGATGGAGCGGTCGACATGGCTTTCGGCGGCCAGGTGCATGACCGCATCCGGCGCCGCCTCGTCGAACACCCGACGCATCGCTTCGAAATCCGCAACGTCCGCCCGGACCAGACGATGGCGGGCATGGTCCTGCCCTTCCTCAAGCGCGTCGAGGGATGCCGCATAGGTCATCTTGTCCACGTTCACGACATCATGCCCGGTATGCCGCAACATGTGCCTGACCACCGCCGAGCCGATGAACCCGCAGCCCCCGGTCACGAGTATCCGCATTCGTCCTGGACCACCCTTGTTGCGTGCATGGTATAGCACAGCGGCCGGCGGCGACCTCAACCAATGGCAGTCCGGTCGTCGTGCGCGCTCGCACCCTTGCGCGCACGTGTCTGGACGGTAAGCAGTCGATCATGACCCGACACGCCGCCACGCCCACACTCCGGCTCACACTCGCGCCCGATGGGCGCGTGCTGGGCACGCTGAGTGGCCCGCCCCGCTCCCTGCCGAGCCGCATCGCCATCGTGCTGGACGGCACGGTGCACGACACCCTGACGCCTGATGCGGGCCCGCGCGGCAAGGCCACCTTCGCGCACCACCTGCCCCGCACCCTGTTCTTCCGGGAACTCGACATCCTGGCCCTGCCAAGCGACGAAAGCCTGCTCGCTCAGCCCTGCAAGCTGGACGCCACCTACGGTTTCCGCATGCTGGATGCGGACAGCGATGGCGAAACCATCACCGGCTCGTTCACCGCCGCAGCCTTCGTCTCGCCGGACATAGGCGTCGAGTGGCTGTCCGCAGGCAAGCTCATCGGCCGGGCAGTCGCGGCGCGGGACGCGGACCAGCCGGACGGGCCGGTCTGGCGCTTCAGCCTACCCCTGCGCACGCTGCCGCTGCCGAACGAAATCCGCACGCTGCAGCCGAGGGTCGGCGGCATGGTGCTGCCGGGCCCGCTGCTGACGCTGCAACCCGACCTGCCGGGGTTCCTCGGCTGCCTCGACGCAGCAAGTCCACTCCATGTCGAGGGTTGGGCCATCGACCTGAAACGGCCAGGTCACCCGGTGCAGCTCGACGTGCTGGTCGACCAGCAGACGGTCGCCACTGCAACGGCCTGCCAGCCGCGGCCGGATGTCGTCAGTCTCGGCTATCCGGAGAATTGCGGCTTTTCCATCCGGCTGCCCGATCATCCCGACCCGGCAGCCAGACGTCGCCTCTCGGTGCGCCTGTCGGGCCGGCGCCTCGAACTGGCCGGCAGTCCGGTCGTGGTCGACCCGATGCCTGGACTTGCCGGCAGCTTCGATACTCTGCACGGCATGTCTGCCCACGGCTGGGCGCTGGACCATGCCAGCCCGCAAACGCCTGTGCAGGTCGAAGTCGTCGGGCCGGATGGCGAGGTGCTCGGCACCGGGCCGGCCTCGCAGTTTCGGGGCGACCTGCTCGATGCGGGCCTGAACGCCGGGCTGTGCGCCTTCAAGATCGATCTGTCGGCCCATTACGACCGGATGATGGATCAGGATCTGATCGTTCGTGTCGCTGGCACACGCCAGGTTCTGCCAGGATCGCCCCGCCGCGTCTCCACCAACGCCAACATCCGCCGGTTCGGCCGCCGCCGGCAGGACCTGCCGTCGGGCGTGCTGCCCCGGCTGCGGCGTGCCCTGAACCATCGTGCCGGCCAGCATGCGATCAGCTTCATCATGCCGGTGCACGAGCCGCCCCGTGCCTGGTTGATCGAGGCGCTCGAAAGCGTGCGGGCCCAGTTCTGCGGTGCGTGGGAGCTGATCTGCGTCGATGACGGGTCACAGGCGGCCCACGTCCACGAAATCCTGACCGGTTACGCGGCGCGGGAGCCGCGGATCCGCGTGTTGCGGTCCGCCCAGAACGTCGGCATCGCGCGCGCGGTCAATTTCGGGCTTCGCGCGGCCCGCCACGATTACGTCGCCTTCATCGACCATGACGACCGGCTGGAGCCGGATGCCGCATGGCAGCTCATCCGGGCGGCGCGAATGACAAACGCTGACCTGCTGTACAGCGACGAAGCCCAGACCGCCGACAATACGGACGCGATTACCGAACTGCGCCTGCGTCCTGCCTTCAGCCATGATTACTATCTGAGCCATCCCTACTTCGTTCACATCGTCTGCGCCCGCACCGCCATCGCACGATCGATCGGCGGCTGGGACGAAGCCATGGCGATCTCCGCCGACGTGGATTTCGTCTTGCGCATGGTCGAAGCCTCATCGGTGGTCACGCACGTGCCGGCAGTACTCTACCGCTGGCGCACGCACGGCAGCAGCACCGGCCACAGCAAGCAGAGCAGCGTCATGGCTGCCACGACCGGCGCCATCCAGCGGCACCTGGACCGGCTGCACACAGGCGCCCGGGCCTCGCCCGGCGTCTGGTTCAATCAGTTCCGCATCGATTGGCCGGAAGCGCCGGGCAAGGTCCTGATCGTCATACCGACGAAAAACCGGGTCGAGCTGCTGCGCACCGCGGTGGACTCGATCGAACGGACCGCCACGGCCGCCGATTACAAGCTGGTCGTGATCGACCACAGTTCCGACGATGCCGAAACGCGCGCCTACATGGCACAGCTGTCCAGCCGCCACACCGTCATGCCTTACGAAGGCCCGTTCAATTTTTCCGAAATGAACAACGCGGCCGTTCGCGCCCACGGCGGCGACGCGGCCTTCGTGCTGTTTCTCAACAACGATATCGAAGCCACACAGACCGGCTGGCTCGACCGCCTCAAAAGCCTGGCTCACCGGCGTGACGTCGGTGCGGTGGGCCCGCTCCTGATGTACTCCAATCGCACCGTTCAGCACGCGGGCGTCATCTTGGGATTCAACGATTCGGCCGAACATGCCCTCAAGTTCCAGAACGTCTTCCTCGACGAGGATGGCCGACGCAACCTTGGCTATAACTGCGCCCTGACGTCGGTGCGCGACTACTCTGCCGTGACTGCAGCATGCCTGATGCTTCGTCGCGACGTGTTCGACAGGCTCGGCGGTTTCGACCCCTCCTTCAGCATCGGCTTCAACGACACCGATCTGTGCCTGCGCATACGCCAGCTCGGGCTGCGTATCCTCTACGATGGAGCGACGTTGCTCTACCATTACGAGTCGGCGACCAGGAGCCAAACCAAGCAGGTCTTTCACCCTGAAGACACACAGCGCATGATAAAGCGCTGGGGAACCGTCTTGCAGGCGGGCGACGACTTTTACAATCCCAATCTCAGCCTGACCACTCAGGACCATGTCCCCCACGAGGCAAGCGGTTGCCGGATCGTTTCACAACCCCGCGGCACGACACTGGACTTGTCGATGCTGGCGCAAGCCGCGCCTGATCTGCTCGCCGGACAACGAGGCGGACCACGACGGTGAGCCGATAACCGGTCATGGTCTAGGCCGCTCTTCACGTTTCCGAGAACGGCCGATTGTTGTGCGACCAACATCATCGCATGGCGTCTCTACAACCATGGTCATGCAGGACGAGCTAAGCATTCCGTTACATACGGAGCAGCTGACGATACAGAGGCGCCAGACCGTAACCGGCGTCGTTCGTGTCAGCCTGCAGACACATACGCGCGATCAGGTCGTCGATGAAAATCTCGCGTCTGAACGCGTGGAGGTGGAGAGAGTCGCCATCGGACGGATCGTCGACAGCATCCCGGCGGTCCGCGAAGAAGGTGATACTACCATCATCCCGGTGGTCGAGGAGATCGTCGTCACCGAAAAGCGGCTCGTCCTCAAAGAGGAGATACGCCTGACGAGGGTGCGGACCAGCAACCTTTACCGTGAGACGGTCACCCTGCGCGACCAGCAGGCGAACGTCGAACGGATCGGCGCCAAGGGCAGCCCGATAGCGTCCGACACCACGACGAACTCCACGGCATTGGTAAGCTGACCTCAGATATAGGGAATACGATAATGGACAATGAAACGATAGTCGCAGTTTTCGACACCGCCGAACATGCCGCCGCTGCGGTAAAGGATCTCGAAGCGGCCGGCGTGCCGTCGAGCGCCATTTCGCAGCATGCCGGCTCGGGCGCCTCCGGAATGACCACCGGCACCAGCACGTCCGCGGCCGCGCCAGGTCAGGAAAAGGGCTTTTGGTCCAGCCTGTTCGGAGGCGAGCCTGACTACGGTCACGACACGGCCGTCTACGACCGAAGCCTGCAGGGCGGTTCCACGGTCCTGACCGTCAAGGGCGGCGAGGCACACGCCACCCAGATACTCGACATCCTCGAACGCCATAACCCGATCGACATCGACGAGCGTGCAGCAAGCTACGGTGTTGCCGCAACAGGCATGACCGGCAGCACGACCTCCTCCGGCGCCATGTCGTCCAGCACCGCAACCGCCGGCGCGACCGCTGCCACCGACATGCCTGAAACGCTGAGCCTGTCCGAAGAACGGCTGGTGGTCGGCAAGCGCGCCGTCAACCGCGGCACGACCCGCGTTCGCCGCTACGTCGTGGAAACCCCGGTCGAGGAGCAGGTCAGCCTGCACAACGAAACCGTGTCCATCGAGCGCCGCCCGGTGACTGACGGCCGTGCCGTGACAGGGGCCGATTTCAGCGAAAAGGTCATCGAAGTGACCGAAACCGCCGAGGAAGCCGTGGTCGGCAAGCAGGCTCATGTGCGCGAGGAGGTAGTGATCCGGAAGGACGCGGCCGACCGTACCGAAACGGTGCGCGACACTGTGCGTAGGGAAGACGTGGAGATCGTCAAGGAGCCAGGAATGGCGTCGACGAGCACCACCACAGGCTCGACCAGCGCCACCAGCACGACCGGAACGGTCGGCTCGGCCCCCTACAAGCCGACCGTCTAGACTCCGAGCGGCACGCTCCCGGAACTTCGGTTCCGGGAGCGTCTGCTTGCCTGGGGCCTGCCGGACTGGCAGGACGCCCCGATGCAGCCGGTTCACCCCTATCGCCCGAACGTCTTCTCCGGCAGTCCTCTCGACCGTATCGGCGCAATCCGGAAAGACGAGGCCCAGGTCAGCGCCCGTCTTGCGCACCCCTCCACCGTCGTGCTCCCTGTATGGCGAGCCCGCAACCTGATCGTCGGAGACGCACCGGCACCTTCGCCGGGTGCACTGCTCCCCGATCTGGCCCAGGCTTTGCTGTCGTCCCACCCCTGGGCGCTCCTTGGCGAGCACGCCGGCCGCACCTTGGTCGCGGTCGATCTCAGCAGCCTGGACGCACCGATTCCGCCGAACCACCCCGGACGGTTCGAAGATCTGCGCCGTGCCGGCGGGATGCTGACACCCGCCGATGCCGCCATCCTCGCCTATGCGCGCGGACTCATGCACTGGCGGACCCGCACCCGGTTCTGCAGCGTGTGCGGCGCATCCTGCGTGGCCGGGTCGGCGGGCCACGTCATGGCCTGCACGGGCTGCGGCGTCACCCATTTCCCCCGCAGCGACCCGGCCGTCATCATGCTCGTGGTTCACCAAGACCGCGCCTTGCTCGGCCAGCCCGCCCGCTTTCGCGACGTTCCCCTCTTCACCACGCTGGCCGGGTTCGTCGAACCGGGCGAGTCGCTCGAAGAGGCGGTGGCGCGCGAGGTCAACGAGGAGGCCGGTGTTCGGGTCGGCAACGTCCGCTACCGCTCCAGCCAACCCTGGCCTTTCCCCGCCAGCCTCATGCTCGGCTTCACCGCCGAAGCCGAGGACGA
The DNA here is from genome assembly GCA_937873095.1 of uncultured Acetobacteraceae bacterium. Lineage (GTDB taxonomy): Bacteria > Pseudomonadota > Alphaproteobacteria > Acetobacterales > Acetobacteraceae > BOG-908. The sequence goes on along the minus strand of CALMVI010000030.1, from coordinate 23,029 downwards.
CGTGCTGACGATCGACACCGAAGAGCTGGTGCAAGCCCGCTGGTTCACCCGCGACGAGCTGCGTGCGCGGTCCGGCATCGTTCTGCCTCCAGACCTCTCCATCGCCCGCCGCCTGATCGACGAGTGGGTGGATCTCAGCCCCTGAAGCAGATTGCGTACAGGTGGAATCACCCGAACGCGTGAACCTGCTCGCCGAAGCAACGAGGTGGACCATGACCGGTGAGCCGATGCGAACCATCATGGTCTAACCGACCCGTGCAGCCGCTTGCCGGTACACGCCCAGGATACGGATCTCGCGCGAAAAGAACGACAACTCCTCCAGCGCCAGCCGAAGCGACGGCTGCTCTGGGTGCCCCTCAACGTCGCACAGGAACTGCGTGGCGGTGAACTGGCCGCCGACCATGTAGCTCTCCAGCTTGGTCATGTTCACCCCGTTGGTCGCGAATCCGCCCAACGCCTTGAACAACGCCGCTGGGACGTTGCGCACTCGGAACACGAACGTGGTCATCAGCCCCGGCACGTTCGCCGGCGGAGGGCTCGGTTCCAGGGCCGCAACATAGAACCGCGTCGTGTTGTGCGCAGCATCCTCCACGTTGGCGCGAAGGATCGTCAGGCCGTACAGCTCTGCGGCCAGCGCAGAGGCGACTGCCGCGTCCTCAAGGCGCCCCCATTCGGCAACCAGTTGGGCGCTGCCGGCCGTGTCGGCCTCGATCACCGGCTGCACCCCGAGCTCGCGCACGATGTTGCGGACCTGGCCCAACGCCACGGCGTGCGAGTGCACCCGCCGCAATCCGGCAAGCGTCGCCCCGGAAGGCGCCATCAGGCAATGCTCCACCCGCTGGAAATGCTCGCCCACGATGGACAGGCCGCTATCCGGCAAAAGCGCGTGGATGTCGGGCACCCGGCCGGCCAGCGAGTTCTCGCACGGCAGCATGGCAAGCATCGCCCGACCGTCATGCACGGCAGAGATCGCCTGCTCGAACGTGTCGCAGGGCAGGGTGCGCAGGGCGGGAAACGCCGTCCTGCAGGCCAGGTCCGAATACGCCCCCGCCCGGCCCTGAAAAGCGATCGCCCCAGCCGGCGCCTGACGAGCGAAAACTGACACCTGGCCATCCGATCTGCGGTTGTCGCCGATTGTACCCTTCTCTAGGGTGCGCTCCATCATAGGTTAGGGGTCAAGGACGGCGCAAACCGCCTGGCCACCGATCAAGCTTGAGGGTTATTCCGCCGCAATGGACAGTCTGGAATTCAACAAGATCTTCGGGGCTGTGCTGACCGCCGGGATAGCTTTCGTCGGCCTTGGGATCGTGTCCGACAATCTCGTGCACCCGGCCAAGCTTGAGCGGAGCGCCCTGAACATAAAGGGCGCCGATGCACCCACCCCGGTCGCGTCTTCGCCGGCCGAGGCTCCGATACCGCCGATCGCGCCGCTGCTGGTGAAGGCGGTGCCGGCGGATGGCGAGGCGCTGACAAAGAAAATCTGCGTCGCCTGCCACAACTTCAACGCGGGTGGCGCAAACAAGGTCGGTCCCGCACTCTACGGCGTGGTCGGCCGCATGCAGGCCAGCGCCCCTGGCTACACCTATTCCTCCGCGCTGAAAGGCCACAGCGGCAAATGGACCTATGCCGAGTTGAACAAGTGGCTGCTCAAGCCCGCCGCCTATGCGCCGGGCACCAAGATGGCCTATGCCGGCATCTCCAACGACCAGATCCGTGCCGACGTCATCGACTACCTGCGCACGCTGAGCACCTCGCCGGAGCCCCTGCCCACTCCCGCCGAAGCCGCGGCAGAGGAAAAGGCTGCCAGTGCAAGCGCGCTGAAGACCGAGTCCACGCCTGCGCAGACGGCAACACCAGGCCTACCGCCCCTGCCTCCCTTGCTGGCCTCTGCCGACCCGTCGCGTGGCCAGGCGCTGACGAAGAAAATCTGCATCGCCTGCCACAATTTCAACGAGGGCGGCGCGAACAAGGTCGGCCCGGCCCTCTACGGCGTCGTCGGGCGTCCGCGCGCCAGCTACCCCGGCTACACCTACTCGACGGCGCTGAAGGGGAAGCCGGGGGACTGGACGTACGAAGAGCTGAACAAGTGGCTCTACAAACCGAGCGCCTACGCGCCCGGCACCAAGATGGCCTATGCCGGCATCGGCAACGACCAGACCAGGGCCGACGTCATCGACTACCTGCACACGCTGGCCAAGCAACCCCTGCCGCTGCCGCCCGTGGCCGGCGGGTCGACGACCGCAGCACCCGGCCCCGCTTCGCCGCAAGCGGTCCACACCCCTGCCTCGAACACCACGAGGCCCGCCGACGGCAACTAGAGCAGATCCCGATCAGACGGAATCGTCTGATCGGGTGAAGATGCTCGCAAAACGAGCTAGAGCCTGTGAAGTGAACGACAGTGAACGGAACAGGCTCTAGCGCTGGGCTGCCGTACCTCGATGCCGCGCTGGCTGCCGCAGACGCCGCCGGCGCGGTCATCCGCCCCTATTTCCGGACGCCGCTCTCCGCCGAGCGCAAGTCGGACGCCAGCCCCGTCACCCTCGCCGACCGTGGCGCCGAACTGGCGATGCGCACGGCGCTCGCCGACGCGCATCCCGGCCACGGCATAGAGGGCGAGGAGTACGGCCTCGACAATCCCGGCGCATCCCACCGCTGGGTGCTCGACCCGATCGACGGCACCCGAGCCTTCATCACCGGCCGGCCAGTGTTCGGCACGCTCGTTGCCCTGCTGCAGGATGGCGTGCCCATCCTCGGCATCATCGATCAATGCGTGACGGGAGAACGCTGGGTCGGCCTGGCAGGCGAGCCAACCCGTTTCAGCGGCCCCTTTGGCGGCACGCCCCGCACCCGGCTCTGCCCCCGCTTGTCGGACGCTGAACTGTCCTGCACCTCGCCCGACATGCTCGGTGGCAACACCGCCGCCTGGCGGAACCTGGCCGGCAGCGTCGCTCGGGTTTCCTGGGGCGGCGACTGCTACGCCTACGGCCTTCTTGCGCTCGGCCAGATCGACATCGTCGCCGAATGCGACCTCAAGATATGGGACTGGGCGGCGTTGCTCCCGGTGATCGAGGGCGCGGGCGGCTGCCTGCGAAGCTGGAGCGGGAAAGCGCTCGATGCCTCCAGCGACGGGCGGGTCGTCGCAGTCGGCGACCCCGCCTTGCTACCGATGGCCGTCCAAAAACTTTGCCCGGGTTAGCTGGCTGCTGCTAACGCCCTGGGGCGTTGAGCGTGTTAATCTATCGGCGCCGGGGGGCCAACCGGCAACGGGGGGCTCTGCCCCGCACCCCGCCAAACGCAGGGCGTTTGGATCCCAATCTCGTTGGCGATCCCGTCGGTCAGGACAGCGGCGATGAGGTGGGCGAGCAGCCAGGTCCTGGCCAATCCGGGGTCGCAGGCGGGCGGCCTGACGCCGTGTGTTGGCTACGGGCTGTGCCGGTCGGCGACGGCGCCGGGGCTAGCGGTCAGTTTGCCCCGCAACACTTCTTGTACTTCCGTCCTGATCCGCACGGACAACGTTCATTGCGGCCGACTTTGCTGCTGCCCGGCATGATCGACCTGGCCGAAGGCTTTGCGACACGCCAGGCGTAGAGGTCGTCGATCCAGGTGGGAATCAGATCGGGGGCCATCCTGGTCAGCTCGTCGATTTCGGGCTTGGCCAGACTGGTCGTTCCGTCGGCGATCTCGATCAAAGCCTCCAAGCCAGCCAGGGCGGCGCGAGTGCCTCCGTCGGCTGCTGCGATGCTGTCCCAGCTGGATGGCCGCAGCGCCATGGCGCGGGCGAACCCTTCGATCCAGGTCTCCCACATCGTGTCGTCGTTCCGGGTGTCGACATCATACACCGCTTCGTAGCGACCGCGTTTGGCCAGCAGCGCACGCGCCACGGCGTGGTAATGCGCCATGATGAGCCGGGTGATGTCCTTGGCCTGCTGCTCGGTCTCGAAGACCGGCGCGGAATCGATGGCCGTGTCGGCATCCCAAACCTCCGGTAGCCATTCGCCGGGCGGGATCAGCGTCGGGCAGACGAGTAGCCCGGCCACGAACCCGTCCAGTGTGCTTGCCAGCATCGGTTCGCCCGGGAGCGCCAAGAGCAGCTCCTCGAGTTCTTCAAGCCGTGCGACCGGGTCGACCGGCATCAGGTTGCCACCGCCCAGGGCAGGAGGTAGGCAACGTCGACGCGGCCCGGCACGGACTCAAGCACCTCGGTCACGCCGGTGCCAACCAAGCGCAACACTTTGCCAAAGCGTGTGCCGGCATATGCACTGGGCGGTGCCCCACCTCCGCGCAGAGCGGTCACGTCATTGAAGAAATCGGTGATGTCGATGGGCCGCGACATGCCGGAATCTCGCCCGCAGCGCGAGTCGCGGCAAGTGGAAATTCGCGTCCACAGCGCGACCTCAGGCCGCCACGTGGGCCGGAGTGTGCGCCAGTCCAAACCCTCCAGCAGCATGGCCATGGGCGGCGGTCAGCGCCACCGTGCCGTCGTAAGCCAGCGTGGGCCAAAAGACCGGCCATGCTCCAGCCGCTTGGCGAACAGGCACATGCCTTGGCATCCCACCACAACGCCTCGACCAGGTCGCCGCCCTTGCCGCGGAACGGGAACAGGTGGCCAGAGGACGGGTCCCCCCGCGCAGCACCCTGTGCATCTGCGCCGAAACGCCGTCGAACCCCCGACCATGTCCGTGTTGCCGAGGCCAAGGTGGATGCGCAGCCCAGTGGGCGGTGCGAGCACTATCGTCCAGAGCCGCCGCCAGCCGCGCCAGCGTCTCGGGCGCGATCGTCTCGGGCGCGATCGTCTCGGCACACGCAACGCTCGGCCGTCATGCACGGCAAGCTCGATGATCGGCACCGCTCCCTGTGGCCGCCCAGCAGGACGGTTCGGCGCCGGGCGAGATACAGGCGCTGTCACCGAAGCCTCATGAACCAAACGCACCGGCGCGAACCTCGCCCCGAACTCTCCCCAAGGCGTGGCTGATCGCAGGCATTGTCCCTCGCGCCGGCGTCGTCACTCGAACAGCAGGCTCCGGCTGAACCCGTGCCGGTCGGCTACCACGGCCAGGGAGGAACCGGGCCGGTCAACCTCCTCAACCAAGGAAGCCCCTGCTCCGCCGTCCACTTGCGACGGCGACGCACAACGCTGACCACAGCAAACCGGCATCACCCTCACCCTAAGCTTAGGCGCGAGAGCGGACATCACCGCACAAACCTCGTCCAGGCAGCCAACATATGACGGTTAAAGAAGAAGCAAAGACTGATGATCCTCCCGATGATCGCCCCGTGTGGCACCTACGTTCACACGCTCAGGCGCCGCACCCGACAAAACAGTGGCTTACGACCGAAGGCTCTGTATGCCCTACATTCCTTGATGCTGCACCAGATGCAGCCGCGATCTCACAAGACCAGCATCCTGGTCAGGCCTCGTGTTTGCAACCGCATGACACACGTCACGATGGTTGGGGCGAGATACCGCGCGCAGCCAGCACCATCTCAAACACCTTCAACTGCCCGGCACTCGTCTCATCCCATCCGAACCGTTCGGCATAGGACCGGGTAAGCCGGCGGTCTCGCTGTGTCGCCTCCCAGGCGCGGACGGCCTTGGCAAGACCGGCAGGTGAGTTCTCCTCCGCAATCAGCCCGGCATCCGGCGACTGCACAACCTCCGGGTTGCCGGCGATGGGGCTCGCAATGGCCGGGGTTCCGCATGCCATCGATTCGAGCAGCACGTTTGCCCACCCCTCACGCGACGACGACAGCATCGACAGGTCGGCCGCGTTGTACAGGATGGGCAACCTGGCGTGCGGCAAGGGCCCGAGAAGTGTCACCCGCGAGGCGACCCCGAGAGACTGGGCCAGCGATGGCAGGCGTGAGCGTTCAGGCCCTTCGCCCGCGATGAACAGGTGCCAGTCGGGCAGCTGCGCCAGAGCCGCAATCGTTCGGTGGTGGCCTTTTCGCTCGATCAGGCTTCCGACGGACACGAGTACCCGGCCTTTCGCGTCGAATGCCTGCCGGCACTCCATCCGGTTCATCGGCTTGAAGACATCCAGATCGACGCCGTTGCGAAGAACCGTGATCTTGTCGGGTGAGACGCCAAGTCCGATCAGGGCGTCGCGAAGTCCGGCACTGACTGTGATCACCGCCCCGGCCTGACGTGCAGCCTCGCAGATCAATCGACGCGGCACGGCGTAGTGTGGGAACTGCGTCACGTCGGAGCCTCGGGCCGTGACCACGACCGGAAGGCCGAACCGTCGGCCGAGCCAGGTTGCCGCGACGCCGTCGGGGTAGAAATAATGCGCATCGATCAGATCGAACCTGCAACCCTCCCGCAGAAGTCTGGAAAGCGCCCGTTTGGCATAGGCGTATAGTATCCAGGGCGATACGGGCATCCCGATGGCCGGGATCGGCGTCCAGCGAGGGTGCAGGACGCGCAAACCATTCCGCATCTCCTCGGCAGGGACCGGCCGATGACGCCCCGGCAGCCAGGCGACGGGTGCCAGCACGGTGGACTCCACCCCTTGCTCCCGGAGCAGGTGACGCAGTCGGTTCTCGACAAAAATCCCGTGGTTGGGATTGGCTACGTTCGGAAACAGCGTGGTGAAGGTGAGCACTCTCATGGTGGCGTGATAGCTGGCGCAGGACGCCTGGGCCGGGTAAGCCAGGGCCGCTTACGGCAGTGTCGCCAGCAGTTTCTTCGCCTCATCCCTTTCGGTGAAAACTGCACTCGTTGTCACTGCTTTCTGAAATTGGGCGCGCGCTTCAGCCGTCCGGTTCGCAGCCTTCAAAGCGCATCCCAGATGGTATTGCGCCGTCGCTTGTGGACCTGGGTTGGGATTGGTGGCGGCTTGGGCCAACAAGGAAAGTGCGCGACGCAAGTCACCCTGCTGAACCAATATCCAGCCCAGTGTGTCCGCAATTTCCGGCACTGGTGATTGAAAATAGGCGCGCTCCGCCAGTCTCCTGGCCTGCTCAAGGTCGCCCTCTTGCTGTTTTACCCAGGCCAGATTGTTGAGTGTGCCGATGTCATTCTGACGAACGGCCAACATGCTGCTCAGATGCAGGTCAGCATCGGGGAGCCTGCGCTGCTTGATGAACAGCGAACTCAGCAGCAGCTGCGCTTGCAGATCGCGGGGGTGGCTCGCCGTCCAGGCTGTCAGAAGCGTGACAGCTTGGTCGTCCTTTCCACTGGCGGTCAGCGCTCCGGCAGCCTTGGTCACGAGTTCGGAGCTGGGAGTTGTCAGTTGCGCGGCAACATACGCGTCGGCGGCCCTGCCAGGATCACCGGCGGCGCGCCACGCGTCGCCGGGCAATGCGTTGGCCGCCGGCAGGTTCGCGGGGTCCGCTTTCAGGGCGGTCGCGGTTGCGATCGCCTGTTTAATGCCACCCTCCTTCAGGTCCACACCGACCAGGGCACCCAACAGCACAGGGTTGCCGTGGTCTTCTCGCAAACCGTCACGGAGAGCGGTCCGGGCGTCCTCATAATGCTTTGCGCGCGTGAGCATGCCGGCCAGATCCAGGCGCGCACGCAGGTTGGCCGGCGTCTGTCGGAGAATGTCTCTGAAAACCTGTTCCGCCTGTCCGTCCTTCCCCTCACGGACGAGCACGTCAGCGCGCAACTCGTCGAGTTGAGGACTCCCTTGCGCGCTGGCGCGATCGAGCAGGCCGACGGCGCGCTCCGGCTGGCCAGCGACCTGATAGACGTTGGCCAAAGCCGCAGTGATTGCCTGATTGTCTGGCGCTGCGAGATGGGCCGCCTCCGTCAGCTTCACTGCTTCGTCATAGCGCTTCCCGGCGAGCAATGATGGAAGCAGCCGGTCGAGTGCGGCGGCATTGCCCGGATCGCGGCTGAGCAACGATTTCAGCAGCGTTTCGGCTCGCGCCTTGTCGCCCCGCGCGCTGGCGATGCGCACCAGACCGAACACCGCCGCTTGGCTGTTGGGGAACTTCTGAAGCACCTGTTCGAGCTGTGCTTCGGCACCGTCCGTGTCGAGCGCGGCAAGCTTGACCTGGGCCGATAGAACTCCGACCTGCTCGTCATCGCCAACCGTGCGGCGGAGATCCGTCAGAGCCTGTTCGGCACTGGCGATATCGCCGCGAGCAAGCGAAGCCTCTACGATAGCGGCCTGGGCTACACGTTGTCCGGGTTCGATCTGGAGAGACCGGCGCAAGTCCGTAACCGCGGACTGGTCATCGCCGAGGTCTATGTGCGCGAGTGCGAGCCGGTTCAATATACCGGCGTCGGACGGAGCCCTGGTCGCCGCCTGTGCGAAGCTCGCAGTAGCAGCTCGGATGTCGCCGGACATCGCCTGCGCCCGACCAGTCAGGTCGAAGGTATCTGCGTCTTGATGGGCGGTCAGGGGCCCTTGCTGAAGCACGCGAAGAGCTTCGGCGGGTTGGCGGCGCGCCAACTCGATCGATGCCAGCAGCTTGAGCCCGGCAACATCGTCCGGCGACTTGGCAAGAAACTTCGAGGCAGCCTCTTCAGCCTGGGCTGGCTGACCCACCCCAAGCTTGGTCACGGCGAGAAGGTAGAAGCCGCGCGGCAGACGGTCCACCACCGGGCCGATGCGCGTAAGGGCGGCGTCAGCTGCAGCAAAGTCGTTCTGCTGTATCGCCAGCATGGCGCTCAGGAAATTGGCGCTGGTGTTGTTCGGAGCGCCCCTAAGTACCTGACCGGCCGACCTGCGGGCAGCATCGATCTTGTTGGATGCGGCGAGCGCGCGAGCCTCCATCATACGGGCATCAAGGCGTCCAGGAGCGCCAGCCAGAACAGCCTGTGCACCTGCCAATGCTGCGCTTGGGTTGTTGCGCCGCATCGAGATCTCGCTTTGCAGCAGAGTCGCGTCCGGCTGCTGAGGCTCCCGCGCGAGGAGGCGCGTGATGCGCTTCGCCGCGCCGTCCAGATCGTTCCGCGCGAGCGCTATCCGAGCGGCGGCCAACACCGTCTCGCGCGCATCAGGAGATGTCGCTTCGGCGGATGCGATCGTAGACGACGCCGCGTCGTATTGCCCCAGCGCCAGCTGAGCAGCTGCGCGCAACGTAAGCACGTCCCCCCGTTCGCCCGCCGGCGCACGGTCCGGATCAAACTCTCTCAGAAGAGCGTCGTAATGCTGCTGCTGCAGATAAGCCTGACCCAACGGAAACACGATGGCAGCCTGACTGTAGCCGTGATCACGCGCTCGTCGCAGCTCAAGCTCGGCCGCTTGCGGGTTGCCAGTGGCGAGGTCGACCCGCCCGAGCAAGAAAGCCGCCTCCGCGTTGTCCGGCCGCCGCCGTAAAGCTTGCCTGAGATCGACTTCCGCCCCCCTCATGTCCTGACGCGCCATACGCTGACGTGCATCGGCCACTGGGTCCGCCGGGTGCAACCGAAACCACGCCACAACTGCAGCTGCAATGACGACAGCTAGGCTAGCCGCACCTACAAATTGTATCTTCCGCATTTGGACCCGCAATATATAGAACTCAACCGCTCACCTGCGACGTATCTAAGGCAAAACTATGATGGTATACCTTAAGGCAAGCCTAAAAGGATGTTAGATGCGCCTTTCAAGGACGCTAACTCCCTATTAGGACGGCGGTGGTAACATCCAAGACGCCGCAACTCGGACGAGTGGCGGATCAATAAGGACACTTGCAGGTTGATGCGAGACGTATTTATATACGATTTGATCGGTCTCGGTGTCAAACGGCTTGCCCTTTCCCGTCAGGGTAGACGCACGGGCACCATGGCTGAGGCGTGTAGCTCAATAGGAAAAACCTGCTCAAACCTCAAACTCAAGGGTTCGCCTCCCTCCACAGCCAGCAAGCGCCTTTCGCCGTGGGTAGCGCTCATCCCCGCGATTTTCGTGCTCGGGGGTTGCGGGGCGCCTTCGGCCACCCCGTCGCAACTTGCCGTTGCCGCATCGACCGATTCGGGGCAGTACGTCATCGGGCCAGGGGACGTTCTGTCGATCTTCGTCTACGAGGCGCCTCCTCTGTCGGTCACCGAATTACCCGTACGCCCGGATGGCCGCATCTCGGTTCCGCTCGTCCCGGACGTCTTGGCGGCTGGGAAAACGCCGTCGGAACTCGGGGCAACAATAGCCGCAAGCCTGAAGAAATACGTCAACAACCCGAACGTGACGGTCATGGTCCGGTCGTTTCAAGGACCAACCGACCGGCAGGTGCGCGTGATCGGGGAGGCGACCGATCCCCAGGCCATTCCATTCAAGGAGAACATGAGCCTGCTCGACGTCATGATCGCCACCAAGGGGCTGACCAAGTTCGCGGCCGGCAATCGTGCCGTGATCGTTCGCCGCACGGGCGCCTCGGAGCAAAGGATCAGGGTGCGGCTGTCGGATCTGATCAAGGATGGCGATACAAGCCAAAACGTCATGATGCGGCCCGGCGACACGCTTATCATTCCGCAAAGCTTTTTCTGACGGAAGGACCAGCCTGACGGCTGGGGAAATCGAAGGTTCAGACATGGAGTCCCTGCATGACATAATCAGCCGGTATGGCACGCTGGCCTGGCGCAAGCGGTGGTGGGGCGCGGCAACGGCTTGGATGCTATGCATCGTGGGCTGGGTCGGCGTCGCGCTGATGCCGAACCAATATGAAGCCAGCGCGCGCGTTTATATCGACGCTGACGCCGTCCTCACGCCACTGCTGCGCGGGATCGCTGCCGACAGCTCGATGAGCGATCAGATCGACCTGCTGCAGCACATGCTCTTATCAAGACCCAACCTAGAGAAGATCATCGCCAAGACTGATCTGCAGCTCGATGCGAAAACTCCTACCGATCTCGAGCTCATGGTCGCCAAGCTCGGCCAGACAATCAAAGTCAACGCTCAGACCCGCAACATTTTCTCGATCGCGTTCCGAAACTCCGATCGGCAGTTATCATACGACGTTGTTCAGGCGGTGCTGGCCAGCTACATCGAAAACCGGGCCGGCGATAATCGTGACGATATGGAGAAGGCCTCTGCCTTTCTCGACGAGCAAATCGCAAGCTATGAGCGGCAGCTTCGCGACGCGGAGGCCAAGCGCGCCGAGTTTCGGACCCGTTACGTCGACCTGATCCCCGGCGACGGCGGCATGAACCGGCTTGAGCAGGCCCGGGCCTTGGTGACGACGCTGACCGGACAGTTCGCCGACGCCCGCACCCGGCGCGCACTCCTGGCCCGCGAACTCGCGACAACGCCGCCGCTCGTGGTGACCGAGGCTGCGTCGAACGGTAGCAGCGACCCGAAAGCAGCCCTGCGTGCCGCAGAGATCAAGCTGCGGGAGCTACAGCAGATCTACACGGACGCATACCCCGAAGTCGTCACGCAAAAACGGCTCGTCGACAAACTTCGCAGCACTGAAGGTGGCCCCGCGACCAGCAGCGGTGGCCGCTCGGCTCCAAATCCGGTCTATGAAGACCTGAAGCTCCGGGTCGTCGAGACAGACGCGCTGATCGGCAGCCTACAGCGGCAGATCGACGACGCCACGCACGAACGGGACAGGCTGGATGGCATCGCCCACGGCGCCCCTAACCTCGAGGCCCGCTACCTCAACCTCAATCGCGATTATGACGTGCTGCGAAAAAACTATGACGAGTTGCTGGCGCGCCGAGAAGGGATGCGCATTGCGACCGCGGCACAGGTACGTGCCAGCAATGTGAAGATGGTCATCATCGATCCGCCTCTGGTTCCGCAAACGCCGGTTGCACCAGCACGGATATTGCTGTCGATCGCTGTGCTGCTCGCCAGTTTGGCAGGCGGTTGCGGCGTCGTGGCAGCGATGATCGGCCTGGACCAGTCCTTTCATAGCACTATCGACCTTCGAGTGATGGGGCGTCCGATCATCGGCGCCATCTCGCTCGCCTGCGTCCCGCCAACTATCATGACACGGGTACGTCATGCCGCAATCTTTGGGTCGACGATCGGCCTCCTCCTGGTCGTGCTCGGCGGCGTTCTCCTGCGTTACACACAGCGGATCTGAAGCGACGATGACCGACCACGTCCAAGCTTCATCGATGTTTCCCGCCGCCCCCGCTCGTCCGCTCGGCGACGTTCCAATGCCACTGCCCGTGACAGAGTGGCCCAAGCTCAGCACGGGCGAGGTTTAGATGGACATGCACCTTCCGCTTGACCTCGGGCCAGGACCGGAGGTTTCACAATCCTGCACCTTGGCCAACATGGCTCAGGCAGGCCTGATCATCGAGACCGAGGGAAGAACGAGGTTAGGAGACGAGTTCCGTATTGCTGCCAGCCGTTTGCAGGCAGTGATCAGCACCTCCATCGCCGCGGAGGAGCGCTGCGGAAACCTGGTTCTTGTGACAAGCACCCGGCCCGCCGAGGGCAAAAGCTTTGCCGCTCTCAACATCGCGGCGTCCCTCGCCCGAACCGGCTCGCGGCCCGTACTGCTGATCGATGCGGATGCCAAGGTACGCTGCCTGAGCGAACTTCTCAGCCTGTCCGGACGCGCGGGGTTGCTGAACATCACCTCTGACCGCACCCTTCAGCTCGACCGACTGACGATCGGCACTCCGGTTCATAACCTGTTCGTGCTGCCACTCGGGGCCGTCACAGACGCACTTCCCAACAATGGCCAATCACTGCCGGCAGCAGTTGAGCGGCTTTCGGCCCATTTCTCGGCGTGGACTCTGGTGATCGATACAGGTCCCCTGCTGGCTACCAGCGATCCGAGCGTGTTGGCGCCCGTCGCCTCTCAAATCCTCATGGTGGTCGAGGCCGCGAGGACCCAGCGCAGCGAGCTCGAGGCAGCGCTTGAGATGATCAAGGCCTGCCCGAAAGTCATGCTTCTTCTGAACAAGCAGACTGGCCAAAACCGGTCGGCCTTCGGCGCCTATAGCTACACGGGCGGCTACTACGCCAAGCCGAACCTGCCACCGCCAGCCAGATCCTAACCGAATGCCTCGCACCTCAAACGGCCGCCTGGCGTTGCTCTGCCAACCGATGCTGGTTGGGACGATGCTGTTTTCCCCCTTGGCCAGGGCGCAGTCCGACCCTGACGTTTCCACGTCCGCTCCGCCAGCACTTCCCACACCGACAGACAGTGTGCTTCCGCGAACCGGTATCGACACTGCGGTGTCGGACATACGCGAGCATCTTCTGCAAACCTACGGCGACCAGGTCAAGCCAACGTATAGCGGACCGGACTGGCATATCGACGCGATGTTCGGCGCGTCGGAGGAGTTCACCTCGAACGTGGGAACCCAGGCCGGCGGTTCGCTCAATCGCGGCTCGGACTTCATCACGCAACTTCAGCCCGGCATCTCGTTTATCGACACGACCCAGCGTTTGCAGGCGAACATCGCCTACCAGCCAATCGGTCAGATCTACGCGCGCAACTCGGATTTCTCGCAATTCCAGCAACAGGCCACCGGCAACGTTCTGCTCACCGCACTGCCGGGCTGGTTTTACGTCGATCTGCGCGGCTCCATAAGCCAGCAATCCGTCTACGGCGGTTTGGGCCCCGCCAGCACGGTGACGCTGGCTCCGGACAACCGAGAGACCGTCAGCAGCGTGTCCGTTTCCCCCTATCTCGCGCGAAGCCTCGGCGGTGCTGGCACGGTGCAACTCGGCGTCGGCTACGTCTACAGCGCCACCGACGCGCCGAACCAGGCTGGCCTCAACCCATCCTTCGCCGGATACGGCGCCTACGGCAGCTCCTACCTGGCGACCAAACGCGCTTTCGCCAGCTACACGACTGGTGAAAACCTGGGTCGGCTTAGCAACAGGATAGGCACTGACGATAATTTCTATGACGGCGGCGGGGCGCTGGCAGGTGGTCGACGCATCCTGGTGACCGACGACGTGAGCTACGCCATCTCGCGTGTCGTCACGCTTCTCGGCCAGGCTGGCTACGAGGATCTGGCCTATCCGCGAAGCGACTACTTCTACTCCGGTCCGGTAGGCTCCGGTGGCGTGAAGCTCACTCCCAACCGGAACAGTAACGTGACGGTGGAATACCGCTACGTGGACGGGTTCGGATCGGCTTACGTGCAGGGGTCGGCGCAGGTGACTGCGCGGATCAGGGTGTTCGGCGGCTATTCTGCTGGCATCTCCACATTCGAACAAGACACGCAGACCATGTTGCTCGATACGTCAAACGACGCGACGGGGGCTGCGGCAACGGTGCTTCAGGCAGCACCGCTGCTCGGCGGAACAAACGCATTTTCAGCCAATCAGAACCTCAATCGGCTGCACCGCCTCGATGCAACGGCCACGTATCTTGGCGTCGTCGACACGGTCACCGCCTCCGTCCAGCATGAGACCACAAGCCCGGTTGGCCGCCCAGTCGGGTATGCGCCCGCCAGCACGAGCGGCACGTTCGGCTCGCTCACCGACAGCCACGAACTGACACCCGTCATGAGCCTCAACCTGTTCGTCCAGTATGGGAGCAACCGCACCGGCCTCCTGCGCGAAGGGAGCGGCGACACGGTCAGCGTGTCGGTCGGGTTGAACCGAAGCTTCTCGCCGACGCTGACTGGCTATGTCCGCGCGGGCGGAACCTACGTGGTGGGTGGTTCGGCGTTCGCGGCGTCGGGCTACCAGGGGCTGAACGGTAACGACACCACGGTCATCGTGGGCGGCGTGAAGCGGTTCTAGACGGACGATGCACCACGCCCCAAGATCCGACCTGGCGGCGCCACGTGTCGTCAACGCTATGACCGTGGACGTGGAGGACTGGTTCCAGGTCCAGGCGTTTGCCGGCGTCATCGCACGCGCGCAGTGGGACGGGCTACCGTGCCGTGTGCAAGCCAACACCGAACGGTTCCTGGCCATGTTCGCCGATGCCGGCGTACAGGCCACGTTCTTCACCCTTGGATGGGTCGCGGACCGTTACCCCGCGCTGGTGCGCCAGATCGTCGCTGCAGGACACGAACTGGCCAGCCACGGGTATGAACACCGCCTCGCCCACGAGCAGTCGCCCGATGAATTTCGCCAGGACGTCCGCCGCGCCAAGTACCAGCTTGAAGCACTGGGCGGCGTCGCCGTGCGGGGATACCGAGCGCCCACCTTCTCGATCAACGGCCGCAACCTTTGGGCATTCGATGTCCTCGCCGAGGAAGGCTACGACTACAGCTCCAGCATCTACCCGATCAAGCACGACCTGTACGGCGTGCCCGACGCCCCGCGTTTCCCACACCGCGTGTCGGGCGGCGCACTGCTCGAAATCCCGATGACCACCATACGCCTCGGCGGTCGCAACCTTCCGTGCTCGGGCGGCGGCTATTTTCGCCTCCTGCCCTACGGCATCTTTCGCGCCGGCCTCCGCCGTTTCAACCGACAGGACCGCGTCCCGGGCGTGTTCTACACCCATCCCTGGGAGATCGATGACGGTCAGCCTAGGGTCGATGCCGCGCCGTCAACTGCCAAGTTTCGGCACTACGTCAACATCGCCCGCACCGCCGGACGCGTAAGAAATCTGCTGCGCGATTTTGCCTGGAGCCGGGTCGACCGGGTGTTTGAGGCGGAGCTTGTGCGGCCTTGATCCGGGTGGTGCCACTCGGCCCCGATCCGACGGCCTGGGACGCCTTCGTGCGCGCCCAAACGGCTGCCACTTTCTTCCACCTTGCTGCCTGGCGGCGCGTGATCGAAACATCCTTCGCCCATCGCTCGCATTACGTGATGGCCGAGCAGGACGGCGCGGTCGTCGGCGTTTTGCCGCTCGTGCAAGTGCGCACCCGACTGTTCGGACACATGCTGATCAGCAATCCGTTCTGCGTCTATGGCGGTCCGCTTGCCGCGCATGCTGAAGCGGCACGCGCGCTGGCGGAGCATGCGGCCATGCTACGGGCAAAGCTGGGCGCGCGCGTCTGCGAGTTCCGCTACCTGGAGCCGCCCGCCAGTGACTGGCTGGACGATACCTGGCAGCCACGCGACGCGCTTTACGTCACGTTCCGGCGCGCAATCGTGGCCGACGATGACGTCAACCTCAAGGCCATACCGCGCAAGCAGAGGGCCGTCGTGCGCAAGGGGATCGAGCGTGGCTTGACGGCCTCCGTCGGCCGCAACGTCGACCAACTTTACGCCATCTACGCGCAGAGCGTCCGCAACCTTGGCACGCCCGTCTTCGCCCGCAAGTATTTCCGCATCCTGGCAGACACGTTCGGCACGGCCCTCGACGTCGTCACCGTGCAGGACAAAGACGTGCCGGTCGCGTCGGTGATGAATTTTTATTGGCGCGACGAGGTCATCCCGTATTACGGCGGCGGAACGGAAGCGGCGCGCAGCTGCTACGCCAACGACTTCATGTATTGGGAGGTGATGCGCAGAGCGGCGGCCCGCGGCTGCCGCCTGTTCGATTTCGGCCGCAGCAAACAGGGCACCGGCGCCTACGCCTTCAAGAAAAACTGGGGCTTTGCACCGACCGCACTGTCATACCGGTTCAAGCTGGCGCCAGGGCAAACCATTCCGGACGTCAACCCGCTCAACCCGAAATACCGGCTGATGATCGCGGCGTGGAAACGCCTGCCGTTGCCGGTGACCAAGCTGGTGGGCCCGATGCTGGTCAGGGGCGTCGGATGACGGCGCGGCACGCCGGGCGCAACACGGCCACGTGGCTGATCGCCGCTGCCGGAGTGGCCACGCTGTGCCTGGTATTCCGCCCCGAAATCGCCGCGGCCGTCTCTGTCTGGTCAAGTTCGACGGCCTATGGCCATTGCTGGCTGGTTTTGCCGATCGTGGCCTGGCTGCTGTGGGAGCGTCGGGCGGTCGTGCAGGCGGTGGCCGCGCACGCCGTCTTGTGGCCAGCCCTGCTTGCCGTCCCGCTTGCGTCGGTCTGGCTCGTCTCCCGCTGGCTGGGGATCATGGAAGGGCGGCAACTGGCAGCGTTGGGCTTCGTGCTCATACTGCTGCTGGCGGCGCTGGGCTGGCGGCTCTGGTGGGGCTTGTCGGCTGCGTTCCTCTACCTCGTGTTCCTGGTGCCGTTCGGCGCGTTCCTGACACCCGCGCTGCAGAGTTTCACAGCGAGCTTCGTCGCGTTCGGTCTGCGGGCGCTGGATGTGCCGTTCGATGCGGACAGCTTCCAGATCACCATACCGGAAGGCGTCTTCTACGTGGCCGAAGCCTGTGCGGGGCTGCGCTTTCTGATCGCGTCCGTGGCGTTCGGCGTGCTGTACGCGCTGACCATGTTCCGCTCGCCAGGCCGGCGGGCCTGTTTCATCGCGGTGTCCTGCGTGGTTCCCGTCCTCGCCAACGGCGTTCGCGCGCTCGGCATCGTGTTGCTGGGGCATGCGCTGGGCAGCGCACAGGCGGGCGCCGCCGACCATGTCATCTATGGCTGGGTGTTCTTCTCGTTCGTCATCGTGCTGCTGGCGATGGCCGGGCTGCCGTTTCGGGAGATACCGGTGCTGGACAGCCCATTGGCGCCCGTCCGCGCCACCCCGGCCAGACCCGCAGTCGCTGCTGCAGCCTGCGGCGCCGTCGTGCTCTGCGCCCTGGCCGGACCGGTCCTGTCCGACCGCGGCCCGCCCACCGAAGCGCTGCTGGCCCCGCCACGTCTGGCGCCGCCGCCCGGTTGCATGGCGGCATCCGGCGGCATCGAGGGCGCCGTGGGCACGTGGGAGTTCCGCTGCAACGGACAGATCGTGCGCGTCGTGGACGTGGCGCTGTCCCGCCGGGCAGACCCGGCACGGATCGTGGGTGCGGCAAGGGCAGCGGCGTCGTCCGGACTGGGCGAGGACCTCGACTCCCAGGTCTGGCGCGCAGCACTGCCAGGGTCGCCGCCCTGGATGCTGGTGCGCGCCAGAGAGACCGGCCGGATCGCCGCCTATGCGGTTCAGGTCGATGGCGAGCAGGGCGTGGGGGGTTTGCACGACCGACTCCGCATGATGCGCGACATGGTCGCAGGCGCCCAGGGTCCACCGCCGCTGGCGCGAGCCGTAAGGATGATCGATGCCATAGGCGAGGAGGACGCCTTGAAGGCGGTCCTCAGCAAGCTGTCTCCGTAGAGCCGGTCCGATGCAGGCTGGAAACAGGCGGGAGTGAACAACCCCACTCAGACGGCCACAGCGCCTGCCGATCATACGGTCTGAGGCTGAACGCGCGCCACTCGCAGCCGCCCGCGGCCGCCGGACCGCTACACCAGCCCCGCGCCCTGCAGGCCGCCGAACACGCCCAGGGCCGTCGTCAGCGAGGCGACGACGATCACCACCCACATGTACCAGCCCCTCAGGCGGCACTCGGCCGGCAGGCTGAAGATGGCCAGCGCGATCAGGAATCCGAGCACCAGCGGCAGCAGCAAGGCGTTCATCACCTGCACGCCCACATTGAGCGAGACCAGGTTGGGCCACAGATCCACCAGCGCCGCGCCGGCCACCACGCAGGCGGCATACACGCCGTAGAACCAGCGCGCCTGCAACGGACGCAGCTCGAGCGAGCGCTGATAGCCGGCGACCTCACCCACGCCCCAGGCCAGCGCCAGGGAGGCCACGATCGCCGCCACCAGCCCCGCCCCCAGCACGCCCAGCGAGAACACCAGCTTGCCCGCACCCTCGCCCATGAACGGGGTGAGCGCCTGGCTCATCTCGCCGACACTGGTCAGCGAGGCGTTCGGGTTGCGGGCGCCGATCGTGGCCGCGCAGGCGATCAGCACCGCGCCCATGACCAGCTGCGTCAGCAGCGCGCCCGCCGCAGTGTCCCACCGGGCCGCCGTGTAGTGCTCGGGCCGCAGCTTCTTGTCGGCAACCGCCGATTGCTGGTAGAACACCATCCACGGCATGATGACGGCGCCGATATTGGCCGCCGACAGATACAGGTATTTCGGGTCGGTCCAAGGAATGCTGACCGCCCCGCGCCCCAACTCGTGCAACGAGGGGTGGGCGGCCCAGGCCACGTAGAAGAAGGCGAACTCGAACAGCCCGACCACGATGGCCGCCCGCTCCACCCGGCGGTAAGACCCGGTCAGCACCACGGCCAGCAGGGCCGCCGCGGCAAGCGGCAGGGTGACCGAGCGTGACACGCCGTAGAGCTCGCCCACCCCCGCCACGCCGGAAAACTCGGTCAGCAGCGCCCCCGCCGTCGCCACCGCCAGGCCCGCCGCCGAGAGCCAGGCCCAGAAGCGGCCGAACGTGTCGCGGATCAGCTCCCCGTGCCCGCGGCCGGTGAAGATGCCGAGCCGCACCGTCAGCTCCTGAACCATGTAGAGGATCGGCACCAGGATCAGCTGCTGCAACAGCAGGCGATAGCCGAACTGGGTGCCGCTCTGGCCCGCGGTGATGATGGAGCCGACATCGGTGTCGGCCAGCATCACCACCAGCCCCGGCCCGAACACCGCGAGCGACCTGGCGAGCCGCGTCGTTGCTGGCCGTAGGGCGGCTTGGTCGAGCAATGGTATCTCCGCCACAAGATGCGAACCGTTCGCAACTTGAGCTAGGCCACCCGCCTCGCGCTGTCAACGTCGGGGGCCAGGCGGCCGCATTGCGCGCGGGGCCGATTTTCCGCACAACCCGCCACCATGCCGGACCTGGTCCTCTATAACAGCGCCACCCGCGGGCGCGAGCCGTTCTCCCCTGCCGACCCGAATAACGTGCGCATGTACGTGTGCGGCCCAACCGTGTACGACCTGCCGCATCTGGGGAACGTGCGTTCCACCGTGGTGTTCGACGTCGTGTTCCGGTTGCTGCGCACGCTGTATTCGGACGCGTGCGTCACCTACGTGCGCAACATCACCGACGTGGACGACAAGATTGCGGCGCGCGCCGCCGAGAACAACGAGACGATCGACGCGGTCACCGCCCGCACCACGCGCGACTACCACGCCGACATGGCGGCCATCGGCAACCTGCCGCCCACCGAGGAGCCGCGTGCCACCGCGCACGTGCCGGAGATGGTGCAGGTGATCAAACGGCTGATCGCCGGCGGCCACGCCTACGAGGCCGAGGGCCACGTGCTGTTCGCGGTGGCCAGCTACGCGCAGTACGGCACCCTGTCCGGCCGCAGCCCGGAAGATCTGCTGGCCGGCGCGCGCGTGGAGGTCGCACCCTACAAGCGCGACCCAGGCGATTTCGTACTGTGGAAGCCGTCCACGCCGGACCAGCCGGGCTGGGACAGCCCGTGGGGCCGCGGCCGGCCGGGGTGGCATGTCGAGTGCAGCGCCATGGCATGGCGCTATCTGGGCGAGAGCTTCGACATCCATGGCGGCGGTTCCGACCTGCTGTTTCCGCACCACGAGAACGAGCGCGCGCAAAGCCTGTGCGCGTTCCCGGATAGCAAGTTCGCGCGCGTGTGGCTGCATAACGGCATGCTGCAGGTGAACGGCGCGAAGATGTCGAAGAGCGCAGGCAATTTCTTCACCCTGCGCGACGTGCTGGCGCGCGCGCCGGCCGAAGCGGTGCGGCTGTCAATCCTGCGCACGCACTACCGCGCGGTGCTGGATTTCACGTTTCCTGATCTGCTGAGAGCCAGACTTGAAATGGATCGATTCTATCGTGCGCTCGAACGCACGCCACCCGATTTGCCTCTCAACGCCGGAGCCGGGGCGACTGAGGCGTTGTGCAACGACCTCAACACGCCTGGAGCAATTGGGTCGATGCGACTGTTGGCAGACGCCGCGATGGAGGGTGATCGTGAAGCGTCGTCAAGACTCCTCGCGACAGGAGAGCTGCTGGGATTGCTGCAGATGTCACCAGAAAACTGGTTCCGCGGCGGTGCGAATCAGACGATAGATGCGGCAATCTCTGAACGGCTGGAAGCTCGCAAGGCACGAAATTTCGAGCTTGCCGACGGCATACGTCAGGCGCTGGCGAACCAGGGCATCATCCTCGAAGACTCTCCCACCGGCACAACCTGGCGCCGCGCGTGACCGGCCGGGATGGCGGGGCGGACCTGCGCCCGATCGGACACAGCCCCGTCGTCATCCTGGTACGCCCGCAACTGGCCGACAACATCGGCGCGGTCGCGCGCGCCATGGCCAATGGCGGGCTGTTCCACCTCCGCCTGGTCGCCCCGCGCGACGGCTGGCCGCAGCAGCGCGCGTGGAACAACGCGTCCGGCGCGCAACGCCTGCTCGATGCGCTGACCGTGCACGACACGGTGCAGGATGCGGTGGCCGACCTGCACCGCGTCTTCGCCACCTGTCCAAGGCCGCGCCACATCGTCAAAACCGTGCTGACCGCGCGCGGCGCCGCCGCCGAACTGCGAGAGGCCTGCAACAGGGCGCTAAGCTGCGGCCTGCTGTTCGGGCCGGAGCGGGCAGGGCTCGACAACGACGACATGGCCCAGGCCGACGCGCTGATACGCTACCCGATGAACCCCGCCTTCACCTCGCTCAACCTGGCGCAGGCCGTGATGGTGATGGCGTACGAGTGGTGGCAGACGGCAGACGAAACACTTCCCCGCACGCTGATGACCAACGAGACGCAGGTCGCCACCAAGGCCAAGCTGGAGAATTTTCTCACCCACCTCGTGGACCAGCTCGACGCCTGCGGCTTCCTGCGCAACGCGCCCAAGCGCCCAGGCATGGTGCGCAACCTGCGCCACCTGTTCCAGCGCGGCGAGATCACCGAGCAGGAGCTGCGCACCCTGCACGGCGTCGTCACCGAACTCGCCCTGGGCCGCCGTCAACGCGGCCGCCTGGAACGAGACATGATCGAGAAAATCTGAACATCGGGAGCCTGGGGTTTCAAACCCTAGCTTGGTCCAGGAGCAAAGCCCCATGGGCGCGAACTTAAGATTCGTAGCGACGCGATAGTGTGTGACTTGTCAGCCGGACGCAGTCTGCATCGCCCGTTCCCCTCGACATCGCTTCAAACAAGCCGATACAGCCAAGCTTTAACAGAGCATCCAAAGCCTACACGCCTTTTGTCTCACGACGAAACGTTGGTCTCAACTCAAGGGACATACTACAGACACGGTCAACTTCCTGCCAACCACCCGCTTTTCTGTGCAGCTCAAGAAAAGACTTCTGCTTGGCTGAGAGGGGCTTGGTCAGACAGGCTCCAGGGTCAATCCCGAGAATATGGTAGGCGGCAGCCCCTAATTTCATTGAGAAGAGGATCGCGCCGGAATCGCTGAAAGATACCAAATTCCGGTCGAATGCAGCATCTAGATTCGCTGTTAAAAGCAGACCGTTTTCCGGATCTAATCGTTCAAAGTTGTCGCTCAACCGCCACGGTTTGATGTGTGACGCCCTCAGAAGTTCTGGAATATCAACTCCCGTGACGGCACATTTACCTTCCCAGTAAGACATAAGACGATCGCGGAAGCACCCCTGTCCGAGCCGGGCCTGGATCAAAGCGCGGCGCTCGGTTTCCGATATGCCATTCAAAGTCGCATCTGCGTCGTCTATCTCTGCGAGCGTATCCGGGCTAGTTAAGCCACGTGGAATAGCTCCAATCCTGGTCAATAGCTCTTCCAGACTCGCGAGATCTCTGACGCGCAAGTCGTAACCGCATTTTTCCTTACCCGGAATCAGCGCAGGAAATTCTGCAAGATTTGAGTTGTGGTAGAGTGCGTCCTCCAAGTCGACTCCGGTGATTGGTCGCTGGCGAAGGTCCGCCGCTACATCTGGGTGCAAAACGATCGGACACCTATTCGCCTTTTTCAGGTAAAATGGATAATCGTGCGCTCGATACTCTGTTGTGTAAGCTCGCTCTTTTATTACGGGCAATTGCAGCGAAGTATCCAAATGCTCAGCGATCTCATCTCGATCCAACAGTCTGATCCCCTTTAGGCCACGCCGTCCAGCATCCGGCCTCCATACTCGCCAGCGTCTTGCGGGGGAAGGCGCTTCGCTTTTCCGCGCTACACGGTGATGTCGGTTTCAGGGCTGCCGACCGAGGCATTAGAGCCCGGCTTCGGGTCGAAAGCAGACGTCCCCTCGGGATACGTAGAGCAGGTCGACCGACGGTTAGCTCAATTTTGCTGGGCCCAGATGCATAAGTTCGCGCCTATGGGGCAGAACCCCTGGCCTTCTTACCTACTTCTTATCCCACCCCCTCTCCCCCTGCTGCCAATAAGTGATAGTGTGCCCCCCCCCCTTGGCCGCCCGCCACCGCACCCGCGCCAGCGCGACCGCCGCCTCGTCGCGCCCGTCGAACAGGTCC
>CALMVI010000029.1 GCA_937873095.1 uncultured Acetobacteraceae bacterium | reverse complement strand
CCTCATGCCCTCCGGCGCGCGCGCGCCCGTGCGGAGCGTGCACCAGTTCCATTCGGGGTCGGCGGTTGGCGACGCGATCACCAACGCGCTGCTGCTGATCCGCACGCAGCTTCGCGCCATGGGCTATCACAGCGAGATCTACGTCGAGCACCGCGACACCCTGCTGGCCCGCGAGCTGCGCCTGGCCGAGGCGCTGCCGGTCCACGACCGCTACGTGCTGATCCTCCACCACTCGATGGGGTTCGACGCGTTCGAGCGCGTGGCCTCGCTGCCGGCGGCGAAGATACTGGTCTATCACAACATCACGCCGCCCGAATTCTTTACCGACCAGCCGTACATCCAGCAGCAGTCGCGGCGCGGCCGCGAACAGCTCGCGTCGCTGCGGGACCGGGTCGTCTCCGCGCTGGCCGATAGCGAGTACAACGCCATCGAACTGCGCAGGCTGGGCTTCGCGGACGTGGCCGCCTGCACGCTGCTGTTCGACGTGGCGGGACTGCGCCGCCGCATCGCCGGCGCGCGCGAGGAGCAGCAGCCGTTCACCATCCTGTTCGTCGGCCGCATCGTGCCGTCGAAGGGTCAGCTCGACCTGCTCGAGGCGTTCGCCGCGTTCCGCACGCTCTACCGGCAGCCATCGAGGCTGGTGCTGGTGGGCAGGGGCGACGGGGTGGGCCAGGCCTACCTGCAGCAGCTGCGTGACCGCGTCGCGGAACTCGGCCTGCAGCCCCATGTCGTGCTGACCGGGCTGGTCGACGACGCCGAGCTGCAGGCGCGCATCGGGCAGGCCGATCTTTACTTGTCACTGAGCAGGCATGAGGGCTTCGGCGTGCCCCTGGTGGAGGCGTCGGCGGCCGGCGTTCCGGTCCTGGCCTGGCCCGCAGGCGCCGTTGCCTACACGCTGGGCGAGGCGGGCGGGCTGCTCGGGTCGTGCGAGGCGGTCAGCGTGGCTGCCAGGATGGCGGAACTGGCCGAGCACGCCGAGGCAAGGGCGGCGCTGGCCGGGGCGCAGGGCGCGGCGCTGGACCGCTTCGGGCTGGCGCCGCAGCTGCAGCGGCTGTCCACCGCGCTCGCCAGGGCAGGCGCGGTCCCGCCGCCGCCCGCGCTCGTCGCCGAACAGCTGGGCGAACATGCGCGCTACACGGTGGCCGGGCACGTCAACGGCAGCTACAGCCTCGCCGCGATCAACAGGAGCCTGGCGCGCACGCTGGACCGCGCCTTTGCCGGCCGTGTGCGGCTGGAGCCGGTCGAGGGCCAGCCCACCGGCGATCTGGGCGGAGTGCCTGAAGCCGAGCGGGAGGCCACGGCCGAGCTTGCCGCCCGGCCGCCCCACGTGACCGGGCCGGTCGTGGTGATCAGCCAGCATTACCCCGTCCACGTGCCCCAGGACCGGGGCGACGTGTTGCTGGCCCTGGTCTTCTGGGAGGAGTCGCTGCTGCCGGAGGAGACCGTGGCCCTGCTGAACGCCTCGTTCGACGCGGTCCTCGCACCCTCCGCCTTCGTCGCCAAGGCGCTGGTCGATTCCGGGGTCGCGGTCCCGGTGCACGACGTGGGCTACGCGCCCGAGCTCGACGCCTATCGGGCACTGCCCGGCCCTGCGCCGGCGTCGTCGGCGCCGTTCACGTTCCTCCACGTCTCGTCCGCATTTCCTCGCAAGGGCGTGGACGTGCTGCTTGCCTCCTTCACGCGTGCGTTCCGGGCCGCCGACCCGGTGCGGCTGGTGATCAAGACCTTCCCCAACCCGCACAACGACGCGGCACGGCAGATCGAGGCGATTCGCGAAGCCGACCCGGACGCGCCGGCGATCGAGCTGATCGACCGCGACCTGGACGGGGCGGCGCTGCTCGACCTGTATCGCGAGGCTGACGCCATGGTGCTGCCCACGCGCGGGGAGGGCTTCAACCTGCCGGCGGCCGAGGCGATGGCCGCTGGCATCCCGCTCATCGTGACGGGTGCAGGCGGCCACAGGGATTTTTGCGACGAGACGACGGCGCGGCTGGTGCGCAGCCATGCGGCCGTCTCGCACAGCCACGTGGCCTCGCCCCTATCGCTCTGGGCCGAACCCGACGCGGGCGACCTGGCCGACGCGATGCGGGAGCTGCGCGAGGATCCTCTGGCCAGCCTGGCGCGCGCGCAACTGGCACGCGAGGCGGTGTCCGAGCGGCTGGACCCGGAGCGGTTTGCCAGGGCGATCCGCTCGGCCGCCATCCACACGCTGCTGCGCCCGCGCGACAAGCCGTTGCGCGTTTGCGTCGTCACCAGCTGGGACGTGCGGTGCGGCGTTGCAGGCTATGCGGGGTTTCTGGTCGGCGCGATGCGGCAGGCCGACCCGGACCTGCTGGTGACGGTGCTGTCCGACATGCGCGCGCCGGACGGGACGGTGACGAATTTTCCGGTCCAGCAGGCCTGGCAGCTCGGCACGGACGATGTCTCTCCGTTGCTGCTGGCCTTGGCCCAGCAGGACCCGCACGCCGTCCTGATCCAGCACCAGCCCGGGCTGCTCGGCTGGGCGCCGCTCGGGCGATTGCTGGAGCGCGCGTCGGACGCCCGCCGCGCGCTGGTGGTGACCCTGCACAACACCGCACACCTGCTGGAGGTCGACGACGAGGCCCGCCACGCGGCGCTGACCGGGCTGCGCGCCGCCTCCAGGGTGATCGTGCACTCCCTGCCCGACCTGGAGCGGCTGCGCGGCCTGGGTCTGGCCGAAAACGTCGTTCTGGTGCCGCACGGTGCGCCCGAACCGCTCGGGCCGGGGCAGGCACGCGCATTGTCGCCCGGCAAGCGCGCCGTGATCGGCTGCTGCGGCTTCCTGCTGCCGGACAAGGGCATCCCGACGCTGGTCGAAGCCCTGGCCATCCTGCGCCGCAACTGGCCGCAAGCCGTGCTGCGGCTGAACAACGCGCATTATGGCCATCCGCTGTCGGACGAAGAGGCCGGACGCGTGCGCGAGGCGATTGCGGCCGCGAAGCTGGGCAATGCGGTGGAGCTGGACACCGACTACCTGCCCTTCGACGAGGCGCGGCGCAGGCTGACCGATTGCGACGTCATCGTCCTGCCCTATCCGCGATCGAAAGAGGCCGCGAGCGGCGCGCTCCACATGGCGCTGAGCGCCGGCCGCTGCGTGGCGGTAACGCCGATCGGCCTGTTCGAGGAAGCCGGCCGCGCGGTCTACCGCCTGCCTGGCACGGATGCGGAGGCTATTGCGGCTGGGCTGTCGGTTTTGCTGGGCAATCAGGCGCTGCGCGAGGAGGTTGCGGCCGCAGCCCATGGCTGGATGCGCGCCAGGTCTTGGCCTTCGGTGGGTGCGCGGGTGGCGGGGATGGTGCGCGGGCTTCAACGGACAAGGCCAGGGGCGCTGCCCCTGGACCCCGCTGGGGTTTGAAACCCCAGACCCCCGATTTAGGATTTCAAAGGCTAGCCTTTGATGGGGTCCAGGGGCAACGCCCCTGGCCACCCTTCGCAGTCTGCTAGGTCGACAAGCCCGAATTGTTGATGATCCCGCCTACGCCGGTTGGGAAGAAGCCGCCGCCGGTCGGGCTGGTTCCGCCATAGGCGATGTTCAGGATCTGCTGGGGCGTACGGCGGAATGCCTGCCCGTTCACGTCGGTGTTGGTGAAGTAGAACGGGTTGGCGGGCGATCCGGCCGGGACGTAGCCCGTCTGGTCGGTGCCGATGTCGTCCTGGCCGACGGCCAGGATCTGGTTCGACAGCTTGGAGCGCAGGTTGGAGATGGCGTTCGTCGCCAAGCCCGCACCGATGGCCGACAGGCGCTGCCGGATCATGCCGATCTGATATCCTTCGACGCCCAGGATGGATGCGGCGTAGGACAGGTTGGTCGGATCGTTGATCAGGGCCGCAGCACCACAAAGCGCGGTGACGCACACGTCTTCCAGGACGTAGGCGCCGAGGATGAACGTGGTCTCGCTCTCGAACGGGTTGAACGTCTCGCCCACCGTGATCAGGCCT
The DNA here is from genome assembly GCA_937873095.1 of uncultured Acetobacteraceae bacterium. GTDB lineage: Bacteria > Pseudomonadota > Alphaproteobacteria > Acetobacterales > Acetobacteraceae > BOG-908. The sequence goes on along the minus strand of CALMVI010000029.1, from coordinate 23,347 downwards.
GCCGCTATGGCGAGGCTGGTCCAGCTGTCCTTGAGGTCGATCTGCGGCTCGCTGATCGGTGTCGCGCCGGCAGCGGTGATCACCTCGCGGATGACCGCCACGTGGGCGTACTCGTCGTCAGCCAGCTGCTTGGCGAAGTAGTAGGTCGCCTCGTTCTGGAACGGCACGGCCGGCTGGGTCGGCAGGATGACTTCGGCGACGCCGCCGCCCACCGAGCTGGGCAGCGAGAGCCCGAGCGCCGCCAGATAATATTCCGAGCCGAGATATTCGAAGTTCAGGGCGAAGTTGAAGATGTCTGTATCGGCAAACGAACTGCCTGCCGCCGCCTGGGCGCGAGAGGTCGCGCCCAGGCCGGCGCCGAGGCCGATGGCGCCCAAGCCGGCGCCCTTCAGGAAGCTCCGCCGGCGGGCGGCGTTGCTCTGAAGCATTCTGGTCAATGCGGTATCCAACATAGAAGAAGTCTCCTGAAACGATGCGGAGATCGGCGAGCCGATCAGGTCGACGTGACGGCGCCCGTCATCCCGGTCGGGAAGAAGCCGCCCTGCGTGACGCCGGTCCCTGGCGCGCCGTAGACCACGTTGAGAACCTGTTGCGGCGTGCGCCGGAACACCTGACCGTTATAGTCCGTGTTGACGAAGTTGAACGGGTTGCCAGGCGCGCCGCTCGAGTCCGTGGTGCCGCTGAGGTCGGTTCCGTTGTCCTGCACGTTGGACACCAGCTGACGCAGCGCGGAGATGGCGTTCGTCACCTTGCCGCCGCCGATTTCGGAGAGGTAGCTGCGGATCAGACCGGCATGCATCGCTTCGACCGCCAGGATGCTGGCGCTGTAGGAGATGATGTCCGGATTCTGCAGCGCGCCAGCGGCACCGGCATAGGCGGTGACGCCGACATCCTCGAAGATGTACGCGCCGATCATGAAGTCGAGCTCGCTGGCAAACGGGTTGAACGTGCCGACGGGCGAACCGACCGGGATCAGCCCCGCCTGCTGCGCCAGCGTGTTGAAGCTGGTCATCAGGTCGATGTTGGGCTCCACCACGGCAGTACCGCCGTAATAGGGGATGCCCTCGATCAGGAAGCGCACGTGCGACAGCTCGTCGTTGGCGATCTTCTCGGCCCAGTAGCCGATCGCCGGCGTCTGGAACGGTACCAGCGTGGTCGGCGGAGCGGTGACGAGGTTGGGAGAGTTGTTGGTCAGCGTCGCCGAACCATCGGACGTGGTGAACGATGACAGGCCCAGGCCGGTGACCGCACGTACGTAGTACTCGGCCTCGAGGTATTCGAGGTTCAGGGCGAAATTCAGCACGTCTATGTCGGAGGTCGGCGCAGACGCAGCCTTCGCCGTTTTGCTGGTGAGTGCAGCCATCGCGCCGAAGGCAAGCGCACCGGCCCCAAGCCGGCCGAGCAGCCTTTTGCTGTCGGCGCCGTCACCGGCCATGTCATTCGTCATGGACTATAGCTCCCGAAAAAAATTCACGCCTCGGTCTCCGCCTTGCCGCAGCGTCGACCGTTCAGACACACAGACCGCGCCGAATCCTTCGGCACACCCTGAGCGGAATTACGCACGGCACTCGCCGGCAGATGCATAAAGTTAATGTGATACGAGGCTGCATCGACAGGCCGGTTGAACAATGGGCTGGCGCTCCATCCGCCGTCAAGTTGCAGCCCCAACCCGCATTGCGGCATGAACGCCCGATGCGACCGGCCAGCAACTCGACCCTTTCCGCCCCGCGCCCCCGGTCTTGACCAGCCATCCGACGCTCAGGAGCCTGTGGATCTGCATCGGCCTGCTCACGGCGGTGCTCGCGGGCGAATGGTCGATGCCTCTCCTGCGGACGTCAAGCCCGACTGCAGTCCCGGCAGTCCCGGTCCGTGCGCCTGGCGGACCTGCTGCAAGGCTGCCTGCCGGGCGCGCAGGCGATGCGGCGCAAATCATCCTGGCCCGGCCGTTGTTCTCCGTCCATCGCAGGCCGCCGCCGCCCGCGGATCGTGCAGGCCCGGCAGGCTCGGCACGGCTCCCCAGGCTTTCGGGCATCATCATCGCCGCGAACGACCGTCGCGCCCTGTTCGACCTCGACGGCTCGTCCCAGGCGGCGGGGGTCGGCGGCAGGGTCGGCCCCTACGCCATCCTCGCCATCGCGCCGCGCCAGGTGACGGTGAGCAGTCCTGCCGGAACACAGACGCTGGTCCCGGGGTTCGGCGCCGGACAGCCGGCGTCGGCTTCCACCGGACCGGGCATCCTCGACCGGCTGCGCACCCAGCGTTTCCGGCCACCTGCTCTGCCCTCGTCGGCTGCACTCGGACAGTTGCTGTTCAGGCAGCAGCCTCCTGCGCTGGCGGTGCCGCATTGACGCGGCCTGCCGGCGACGCACACGGAACCGTGGTCTTCGTCGTGCAACAATACCGTCACAGTATTATGGTTGTTCTGCCGACGCCGCCGGACCAGTTTCCGCGCCGTCCGGGCAGGCTGCCCGATGGGAGACACTGGGATGAGCCGCAAGCAGATTTGGCGCGCATCGTGCGCCGCCGTAGCAACCATGGGCCTGATGCAGTCCTCCGAACTGCGCGCGGCTTCCCCGGACGTGGTCGTCGGGCCGCGGTCCAGCGCCCTGGTCGCCGGCATGCAGGTGCCCGCCTCAATCGAGCCGACGCTGACCGATGCGCAGAAGATCACCCTGCTGCGCCAGAAGGTGAAGCACGTGTTCATCCTGTTTCAGGAGAACCGCTCCTTCGATCAGCATTTCGGCACGTTCCCCGGCGCGGACGGCGTGGTCGGCGGCGGCACCAAGCTCGGCTTCAGCCAGGCCATCGTGAACACCGACGGCTCGGTCGGCACCATATCGCCGTTCAAGATACCGCAGACGGTCACCGCATCGGACGGGACGACCGTGGCGCTGCACCCGGAAGACACCGACAGCGTCGACCACAGCCATACCGGCATCGTCAACGACGAGCACGTGGTCAACGGCTCGGCGCTCAACGACCGGTTCGCGCTGAACGCCGAGGGCCTGACCACCGACGCAAACGGCAACATCGTCTCCCGCAGCACCGGCGCGCCGCTGTCCTCTCTGCCGCCGCCTTCGCTGGCGGCCAAGCAGAAGGCCGAGCTGGTGATGAGCCATCTCGACTGCGACACCATCCCGTTCCTCTGGCAGTATGCGGACCGCTTCGCGCTGCTCGACAACTTCCACATGTCGATCACCTCGGCCTCCACGCCGAACGCGGTGGCGCTGATTTCCGGCCAGAACGGCGTCACCCAGATGGCGCTGCACCCCGAACTCGCCGGCAACAATTCGAGCAGCCCGACCGTCAAGGCCAGCGGCGGCCTGCCGCTGCTCAACGATGACGGGCCGTATGCCGGCTCCAACTTCGACAACTCGCCGGTCAAGCCGCCCTACGGCCCGAACGACGAATCGCCCGCGGTGCCGGCGTTGAACCAGACTTACGCCTCGCTGCCGCTCTCCTTCATGGGCAGCCAGATCAACGCGATCATCCAGAACGACCAGAACCCTGCGCTGGACCTGGCCGACGTGCAGAGCGACATCAAGGTCATCGGCGCCGCGAACACCCCGGTGAACTGGGGCTGGTACCAGGAAGGCTACGACCACGAGCCGACCGACGGCTCGAACGCGGCCACCAACGCGACCTACATCACCCACCATAACGGCCCGCAATATTTCGGCTATCTGGGCGACAACACGCACGTGCTGAACCACAATTTGCACGGGCTCGGCGACTTCTTCACCGACGTCGCAGCACATGCCCTGCCTGATTCCGGCGTGTTCTACGTCCGTGGCGGCTACGGCAACAACGACGGCCTGGTGCCGGTCGACAGCAACGCAGCGGTGAAGGCGAACTTCATCGGCAGCGACGATCACCCCGGCTACTCCGACGCGCAGATCGCCGAGGCGCTGGTGGCAGACGAGATCAACGCCATCGCCGCCAGCCCGTACTGGAAGGACAGCGCCATCATCATCACCTACGATGAGACCGATGGCCTGTACGACCACGCGGCCGAACTGACCCGCAACTACGACAGTTTCGGCAATCCCAACGAGGCGAGCCAGCGCATACCGACTTTGGTGATCTCGCCCTACTCGGCGGTGCACACCATCTCGCACAAGTACAGCGAGCACACTTCGGTCATCAAGCTGATCAACACCCTGTTCGGCCTGCGTCCGCTCGAGACGCTGCCCGACGAAAAGCGTGCCCGCGCGCTCGGCCAGACCGAGTTCGGGCAGGCCAACCTCACGCCGTTCGACGACGACCCGAGCATCGGCAACCTGACCGAGACCTTCGACAACGCGCGCCTTGCCGGCACGGCCAAGCCCCTGCCGCCCGAGTACGCGGAGATTCCGGCGGCCAAAGTGGCCAGCCTGCCGCATTACGGCGGACAGGGCTGCTACAACCTGAACATCGTGCCGACGGACTACGTCAACGGCACGCTGGTCGACCCGGCGCCGGCCGACTTCAACCCGCGGCCCAGCACCACGCCTGGACTGCCCACCACCCCGGGCTGGGGCGGCTGAGCACAGCCACACCGGCCCGGCGCGCAAGGGCGCACCTGGTCTTGCGCGCCGGGCGGAGGGGTGACGTGCTGCGGACCTTTTTGCTCGGCATGGGCCTGCTCTGCCTGTCCTGCGCGGCCGCACAAGCCGGCGCAATGCTGGACGCCGTGCGGGGCAGCGGACACCTGAACTGCGGCACCATCACCGAGCCGTCTGACGACAACAAGGACGACACGCACGGGCGGACGGAAGCGTTCGGCAACGATGTCTGCCGGGCTGTCGCGGCAGCCCTGCTTGGCGATGCCGGACGCACGACCGTGTTCGGCTACCACGACGAGCACGAAGGCATGACGGCGCTGCAGCGCGGGCAGGTGGCCCTGCTGGTGGGTGCCAGCCCCAACCCAGGCCTGGCGGCACGCTACGGGCTGGTTTTCGGCCAGCCGGTGTTCTTCGACGGCCAGGGCTTCCTGGTGCGCCGGGACTCGGGCGTCGCCAGGCTGGAAGACCTCTCCGGGCAGCCGGTCTGTTTCATCGGCGGCACCCAGGCGGAAACCGACGCGCAACGCGTGTTCGCCCAACGCGGCATCGCGTTCCGGCCGTTTCCTTTCGAGGAGGTGGGCGAGATGGAGGCGGCCCTCGTCACCGGGCATTGCCGCGCCCAGACCGGGGACGCGTCCGTGCTGGCCGTGGGCCGGTCCGGGTTCCACGCCCAGGTCTCGGCCTACAAGGTGCTGCCCGAGCTGATCACGCTGGACCCTCTATCGCCCGTCATGCTGGCCGGCGACGCCGACTGGCAGCGCGTGGTCGACTGGGTGGGGTTCGCGCTGGTGCAGGCCGAAATCAGCGGCGTGACCATGGCCAACGCGGACGCGCTGTCGCGCACCGGCGACGAGCAGGTCCGGGTGCTGCTGGGAACGCGCAGGAGCACGCAGGGCGGGCTTGCGCTGCCGGATGGCTGGGGGCTGCGGGCGGTCAAAGCCGTGGGCAATTACGGCGAGATGTTCGAGCGCGACCTCGGCAGCCGCTCGCCGCTCGGCCTGTCGCGGGGGCTCAACCGGCCTTGGACGCAGGGCGGGCTGCTCTGGGCGCCTGCGTTTCGCTGACGGCTCGCTAACGGCCAGGGGCGTCACGCGCCAGCGTGCTGCGCACGACGCCCCTGGACCCCGCTGGGGTTTGGAACCCCAGACCCGCAATCTCAAAGGCCTGCCTTCGGTGCGATGCCCTTGCCGGGGTTCATCAGCGCGCGCGGATCCAGGGCCGCCTTGATCGCCGCCATCATGCGCAGTTCTACGTCGGATTTGTAGCGCGCCGCCTCGTGGCGCCGCAGCACCCCCAAGCCGTGCTCGGCCGAGACGGAGCCGTCGCGGTCGGCCACGAGGTCGTGCACCAGCCGGTTGACCGCCGGTTCCAGGCCGAGCCAGTCGTCGTGCTCCGGCCCGCGCCCCTGCGGCGGCAGGACGTTGTAGTGCACGTTGCCGTCGCCGAGATGGCCGAAAGCTGCCACGCGCAGCCCCGGGAAGCGGCCGGCGACCGCCTGGCCGGCTGCCTCCAGGAAGCCCGGTACGGCGGCGATGGGCAGCGACACGTCGTGCTTGATCACGCTGCCCTCGGCCGCCTGCGCCTCCGACATCGCCTCCCGAAGCGCCCAGAACGCGCGGCTTTGGGCGAGCGAGGCCGCAACCACGCCATCGGACACGCAGCCATCGTCCAGCCCGCTGGCGAGCAGCGCCGCCATCTCGCCGGCGCCCGCGCGGGCCGGATCCCAGACCGACGTTTCCAGCAGGACGTACCAGGGCGAGCGGCCGGCGACGGGCGGCCGTGTCCCGGGCCGGTGGCGCAGCACCAGCTCCAGGCTTCGTCGGTCCATCAGCTCGCAGGCGGTCAGCCCGTCGCCGGCCCGTCGCTGCGCGATCGCGAGCAGGCGCAAGGCCGCTTCCGGCGAGGGCACCGCGGCGAAGGCCACGACGCGGTCGACGGGGCGGGGATGCAGCCGCAGCACGGCGCCGGTGATGATGCCCAGGGTCCCTTCGGAGCCGATGAACAGGTCGCGCAGGTCGAGGCCGCTATTGTCCTTGGCAAGCCGGCGCAGCCCGTTCCACACCGCGCCGTCGGCGGTGACCACTTCCAGCCCCAGGCACAGCGCGCGGGCGCTGCCGTAGCGCAGCGCGTGGACACCCCCGGCGTTGGTCGACAGGATGCCGCCGACGGTGCAGCTTCCCTCCGAGGCAAGGCTGAGCGGAAACAGGCGCCCAACCCGGTCGGCCGCCTGCTGGACGGCGTGCAGCGTGCACCCGGCCCCGGCCACCAGCGTGCCCCCGGCTGCGTCGACCTGACCAAGGGTGGTGAGGCGGGCGAGCGACAGGACGAGCGCCTGGCCGCTGCGATCCGGCACCGCGCCACCCGACAGACCGGTGTTGCCGCCCTGCGGCACGATGGGCACGGCGTGGCGATTGCACCATCGCACCACGGACGCCGCATCGTCCGCCGACACCGGCTGCGCAACCGCAAGCGCGCGGCCTTGCCACCGGCCGCGCCAGTCCAGCAGGAAAGGCGCGATCTTCGATGCCTCGGTCAGCAGCGGGCCGCGCATGCATCCGCGCAACTCGTGCAGTCTGTCCATCACGTTTTTGTGAAAAGCAGCATCGGCAAGCCGGATGATCGACCGGAGCACTCGTTTTTGACATGAGTCGACACCGCCGACGATATTGCCGATAAAAATCGCATAACGAAAGCACGCCGATGTTGTTTTTGTGCGTCGTTTCGATGCGGCGCGCAAACCATGTCGACGGTGTTTACATCGAAGGGCGAGTGACCATCTTCGGGGTCGCTTGGCGGCATGCTTCGTCGTCTACCACAATACCGAGGACGGGAATGCCCGATACGAACATTGACTCAGTGCAGGCGAGTCGGCGGCTTGGCGTGCTGGTGGTCGGGCTGGGGGGCGCCGTCGCCACGACGGCAGCGGCCGGTATCGAGCTTCTGCGGTCCGGTTCCAACGATCTGGCCGGCCTGCCGCTGGCCAATGTCGGCGTGGCGGGGCTGGCGCAGTACCGCAACATGCATTTCGCCGGCTGGGACGTGCGCGACGACGACCTTGCGTCGGCGGTCCGCGAGCATCGCGTGCTGGACCGCGAACAGGCCGAGCAGATCGATGCGCGGCTGTCCGAGATGCGTCCTTGGCCCGCCGTCGGCAGCCGCGACTACTGCCGCAACATCCACGGCTCGAACACGATCGAGGGCGGGCACCGCCACGCGGTGGAGCAGATCTGCGACAACATCCGGCAGTACAGGGAGGAGTCGGGCATCGCCAACCTGGTGATGATCAACCTGGCCTCGGTCGAGCGCTGGCCGGATCTGGGCGCCGAGGTGCTGCAGTCCGTCGCGGCATTCGAGCGCGGGCTGGAGAGCAACGACCCGTCTATCAGCCCTGCCATGCTCTACGCCTACGCCGCGATCGTTGAGGGCGTGCCGTACGGCAACTTCACGCCGAGCCTGGCCGCCGACATTCCCGCCCTGACCCGCCTGGCCGACGAGCGTTGCGTTCCCGTGGCCGGCAAGGACGGCAAAACCGGGCAGACCTTTGTCAAAACCGTGCTGGCGCCTGCCTTCCGCGCTCGCTCCCTCTACGTCGAAGGCTGGTTCTCGACCAACATCCTGGGCAACCGCGACGGCCTGGCGCTCGACAACGCCGACAGCCTGCAGTCGAAGCTGAACACCAAGGGCTCCGTGCTGGACGAAATCCTGGGCTACCACGTCGAAGACCACCTCGTGAACATCCAGTATTACAAGCCCCGCGGCGACAACAAGGAAGCCTGGGACAACATCGACCTGGTCGGGTTCATGGGCCAGAAGATGCAGATGAAGGTGAACTTCCTGTGCAGGGACAGCATCCTTGCCGCGCCGCTGGTGATCGAGATCGCGCGCGTTCTGGATCTCGCCAAGCAGCGCAAGCGGGGCGGCGTGCAGGAGCAGCTGGGCGTGTTCTTCAAGGCGCCGATGACGCCCGCCGGCAAGCGTGAGGAGCATGCGTTCGGTGCGCAGCAGCGCAACCTGATCGAGTGGCTGAACGCCGCCTGATGGACGGCGGCGAACGCCCGGGCGGCCTGGCGGCCTTCACGCCGCTGGCCGCCGAACTCGGCGATCTCAAGCGCGTACGGGATGCCTCCTCGCCCGATTCGCTGGCCGTGCGGGCCTTCCGCCGCGCCTGGGCCGGGCTCGTCGCGGGGCAGGACGTGCAGGACGTGGCCTTCTCGGTCAGCGCCGATGCCCTTGCGGCCCTGCGCCTGGGCGGCATCGATCTGACGATGCTGCACGCGATCGGCGTGCGGGATGCACGCGCGGTGCTGACGCGAAGCTTCGACGAAGTGAGTGCCGCCGTGCCGCATCGCATGCGGGCGCTGCTGCGGCAGTCCCTGGGCGGCGCCGTGCACGACGCGGCGGTGCCGGCGTTCGTGCAAGCCCTGATCCGTCAGCCGCGGGCCGGCGCCACCTGTCCCGGCAAGCCACGCCTGGTGCTGGAGCCGCCGGAAAACCATGGCGATCACTGCCTGGTGGTGGCCGTGCTCGGGGTGCTGCTGGCCGAACGGTACGATGCCGATCCGGCCATGGTGTTCCTGGCGGGCCTGGCCCATCACCTGCACAACGCCGTGCTGCCCGATAGCGGCTTTGCCGGCGAGACGCTGCTTGGCGAAGAACTCGGCCCGGTGATGACCCGCCTGTTCGATCGTGCCCTGGACGAGTTGCCGGGCGCACTGGCGCAGGCGGCATGCCGCGCGCTGTCGGCCATCGCCGGCGCGGACACGCCGGAGGGGCGCGCGTTCCACGCCGCCGACGTCATGGACCGCGTGCTGCAGATGCGGCACTACGAGGACGTCGCGCGGTTCACCACCGCGCAGGCCCTGGACGACCTCGAACTGGTGCATGCCGGGCCGGTCCAGTCGTTCCACCAGGCCGTGCTGCACGAAGCGGGGCTGCCGTGAAGCTGCTCAGCCCCCTGACCGGCCGGACGCTGGAACGCGTGGGCCACGCTCTGCAGAACGGCCAGGAGCGCTGGCCCGTGCTGGACGACATCGCCTTCCTGCATGCCGGCCAGCGCGCGCTGGCCGACGAGGTGCTGGCGCATCTCGATGCCGGCGACGAGGAGGGCGCCCTGGTGCTGCTGCTCGGCGGGCAGGACGATTGGGCGCGCACGCCGCCGCCGAGCCTCGACGCCCGGCGGGAGGCGGTGCGGCGGCGCGACGCGCTGACCTTCCGGGAAGCGATGTCGCTGCTGGCCCTCGGACCTGTGGGAACCTATTTCGCCCATCGGTGGTCCGACCCCACCTTCCTGTCCGGGCTGGCGCTGGCGCAGGCGCATTGGCGGACCGGGTGCCGGGTGCTGGAGGCTGCGTGCGGCGCGGGGCACTTCCTGCGCGCGTTCTCGGCGCAGGCGGGCACGGTGACCGGCGGCGATGTGGTCTTCGCCAAGCTCTGGCTGGCGCGGCATTACGTGGCGCCGCAGGCGGCCCTCGTCTGTTTCGATGCGGCCCAGCCATGGCCGTTTGAGGACGCCGCCGCCGACCTGCTGTTCTGCCACGACGCGTTCTACTTCCTGCCCCGCAAGGACCGGGTCGCCGTCGAGATGATGCGCGTGTCGCCGCGCGTGCTGGTGGGACACGCGCATAACGCGCTGGCCGACAATCTGTCGTCCGGCGCGCCGCTGCCGCCCGCCGGGTACGCGGCGCTGTTCCCCGGCTGCAGCCTGTACGACGACCGCGAGCTGACCGCGGCGCTCATCGGCCAACGCGCGCCACGCGCGGTGCCGAGCAGCGCGCTGGAGGATGCCGCAGCGCTCGCGCTGGCGTGGCAGGCGGGCGAGGCAGGTCCTGCCGCCGGTCCGCTGACGCAGCCGGAAACCGGGCGTCTGCTGCGCCGGAACCCGCTTTACCACGGCGGGCAGATCGTCTGGCCGTCCGAACGCTACGCCTCGGAATACGGGCCGTTGGCGACCTATCCGGCGCGCACCGACGCGCCAGAGACGGCGCGCGCGGGGGAGGCGGCAGAGATCGACGCCATGGCGCGCGCGCGCGTCCTGCTTGATCTGCCGGACCGATGGTGATGCGCCTGCGCTGGGGCATCGCCGGGTGCGGCTGGGTGGCGCGCGACTACGTGGCGCCCGCCATCGTGCAGTCCGCCAATGGCGAGCTGGCGGCGTTGCACGACGTGTCCGCACCCGCTCTGGCGCGGGCGGCCGCGCTGTTTCCGCAAGCGAAGGCGTGCGCCGACTGGGCCGATTTCGCGCGCGGCATCGATGCCGTCTACGTCGCGTCCCCCAACAACGCGCATCGCCCGCTGGTCGAGGCGGCGGCGCGGTCGGGATTGGCGGTGCTGTGCGAAAAGCCGATGGCGGCGAACCTTGCCGACGCGCGCGCCATGGTTGCCACGTGCGAGCGCGCCGGCGTGACCTACGCCACCGCCTTCGACCAGCGCCACCACCCGGCCCACCGCCATCTCGCATCGCTGTTGCGGACGGGTGCGCTCGGCACCGTCTCTGCGATGCGCATCGCCTATTGCTGCTGGGTCGGCCAGGAGTTCCAGGGCGACAACTGGCGCATCGATCCCGCGCGCGCCGGCGGCGGGGCGATGATCGACCTGGCACCGCACGGCCTGGACCTCGCATCGGTCCTGCTGGACGACACGCTGACCGACGTGGTGGCGATGGGACAGTCGCGCGTGCACGGCTACGCGGTCGATGACGGGGCGATGCTGGTGGCGCGCAGCGCAGGCGGCGTGCTGGTGCAACTGCACGTGGCGTATAACTGCCCTGAGACGTTGCCGCGTCGACGCCTCGAAATCATCGGCACCGCGGGCCAGATCACGGCGACCGACACGATGGGGCAGACTCCTGGCGGGACGCTGCAGCTGACGCGCGCCGATGACGGCTCGGTGCACGCGCTGCGCGTGCCTGATGCCGAGCGTTCCCCGTTCCTCAACCAGATCGAAGACTTCTCCCGCGCCGTGCTGCACCGTCACGCCGTGGCGTCGCCTGCGCACGACCTGCACGTCATGGACCTGGTGATGCGGGCGCAGTCGCAGATACAGCCCGGCTCGATCGGCCTGCACCATGCCGCTTGAACCCTATGCCTGTTCGAATTGCGGCCATTGGCAGCGCTATTTCGCCGTTCCGCCCGATTGCCCGATCTGCTCGGACGTGCGCAACGATTTGCCGGCCGAGGGCTGGGATTTCGTCCGGCCAGACGCGCTGGAACCGCGCCTGTCCTATCACTGGCGCGAGGCGATCCCTGGCGTCTGGGAGTTCTGGTCCACGCCGCGCTTCGGTCTGGACAGCCATGGCTGGCTGCTCACCTATCCGGACGGCAACGTCGCCTTCGAGGCAGCGCCCCACTACAACGCCGCACAGCTTGCGCATATCGAAAGCCTAGGCGGGATCGCGATGCTGGCGGCCTCGCATCCGCACGGCTACGGCGCGCTGTACCAGTTGCAGGACCATTTCGCGCCCGAACTGCTGATCCAGAAGTCGGATCTGCAATGGACCAAGGCGATGCGCGTCACCATGCCCTATGACGAGGTGTTCGAGATACGGCCAGGGCTGACGCTGCACCACACAGGCGGCCATTACGAGGGTCACGCGATCCTGCACGATGCCGAACGGCGGGCGGTGTTCGCCGGGGATGCGCTGAAGATCGATTTCGCGGCCGACGGCGCGGCCCAGGCGATCTCCTGCCACAAGGCGTACCACAAGCAGATACCGCTCTCGGTCGAGGAGTTGCGACGCTACCGCAGCGTCTTTGCGGCTCTCGACTTCACCGCCGTGTTCACCCCGTTCGAATATGCAACCGGCATCGGAACGGACGCGGCGCTCGCGCTGCTGGACACGATGATCGCCGGGCGGCCGAACACGCGGCCGATGCGGCTGCCGCGATGACCGACCACACCCTCCCGCAATCCATTCCGGACGCTGCTGCCGCGTACGTCGCGTCGATGCCGCCTGGGCGGGTCGAACTGTTCGCGCTGACGCCGCTCGACCGCACCGGGGTCGCGTGCTGGAACGTGATCTTCCTGCCCGCCGACGGCAGGCCGTTCAAGGGCGAGACGCCGCACGGCGTCGGCTACGGCTTCACCGATGCCGAAGCCATCATCGGCACCACCGGCGAGCTTGCCGAGGCGGTCCACTCGGCCAGCGGGTTCGCCCGCCTGCCGCGTCGGCGCGCGAGCTTCGCAGCACTCCTCGCCGAACTCGGCGCCCGTGGCGTGGCCGACCCGCTGACCCTCTGCCTGCCCGCCGGCAGCGCCGTGGACCACGACACGGTGCTGGACTGGGTGCCGGCACAGCGTTGGCCGTCCGGGGAGACGGTGCTGGTGCCGGCCGAGATGGCGGCCTGCGCCACCGGCGACCTCGACCCGGGATACACGCCGTTCACCACGCCGGTCACCAACGGGCTCGGCGCCGGCCCGACGCTGGAGTTTGCAATCGCGCACGGCATCGGCGAGCTGCTGCAGCGCGACGGCAACGGCCTGGGCTTCAGGGCGATGGACCGCGGCATCGTGCTCGACCTCGGCCAGGGCCCCGCAGACCCGCGCACCCGCGCGCTGCTGCAGCGCTTTGCCGAGTCGGGCATCGAGGTGCTGCCGAAATTCGCCAGCGACGAGTTCGGCGTCGCCAACCTCTACGTGGTCGGCGGCGAACCCGACGCGTCAGCACCGTTTCCGCTGATGGTGACGGCCTGCGGCGAAGCGGCGTCGCTGGACCGGGAGCACGCGCTGCGCAAGGCGCTGCTGGAGTTCGCCTCAAGCCGCATGCGCAAGACGTTCAGCCACGCGCCGCTGGACAGGATCGCCCACGTGGCCCCGCCTGGCTATGTCGAGCGTTTCAGGCGCTACCACACCCTGGCCGGCGAGGAGGGGCGATCCCTGCAGGCGATGAAAGCCTGGTGCGGCAGCACTGCGGCCGAGCTGCGCCAGGCGCTGTCGGCCACTGTCCTGTCGCGCCACGCAACCAAGCGCTTTACCGAATTGCCGAGCTGGCGCGGGGAGCTGGCGGGCGAGGACGGGGTGCAGGAACTGGCGCGCCGGCTGGCCGGCGCCGGCCTCGACATCCTGTTCCTGGATTTTTCGCCGCCGCACGCGGAGGGCGTGCACGTGGTCAAGGTCATCGTCCCGGGGCTCGAGGTGGAGACGATGAGCTACCACCGCATCGGCGAACGCGGCTTGCGCAAGCTGCTCGAACGAGGCTCGCCCTTGGCCGGCATCGGCCTGCCGCCGGACGGTGCGTTGCCGGTGCGCCTGACCGCGGACGCCGAGGCACGGCTCGGCGGCCCGGCCTGGCTGGACGTGGCCGCAATCGACCGTCTGGTGGGCGGACTCTACCCGCTGTACCGCGAGCCGCTGGTGCATAGCGCCCCGATCGCGCTGGAGCTGGAACGCCGCACGTGACACTTCGTTTTGCCTACAACACGAACGGCACGGCCAACCACAGGCTGGACGACGCGCTGAACCTGATCGCCGATGCCGGCTATGACGGCGTGGCGCTGACGCTGGACATCCACCACCTCGACCCGTTCGACGAGGATTTCCCGGGCAGGCTCGTGCGCGTGGCCGCCCGGCTGCGCACGCTGGGCCTCGGCTGCGTGGTGGAGACCGGCGCGCGGTTCCTGCTGGACCCGCGCGCCAAGCACGAGCCCACGCTGTTGAGCGCCGAGGCGGAGGGGCGGGCGCTGCGCATCGAGTTCCTCCGCCGTGCGCTGGTGGTGGCGGCCGAGACCGGCGGGGAGGCGATGAGCTTCTGGGCCGGCGTGCCCAGGCCGGGCGTGTCTGCCGGCCAGGCGCATGCGTGGCTGCGCCAGGGCATCGAAACCGTCGCGCGTCAGGCCGAGGCGCTGGGGGTTGTCGCGGCACTGGAGCCCGAGCCCGGCATGCTGGTCGAGACGGTCGACGATTACGCAGCCCTCGGCGTGGCCGGCCTTCGGCTCGCCCTCGATACCGGGCACTGCCTGGTGACAGGGGAGCGCGACCCTGCCGCTGCGGTGACGGAGTTCGCCGGGCTGCTCGGCACGGTCGCGATCGAGGACATGAGGCGCGGCGAGCACGTGCACCTTCCGTTCGGCGAGGGCGACATGGACGTGGGGTCGGTCCTGCGGGCGCTGGAGGGGATAGGGTTCGGCAAGCTCGTTTGCGTCGAGCTGTCGCGCGAGAGCCACCGGGCCGACACGATGGTGCCGGCGGCGCTGGCCTACCTCAAGGCGGCATCGGGCGGCGGCCGGGCGCAGCACGCGGGCGCGGCCGGCGTCGGGGCCGAAGGCCGCACCCTGTCCGCACCCTGACATGCGCGTCTGCTTCGTGTCCCGGCGGTTCTTTCCCGCCATCTCCGGCATGAGCGTGTACGCCCTCAACCTGCTTGGCGAGCTGGTAGGGGCGGGGCACGACGTGACCATGGTCAGCCAGTACCGTGGCGACGCGCTCGGCAGGCGCGTCTATGGCGGCGGGCCGCCGCCGCCGGTGCCCGGCGTGCGGGTGATCGGCCTGGAGCAGCTCGGCGAGCAGGATGGCGGCAGGTTCGAGGCCGATGTGGCCTGCATGGTCGAGACGATTGCCGCCGAGCATGCGCGCGCGCCGTTCGACGTGATCCACGCCCAGTACGGATATCCGTGCGGCTGGGCCGCGCTGCTCGCCTCGCGCCGGCTTGGCGTGCCGAGCGTCGTTTCGATCCAGGGCGGCGACGGACACTGGGTCGGGTCGTGCTGCCAGACGCACCGCCTGGCCATGACCCGCGTGCTGGACCATGCCAACGCCGTGCTGATCGGCTGCGAGAGCTTCGCCCAGGAGGTGTGCGGCCGCCTCGGCACGGCGCGCGAGCGTTTCACCATCGTGCCCGGCGCGGTCGACGTGCGGCGCTTCACGCCGGCCGGGCGCGACCCCGCGGTGCCGGTGCTGCTGTACCACGGCCGGGTGGACGCGCGGAAAGGCGTGCTGGACATGCTGGATGCGGCGGCCCTCCTGGCAAGCGAGGCGGTCGGGTTCCGGCTGGTCGTCTCCGGGATCGGCCCCGATTCCGAGGCGGCCTCCGCCAGGGTCGCGGCACTCGGCCTGTCGGACCGCGTGCACATGGCGGGCTATGCCGATTACGCCGCCGTGCCCGACATCTATCGCCGCGCTGACGTCTTCGTCTCGCCCACCTATGCGGAGGGGTTCTCCAACACGATCCTGGAGGCGATGGCGAGCGGGCTGGCGGTGGTGTCCTGCCGGTCGGTGGGCGTGGTCGACTGCATCAGGGACGGCGAGAACGGCCTGCTGTGCGAGCCCGGCGACGTGCCGGGGCTGGCCGCCGCGCTGCGCCGCGTGCTGCGCGACCCCGCCGAGCGGGCCCGCCTGGCCGAGGCGGCGCTGGCCGAGTGTCGGGCGCGCTACTCCTGGCAGACGGTCGGGCGGCAGGTCATGGGCGTCTATGCCCGGGTGGCGGGCCAGCCGCCCGACCTCGGGTGGAGCGAGTGCCTGCCTGTGGCGCCCTGCCGGTTCCGCGCCGAGCCGCATCTGCTGTGAGCCGCCGCACGGCGCTGTTCGTCTCCCCGCATCTGGACGACGTGGCGTTCTCCTGCGGCGGCCTGGCCGCGCTGCTCGCTGACGCAGGCTGGCACACGGTGCTGGCCACCGTGTTCACCCGCTCGGTCGTTCCTGCCGACGGCTTCGCGCTCGCCTGCCAGCTGGACAAGGGGTTGCCGGCGCATGCGGACTACATGGCGCTGCGCCGGCAGGAGGATGCCGACGCCGCCGCGGCCCTGTCAGTCGCCTCGCTGCGCTGGCTCGACCTGCCGGAGGCGCCGCACAGGGGCTACGGGTCGGCGCAGGCGCTGTTCGGCGCGGTGCACGAGGACGACCGGGTGTCCGGGCGGGTGCAAGCGGCACTGCGCGGGCTGCGGGACGAGTGCGTGCCCGACCTGGTCCTGGCGCCGCAGGCCTTGGGCAACCACGTGGACCACCAGGTCGTGGTGGCGGCAGTGCAGCGCGTGTTCCCGGGCGGAACGATCGCGTATTACCGCGACACACCCTATGCCATACGCCAGCCGGACGCAGCACCGCTCGCCTGCGTTCCGGCAGGCGCGGTCCGCCTGGTGGGGATTGCTGCCGGCCTGCCGCGCAAGCTCCGTGCCGCCACGGCCTATGTCAGCCAGGTGGGCTTCCAGTTCGGCGGCGTGGATGCCTGTGCCGCCGCCCTGTCCGGTTTCGCGCTGGCCGAGGGGCAGGGTGTTGCGGCCGAGCGTTTCCTCGGTGCAGCCTTGCCGGTCTGAGCGCGCCGTGGGAACGGCCGCCATCCGGCCCTGCACGAGGAAGTCCCATGCCGCACGACCCCGTCGTCATCGCCGGCTACGCCCGCACCCCGATGGGGGCGTTCCAGGGCGTGCTGTCCGGCGCTTCTGCGACCGCGCTGGGCGCGTCGGCCGTGCGCGAAGCGGTCGATCGGTCGGGCGTCGCGCGGGACGCGGTGCAGCGCATCTACATGGGCTGCGTGCTGCCGGCGGGACTCGGCCAGGCGCCGGCGCGCCAGGCGGCGCTGGGGGCTGGTCTGCCCGACAGCGTGGAAGCGACCACGGTCAACAAGATGTGCGGGTCGGGCATGCAGGCCGCGATCATGGCGGCCGACGCGCTGGCGGCCGGATCGGCCGACATCGTGGTCGCGGGCGGGATGGAGAGCATGTCCAACGCGCCCTACCTGCTGGCCAAGCACCGCGCCGGCGCGCGCATCGGCCACGATGTCGTCAAGGATTCGATGTACCTGGACGGGCTGGAGGATGCCTACGAGCCAGGCCGCCTGATGGGCAGCTTCGCCGAAGCCTCGGCGCGCGACCACCAGTTCACCCGCGCCGCGCAGGACGAATACGCGCTGGCGTCGCTGGAACGCGCGCGGGCGGCCATCGCCAGCGGCGCCTTTTCCCGCGAGATCGTCGAGACCACGGTTGCCGGCCGGGCCGGAGAGACCGTGGTGAGCCAGGACGAGCAGCCCGGGAAGGCGCGGCCAGACAAGATCCCGACCCTCAAGCCCGCGTTCTCGAAGGACGGCACGATCACCGCCGCCAACGCCTCGTCCATCTCGGACGGGGCGGCGGCGCTGCTGATGACGCGCGCCAGCGTCGCCGAGCGTCTGGGGCTGCCTGTGCTGGCAAGGCTCGTCGCCCATGCCGCCCACGCCCACGCACCCTCGCAATTCGCCACGGCGCCGGTGCCGGCGATGCGCAAGCTGCTGGACAAGGTCGGCTGGAGCGTGTCCGACATCGACCTGTTCGAGGTCAACGAGGCTTTTGCCGTGGTGGCGATGATCGCCGCGCGCGAGTTGCGCATTCCGTCCGAGCGGCTGAACGTGAACGGCGGCGCCACCGCGCTCGGCCACCCGATCGGGGCGTCCGGCGCGCGGATCATGGCGACGCTGATCGCAGCACTGGCTGCGCGTGGCGGCGGCAGGGGGGTGGCCAGCCTGTGCATCGGCGGTGGCGAAGCGACCGCAGTCGCGGTCGAGGTGTGTTGAGGCCTGTCCGGCCGGACGTCACGCGGGTAGCGTTTGCTGGTGTGCGAGGCGCCTGAGCAGCGCCTCGGCGGCATGGGGCGCGCGCTGCTTGTCGCCGCTGATCAGGTAGGCGAAGCAGGGCAGCGGACGCGGCGACGCGGCAGCAGCCAGCAGCGGCAGGTCGGCCACACCCTGGCCGCCGGACCAGCGGCGCAAGCGCTCGGCCCAGTGGTCGAGCAAGTGGGCGGGGTAGCCATCGGCCTCCTCCAGGCTGTTGCGCTGCAGGCGGGCATAGACGAAGTCCGCGGTGACGTCGCCGCGCAGCGCCTGCTTGTCGGAATCGACGATCGCGATGGCCGCGCCAAAGGTCCTGGCCAGGGCGACCCAGGCTGGGTCCTCGAAACTCGGGTGCCTCGCCTCCACAGCGTGCAGCAAGGGCCGGCCGTTCAGCGTTGCCGGAAGGGCGGCGAGGAACGGCTCGAACACCTCCGGCGAGAACCTTTTTGTCGGCGCAAACTGCCACAGGATCGGGCCGAGCTTGGGACCCAGCTCTTCTATCCCGCTCCGGACGAACCGGTCGATCGCGTCGGGCGAGGCCGTGGTGTCGCGACCGTGGGTGGTGGCCCGGTGCGCCTTGACGGAGAAGACGAAGCCGGGCGGCGTGGCGTCCCGCCAGGCGGCGAAGCTTTTCGGGCTCTGATGGCGGTAGAACGTGCCGTTGATCTCGATGGAGGTGAGGCGCGCGCTGGCATGGGCCAGTTCCTGCGCGTGCGGCAGGCCGTCCGGGTAGAAGCTTCCGCGCCAGGGCGCGAACGTCCAACCGCCGATGCCGACCCTGATGTCTGCCATCCCGCCCACCTTGCCCGCCCGCCTTCCTTCCATACGCGGCGCGGGCTAAGACTGCACGATGTTCGACTTCGCGTTTTCCGAGATCGCCCTGATCGGCGTGGTCGCCCTGATTGCCATCGGCCCCAAGGACATGCCGGTCGCCGTCAAGGCGATCAGCGACACCGTCAAGAAGCTGCGCCGCATGGCGGGCGAGTTCCAGGGCCACGTGGACGAGATGCTGCGCGACGCCGATCTGGGTGACGTGAAGACCTCCATCGACGAGCTGCGCAGCCTGAACCCGCGCTCGATGGTGCAGCGCGCGATCGACCCCGACGGGTCGGTGCGGTCCGCCTTCGCCGACCCGTTCCGCGACAAGCCGGTGCGACCCGTGATGGCCAGGCTCGACCAGCAATTCACCCCCGAACAGATCGCCCAGGCGCGCACCGACGCCCGTCCGACGGCCGGGATCGCCCCGCCCGAAGCCGGCGCCCTCGCCCCGGCCGCGGCGCACGAGGCGATGCCTGTTCCTGTCCAGCCGCCGCCAGTGCCCCCGCCAGTGCCGTCGGCACCCCCGACCGCACCCGAGCAGGCGGACCAGGCGCAGGGCTGAGACGATGTCCGCCAGCGCCAAGGATCCGAAATCCGACCCGATCAACGACAAGCCGATGCCGTTGCTCGAGCATCTGGTGGAGTTGCGGCGCCGCCTGCTGTGGTCCGCATCGGCTTTCGTGGTGGCGTTTGCGGTCTGCTACTACTTCTCCCGCCCGATCTACAATTTCCTGACCCTGCCGCTGGTGCACGCGATGCTGGCGCGCGGCGACCAGCCGCACCTGATCTACACGCAGCTTTACGAGGCGTTCTTCACCTACGTGAAGGTCGGCTTCTTCGGCGCGAGCTTCGTCTCCTTTCCTGTCGTGGCAAGCCAGGTCTGGATGTTCGTGGCGCCAGGGATGTACCGCAGCGAGCGCCGAGCCTTCGCGCCTTTCCTGGTTGCAACGCCGGTGCTGTTCGTGCTCGGCGCCACCCTGGCCTATTCGTTCGTGTTCCCGTTCGCCTGGAAGTTCTTCCTGGGGTTCGAGACCGCAGGCGGACCTGGCGTGGCACAGATCGAGCTGCAGCCCAAGGTCAGCGAGTATCTGAGTCTGGTGATGAAGCTGATCATGGCGTTCGGCATCGCGTTCCAGTTGCCCGTGCTGCTGACGCTGTGCGCGAAGGTCGGCCTGGTCACGTCGGCAGGACTGAAGAAGTATCGGCGCTACGCCTATGTCGGCTGCTTCGTCATCGCCGCCGTGCTGACGCCGCCCGACGTGATCACCCAGACCGGCCTGGCGGTGCCGCTGATCGCGCTGTACGAGCTGTCGATCTTCTCGGCGCGCCTGGTCGAGCCCAAGCCGGTCGAGGCCTGATGCACGACATCAGGGCGATCCGGGCCGATCCTGTCGGCTTCGGCGCGGCCTTGACCCGCCGCGGCCTGGACGGCGAGGCGGAGGCGCAAGGCCTGGTCGCAGCCGATGCCGACCGGCGCGCGATCGCCACCGCGTTGCAGACCGTCCAGGCGGCGCGAAACGCGCTGGCCAGGCAGGTGGGGCAGGGCAGGCGCGCCGGCCTCGACACCGCAGCACTCGAGGCCGAGGCGACCGAGTACCGGGCGAGGGCCGAACGCGACGAACAGCGCGCAGAGCAGCTCGCCGTCAGGCTCCACGACCATGTCAGCCGTCTGCCCAACGTGCTCGACGCCGACGTTCCCGACGGTGCGGACGAAACCCACAACGTGGAACTCAGGCGCTGTGGCGCCGCGCGGGAAGTTTCCTTTGCGCCACGCCAGCATTTCGAACTGGGGGAAGCGCTCGGCCTGATGGATTTCGACCGCGCCGCGCGGTTGTCCGGAAGCCGGTTCACCGTGCTGCGCGGCGGCCTGGCCCGGTTGGAGAGGGGTCTCGGCCAGTTCATGCTGGACCTGCACACCGGCGCGCATGGCTACGAGGAGGCCAGCGTGCCGGCACTGGTCAACGACGCAGCGCTGTTCGGGACCGGCCAGTTGCCCAAGTTCGCCGAGGATCTTTTCCGCACCACCGACGGGCGCTGGCTGATCCCGACCTCGGAGGTTCCGCTGACCAATTTGGCCGCAAGCGAGATCCTGCCGGAAGCGTGCCTGCCGATACGGCGCACCGCGCTGACCGACTGCTTCCGCAGCGAGGCGGGCGCATCCGGCCGGGACACGCGCGGCATGTTGCGCCAGCACCAGTTTCGCAAGGTCGAACTGGTCAGCATCACCCGCCCCGAGGACAGCGACGCCGAGCACGAGCGCATGACGGCGTGTGCGGAGGCGGTGCTGGAAGCGCTGGAGCTTCCGTATCGCCGCATGTTCCTGTGCAGCGGCGATACCGGGTTTTCCGCCGCCCGTACC
This sequence comes from uncultured Acetobacteraceae bacterium, assembly GCA_937873095.1. Lineage (GTDB taxonomy): Bacteria > Pseudomonadota > Alphaproteobacteria > Acetobacterales > Acetobacteraceae > BOG-908. Next base: position 2,115 of record CALMVI010000029.1, on the reverse strand, counting down.
TACGACCTGGAGGTCTGGCTGCCCGGCCAGGGCATGTGGCGCGAAATCAGCTCGTGCTCCAACACCCGCGCGTTCCAGGCCCGTCGGATGAACGCACGGTTCCGGCCGAAGCAGGGCGATATCGCGCACGTGCACACGCTGAACGGCTCCGGCGTTGCGGTCGGCCGGGCGCTGATCGCGGTGATGGAAAACTACCAGCGCGCCGATGGCGGCATCGACGTTCCCGCCGTGCTGCAGCCGGCGATGGCCGGGCTGAAGACCATCGGCAGGGGGAGCACGTTGCCCGAGCATTAAGATTTTCTTCGCCAATACGTGCTGATGTATGATCCGGTCGATAGGGTCCGTGACATGGTCCAGCGCGGCGGCGCCACCATGTTGGGTATGACGGACGCAAAGATAACGTCTCGAAACGCACGTCTCAAACCGTGCGTCTACAGCAGGTTCACCAAAGAACCTTCAGGTTGCGCCGAAGCATTTGAATGGATAGTCTCGCCGTAAGCCAAGAGCATACTGTCATTGAGACGACCCGCCCGAGTCCCCGTCTCCAAGTCTGCCAGTCTTTCGTAACGCGGGTTGCATGACGCGTGTTGTGCGCTCGGTCGACCGGACGGCGCCGGGACCGGGCCGCAAAGCTCTGTATTCGCTTCGCGCGTCGCCGTGCCGCGTGGCCGGCCGGGCGAACGCACAGGAACGCCACTTTTCGGAACTGGACGACCATGAGCCCACCTGACGGCAACGGCACGCTGACATTGAACGACTCGCAAGCCGAGGAGGTCAGGATGCGTGCGGCGCTCGGTTTGACGCCGGACAGGGCGCAGGGCGGCCGGCTGGGGGGCGAGGCGGTGCCGAGGCCGGTGCGGGACGGGGCTGCCATGGCCGCCCGCCGTGCCGAGCCGGCCGATCATGCGAGGGCGCGGCTGACCGCCCTGGAGGCTGAGCTGAAAGCCGAACGGGCTGAGCGCGCGGCGGCACAGCAGGCGCTGGCGGAGGCGCAACGCGTCATCCAGCAGCTGCAGACCAAGCTCGCCCATGGCGAGATGGCCGCCGAGGAAGCCCTGCAGGCCGAACGCAAGGCGCGGCTTGCCGCCGAGGCCAGGGCGGCGCACGTGCCGGCCGCCCAGCCGGAAGACAGGCCGGCGGGTGCCAAACGGCGCGGCCGTCCGCCCAAGGTGCACAAGTCCGAGCCGCCCGAGCAGGAGCCGGTGCAATGGTGGCTGCCGGCCGATGCCGGCCGCGCCAAGCGCGCGCGTCCGAAAGCCTGAGCGGGATCCGGTTCGCGATGCCATGACGCGCCTCCCCCACCTGTTCGTCCGCATCACCCTCAGGGTCGCGGCCGTCGTGCTGCTGGCAGCGTTCTGCATGCCGGCGGCGCGGGCGGCCGAGAGCGCCGCGTTCACCACCGCGCGCGACAGCGTCACGCTGGTCAGCGAGGCCGACAGCGTGGCCGCCGGCAAGCCGGTCAGGCTCGGGCTGCGCTTCGTGCTGCGGCCGGGCTGGCACACCTACTGGTCCAACCCTGGCGATGCGGGCGCCGCGCCCGAGATACAGGTGACGGGTGCGACCGCGGGGCCGCTCGTGTTCCCGGTGCCCGAACGGCTGCGCGAGGCAGGGTTCACCAGCTACGCCTATACCGGCTCGGTTCTGCTGCCGTTCCGTGCTTCGCCTGTCGGCGGGCCCGGCCTGTCGGCGCGCGTGCATGCCAGCTGGCTCGTCTGCGCCGCCATCTGCGTGCCCGAGGACGCGGTCTTCACGCTGTCGCTGCCGGCCGGCGACGGCGCGCCGGGCGGCCAGGCCGACCTGTTCGCCGAGGCCGACCGGCACACGCCGCGCCCCTCCCCATACCCGGCGCACGTCACCGGGGAGGGGGTGCTCTGGCTGCAGGCACCAGGCCTGCAGGCGCGCTCGGCCCTGTTCTTCCCGGCCGAGTCGGGCGTGATCGACCAGGGGGCGCCGCAGAGTGTGCGGGTCAGGCAGGACCGGGTCGAGCTGGCGCTGACGCCGTCAAAGCCGGGGCTGGGCAGGCTGGCCGGGGTGTTGCTGCTGACCGAGGCAGGGGGCCGGGTGGACCGGCTGAGCATTCAGGCCACGCCCCTGCCGCTGCCCCCTACGGGGGAG
>CALMVI010000028.1 GCA_937873095.1 uncultured Acetobacteraceae bacterium | reverse complement strand
TGGGGGTCCGGTAGCAACGGAACCGAAACTGCATTTCAGCTCTCGTCGTCCATGATGGTGGGATCACGGAGCGGTCGAAGCTCTCCCCGAGCAATCTGGTCGGGCAGGATGAAGGCGTAGCGGCCGAGCATGTTGATATGGTCGAACCCGAGCGGCGACAGCCGGGCTACATCCTCTAAACGCACGTCGAAGCCCTCGGCACGGAGCTGGTTCAGCGCGGCGTCCATGTAGATCGTGTTCCACAGCACGATGACGTTCACCACCAGGCCGAGCGAGCCGAGTTGGTCCTCCTGGCCTTCGCGGTAGCGCTGCCGCAGTTCGCCGCGCTTGCCATGGAACACGACGCGGGCGAGCTGATGGCGGCCCTCGCCGCGGTTGAGTTGCACCAGGATGCGCCGCCGATAGGCTTCGTCGTCGATGAAGCGGAGCAGGTAGAGCGTCTTGATCAGCCGCCCCAATTCTTCCAGCGCGCGGGCCAGCTTGGTCGGGCGGTCCTTGGTTTGCAGGGTTCGGATCAGGCCGGCGGCCTGCACCGTGCCGAGCTTGAGCGAACCGGCCAGGCGGAGCAGGTCCTCCCAGTGCTGGACGATAAGCTTCACGTTGATGCGCTGGGCGGCCAGCTCGTCGAGGGCACCGTAGTCGGCCTTGCCGTCCACGCGCCAGAACCTGGTGCCGCCGATGTCGGCCAGACGCGGGCTGAACTGGAAGCCCAGGAGGTGAAAGATGCCGAAGATCGTGTCGGTGTAGGCGCCGGTGTCGGACATGATCTCGGTCGGCTGCAGCTCGGTTTGCTGTTCCAGTACCACGGAAAGCAGGGTCAGGCTGTCGCGCAGGGTGCCGGGTACGGTGATGCCGTTCAGCCCGGTGAACTGGTCCGAGACCAGGTTGTAGAACGTCACCCCACGCTCCTGGCCGTAGTAGCGCGGGTTTGGCCCCGAATGGATCGTGCGGACGGGCACCACGAAGCGCAGCCCGTCGGCGGACGCTACGTCACCGCCGCCCCAGGCGCGGGCGAGCGGGATGCGGTTCTGGGCCGCGACCAGGATGACGTTCGACCGGGTGATCGTCTCGGCCCGGATGTAGTTCTGCCGCACCCAACTCAGCCGTGAGCGCCGTAGCGCCGCGTTGTCGCGCCGGATCAGCGGCTCGAACCCGGTGTTGCACGCTTCGGCCAGCAGCACCGCGCATAGGCTGGTGGCGACGCCGCTGGCTCGTGCGCCGCCTTCGCTGGCATGGGTGAACCCGTCGGCAAAGCCGGTCCGGGCGTGCATTTCGAGCAGCAGCTCGGGCAGGTCCACCAGTGGCATACGTGCGGCAACGGCCGCCTTGAGTGCGACCAGGCTGGGCAGCTCCTCCAGCTTGTCGAGGGCGGACAGCACCAACTCGCCGCCGTCTACCTGAACAGCCGCGTTCTTGGGCAGGTTCGCCGCGGTATCCTGATAGGCGGCGTCCAGGCGGTCGGCCAAACGGGCAACCTCAGCCGGCCCGTCGGTCGAGAGGCCCAGGGTGCGGCAGATGGACGGCCGCGCCGCCTCCCAGGCTGAACCAGCCAACAGGCCGATCCGAGGGTCGGCAAAGCGCAGGCTGGGTGACGCGAACAGGTCACGCCGCCGGATTCCGATCCGCATGGCGTCGAGCAAGCAGAGCCGGTAACCGAGGCTGTCCACGCCGCCATCGGCGGCTTTGACCTGCCGCTTCCAGCCACTCGGCACGAAGCCGAGCGGTGCTGACGGTGCCGGTCCGCGCCCATCGGTGCTGCGCAGATGACAAACAGCGTCCAGCGTTGGCTGCCCGGCCAGCGTGGCGCCGAAGGAAACGGATCGAAGCATGCCCGGCAGGAAGCGCAGCTTGCCGGTTTGGGCGCGCAGTTCGGTGAAGTAGAGGTCTCCTGGCGGCCGGACGATAGCGTCGATCTGCTCCAGCGCCGCCGCGAGCACCTCGCGCGGCACGATCGCGAAGGCGGCCCCGCGCACGGCGCCGTCGTCCACAGCGTCGTCCATGAGCACCCCGCCCGCTTGGCGGAGCTGGAGAGCGGCGGCGTCGAGATCGCGAAGGGTGCGCAGCCGTGCCTTCTTGCCGACCTTGGCAGCGTCGGTGAACAGTGCGGTGACCACAATATCGAACAGGTCGAGCACATCGTCCTGCGCGGTCGCCTCCAGCGTTCGCACAAAGGCGAGCAGCGTCGCCGTTCGCCGTTCCAGCGGCATGCGTGCCACAGCTTGCGCCTTGGCGACGGTCGCGAAGCGGGCAAGCGCGGTGACCCGGCCGGGCGGCACATGGTCAATGGTGGGCAGGCCCAGCGTCAGCACCCGGACTTCGTCCAGGCGGCCGACGGCGCGGGACAGCTCGGCGCCGCTGCGAAGGTATGGCCCGTCTCGAAGACGGTCGAGCGGACTGGGGCGGCCGCCCTCTCCTGCGACCAGCAGGGCATCAAGCTTCGTGCGCTGTTCGGGCGTCACATCGCGGGCGAGCGTGCGCCAGAGGCGACGGGCGGCCCGGGCGCGAATGCGGGCGACCAGACGCTCAAGAGCGGATGCGCCGGGGAGCAGCACCTTCTCCGTCACCAGCCAGACGGTCGCGCGGTCGAACAGCACGCTCGGCCGGTCTGTGCCGGTCCAGCAGAGCGCGTAAAGCCAGCGCGTCAGGCGAAAGCAGACGGCAGGATCGGTGAACTCGCGGTAGCCGTGGCGCTCCTTGATCTCCGCCGAATGCTGCCATCGACCCCGGGCCGTGGCGTATTGGGTCAGGCAACCCGCATCGGGGATACCAAGCTGCTGGGCCAAATGGCCCGCGACCCCGCCAGGGACAGCAGCAGGCTCGTCCAGGAACGCGCCGAGGAAGCGAACGGTGCCGAGCTGGACGGCGAACCCGAGCCGCATGTGATCCCAACGCTTGGTGCCGGCCAGCTCGCGATCGGCGTCGTCGAGGTGGAAGTGCCGTGCGAGCTGCTCCGCGCTCGGTTCGCCGGCATACCGGCCATAGCGCCGTTCCTGTTCAGCGGTCAGGAACGAGACCGGCACCCACTCAGCCGAAACGCGTGAGGGTGCTACTCATCACACGCGGCCGGCGACCATCGCGGTCTCAAGGGCGCGGTAGACGCTGGTACGGCCGATGCCGAGCCGGCGCGCTATGGCGGCGGGTCCCAGCTTCTCCTCATGTCGCAGACGCCTTACCTCGGCAGCGTCAACACTGGGCTTGCGCCCCTTGTAGACGCCGCGTGTCTTGGCAAGCGCGATACCTTCAAGCTGACGCTCGCGCCGCAAATTGGTCTCGAACTCGGCAAACACGCCCAACATGTCGAGGAACGCCTTGCCAGCCGCGGTTCCGGTGTCCACGGGCTGCTCGGTTGCGCGCAGCGCCACGCCGCGACCCTTCAACTCATGCACGATGTCCTGCAGGTCTTTCATCGAGCGGGCAAGGCGATCGATGCGAGTCACGACCAGGGTGTCACCGGGCTGCACGAAGTCGAGCAGGACCTGCAGCTCGGTTCGCCCGTCGCGGCGGGAACCGCTGGCCTTCTCGGCACGAACGACACTGCAGCCGGCCGCTTTGAGGGCCGCACGCTGGATCGTGAGGTCTTGGTCGAGAGTGCTGACACGTGCGTAGCCGTAAAAGGCCATTTTGTTCCGAAAGGGTCCAGACCCCGGAACGCTACCGTTCCAGAGTAACGGAAG
>CALMVI010000027.1 GCA_937873095.1 uncultured Acetobacteraceae bacterium | reverse complement strand
ACGCCCCTTGCGGAGCAAGACGGATATAGGGAATCCGGCTATTACAAGGGCGGAAAAGCGAAGCGCCTTCCGCCATCACCCGACACGCGGAGCTTCCGCCATCCCCCAATACGTGTAGCCCGTCACCATGTCCCACTACCGCCGAAACCGCGTGCCAGGCGGAACCTATTTCTTCACCGTCAACCTGCTCGATCGCCGAAGCTCACTGCTGACCAACCAGATTGCAGATCTCCGCCGCGCAGTTGCAAGCGTCAAGATGCTGCGTCCCTTCCACATTGATGCCTGGGTCGTGCTCCCGGACCACATGCACGCGGTCTGGAAGCTACCTGCATCCGACGACGACTACTCAGCGCGCTGGCGTGCGATTAAGAAGGCTTTTGTGAAGGTGATCCCTCGCCAAGAGCATCGGTCCGCTGCGAGAGAGCGTCGCGGCGAGCGCGGCATCTGGCAGCGACGGTTCTGGGAACACACGATACGCGACGACATCGATTATGCCGCCGCACATGGACTACATACACTTCAACCCCGTCAAGCACGGGCTGGCAGAAAGTCCAGCAGCGTGGCCGTTCTCATCATTCCAACGCTGCGTCCAGCGCGGCCTTTACCCGGCGGATTGGGCTTTTTGCGGTGATGACGTGGCAGATGCGGGAGAGCGTGGCTGATGCGCGTCGGCGGAAGACGCTGCGCTGTTCCGCCCTACGCGTGCTGCTCAGAACCCTTGATCGACAGGCCGTCCACACACGCCTCGCGCGTGCTGCGCGTCTGCCCAGCAATCAACCAGATCACGAATTCGTGAGGTTTGTGTCCGGCTGTTAAAAGCTGGATGACCGCTTCGACAGCATCAGGTATGGACGCCAGTATCGACTTCGCAATGACTGGGAACGGAAGCTGTACGATGCGGGCATGGTTGTTGGCGGGTGTGGTGGCGTTCGGTTGGGCGGGTGCTGCGGATGCGTCGTTCGTAGTGACCTTCTCGCAGCAGGGAACCAGCGTCGAAGCTTCCGGGATCGGCTCCATCGACACGGCGGGGCTTTCCTTTGTTGCAAACTACGGCGCGGGTGACGCCTTGATCGGTGCGCACCCGGAGGGCGGCTACCTGCTCATCGGCCAAACGCCCGCAGGTCCTTTTGCCGAGTACAGCGGAGGATCCGGCTTTCTCGCATACGGAAGTGGCGGTCCCGCCGATGGCGTCCTTGCATCCACAGGGAATGGCAGCACGGTTGGCATCAGCACGGAGCAAGACCTCCTCGCGTTGCCTGTCGATTACGTGTCGGAATCGTTCCTGTCGTCTCAGGCCTTTTTCCAGAACGAAACCCTGGCTGGTCTCGGGCTGACGGCCGGCTCCGTCTACACTTACCATTTCGGCTCCGGCGCCACCGCCGACAGCTTCGTCATCGACATCGCCCCCTCCACCACAATTCCTGAGCCTGGCTCCCTGGCTCTGTTATCGTTGCCGCTGGGCGCGGCGGGGATGCTGGTGACCCGGCGGAGCAGGCAGCAAAGGCGGCTGGCAGCATCGTAGGGCAGAAAAGCTAGGCGTCTTTAGCCACCACCCAAGGTGTGTAGCCTGTTGCCATGCCCGATCGTGGTCGACATCGCTTGCCCGCCGCGTCCAGCGCGGTCTTTCCCACGCGTGCTGGCCAACATGGCATGCTCGACCGGGTGGAACTCCCCAGGGCGCAGCAGCAGCAGGCGCACCGGTAGCCCTGCCGCATGCAATGGCGTGATGGCCCGAGGCGCATGCGCACGAAGCCTACCTTATTGCGTAACGGTGAACATGTTTGTGCCGAAGATCGATGTCACGGCATCCCCGGTATATTCCTTGGCGTTGCCTGCGAAATCCACGATGTCGATTTCTTCGATGATCCAGGTTTCGCTTCCTTCGTTGCCCGCCCCGCTGAACGACCCGGAGGCAAGAAACGTCCCGGGCCGGATGATCCGGTGCGGAGACAGCGATCTGAATATCGTCGGGTCGGACCGCACGCCGTACGGTCGGACGTTCAGGTAGACGGCCTGCACGCCGGACAGATCGTCGGACACCTGGAGACTGGTCTGAAAAGCCGGGTAGGCCGAACTCACGCTGACCGTCGGGGTGAGTATCTGTCCGGACAGGATGGTCGGCGGTGTCACGTCCTCGCCCACGGTGTTGACGACCTGAAAATTCTCCGGCGCCGGCCCATACCCCTCGTAGCCGGCCTGATCGACGATGGTGGCACCTACGGACCAGGATCCCGATGCCGCGTATAAACTCAGCGCCTTGGCTGGATCCTCGATGACGAGCGATCCGTTCTTGGGCAACGAGGTACCAGGTGGCGCGGTGTACAGTATGGTGAAGCTTTGTGCAGAAGAGGGTGAGTAAAACCCCAGTTGCACGGAGCCGAACCCGTTCTTGGTACGATACTCTATGCGAACGGCGGGCGTTGCGGGCGGCCTCGCCACGTTGACGACCGGCGTGAGCACTTTCATCGCGACGATGCTCGGCGGCGTCTCCGACGTCTCGACCGAATGGCCGGCCGCCTGCCAGGAAGCGTGCAACGACGCGGCCACCGCTGCGGCCTCTGCATGGGCGGCGCGCATCGCAGGTGTGTCGGGCGATCGTAGGTCGGCGGCAATCGCGGATATGGAGGCGCCGCAGATCAGGAAGCCAATCGCAAGCAACTTCGTTTTCATCAACATCGGTCTGCCCCGGTCGTGACGGCTTCGCCGCAGCCTAGGAGGGGGTAAGCGGGGCGAGCAAGCTGCTACTCGAAACTTGCGCCTGTCGCATGCCTGCATTTGTTGCACACCCCTAGCCAGCGAGCGTAGCCCGCGTCGCGCCCTTGCGCGATGCGGGACCTTGGCACGCATGGCGGCCGACATCGCCCCGGATCGCGAGCAGCGACATCGGCCAGAAATGGCTCACACCCGCCCGCGGAACCCCTGCGCCACCACGTAAAGCTCGCTGCTCTCCTTCCGGCTCGCCGGCGGCTTGGCGTGCTTCACGGTGGCGAAACGCTGCTTCATCGGGACCAGCATTTCCCGCTCCGACCCGCCCTGGAACACCTTGGCGACGAACGCGCCGCCGGGGGCCAGGATGCCGGTGGCGAAGTCCAGCGCGAGTTCGGCGAGCGCCATGATGCGAATGTGGTCGGTGGCGGCATGGCCGGTGGTGTTGGGCGCCATGTCTGACAGCACCAGATCGGGCGCGCCGCCGAGCAGGGCGGTCAGGCGAGCGGGCATGTCTGGGTCTTCGAAATCGCCCTGGATCAGGGTGGCGCCCTGGATCGGCTCGATGGCCAGCAGATCGACGCCCACCACCTGGCCGGCACCCCGGCTCAGCGCCACCTGGGTCCAGCCGCCGGGGGCGGCGCCGAGGTCGAGCACGCGGCAGCGGCGGCCGATCAGGTGGAACCGGTCGTCCAGCTCCATCAGCTTGAACGCGGCGCGGGACCGCAGCCCCTGCTTGCGGGCGGCGGCTACGTAGGGGTCGTTCAGCTGCCGGTTCAGCCAGCGCTGCTGCGCGGGGCTGCGCCCGCGGGACGTGCGCAGCGTCACCGTCAGTCCGCGCGCGCCGCTCTTCTCCGCCATCAATCCACCTTGGCCGGGCTCGTCCCGGCCATCCGCGCGGTTTTTGCATGACGGGTGTTTCGTGTCGGTCCCCAAGCTCGCGCGAAAGCCTTTGTTCTCATGATCGCGTCACGGTCGCTCGGTGGTTTCGGCGCGCTTGCCCGCAAGGAATGCTTCAAGATCGAACGGTGTCGGCTGGCCGCTCCTCCCACCCTCGATCATCGCTGCGCGCAGCTTGTCCAGCATCGCCCTCTGTTCATCGAGCAGGCGCATGGCGTCACGCACGTCGTCGCTCGGTCCTGCCGCCTGGTCGTCCAACACTACACCCTATGCCGGCCCGGCCGCCTGGCGCGGCTGCCCTGCCGCATCATACGCAGCAGCATGCCTTCGCGTAAGCCGCGGTCGGCCACGATCACCTCGTCCACCGGCCAGACGCCGCGGATGCCCTCGAAGATCGCGCAGCCCGGCAACACGAAATCCGCGCGCTCGGCCCCGACGCAAGGGTGGGCCACCAGCCCCGCCCGCCCGAGCCCGCGCAGCAGCGCCAGTGCGGCGTCCGCAGCCTCGGCACTCAGCCGCACCCCGTCCACCATCGGCCGACGATACCGCGTCAGGTTCAGCGCCACGCCCGCCAGCGTCGTCACCGTGCCGCTGGTCCCCAGCAGCCGCACGCCCCCCTGCCGTATCTCATGCCCGATGCAGTGGATGCGCTCGAACGCCGCCAGCCGGCCCGCCACCTCCTCGACCATCTCGCCGTAGCCGTCCGGATCGAACCCGTGATGGCCGAAGCGTTCGGCCAGGGTGACGACGCCGAGCGGCAGGCTGTCATAGCCGATCAGCTCCGGCGGCTGGCCATGCTGCAGGCGCACCCAGGCGAGCTCGGTCGACCCGCCGCCGATGTCGAACAGCAGGGCGCGCCGCCCGGGCTCGCGCAGCAGCGGCCCGCAGCTCTCCAGCGCCAGCTCCGCCTCCTCGCGGGTGGAGATGATGTTGAAGGCAAGCCCGGTTTCCGCCTGCACGCGCGACAGGAACGCCACCCCGTTGCCCGCGCGGCGGCAGGCTTCGGTCGCGATGGCGCGGATGCCGCGCACCGGGCGGCGCGCCAGCCGGGCGGCGCAGGCATGCAGCGCGCCCAGCGTGCGCTCCATCGCCGGCTCGCTCAGCATGCCGGAGGTCTGCAACCCCTCGCCCAGCCTTACGATGCGCGAGAAGCTGTCCAGCACGCGAAACCCCTGGCCCGAAGAGGCGCCGATCAGCAGCCGGCAGTTGTTGGTGCCGAGGTCGAGCGCGGCGAACGCGCCCGGCTCGGCGCGATGGTCGTCGCGGCAGTCATGCGCGGGTGGCGGGCCGGAACGATGCGGCTCGGCGGCGGTGAACACTGGCGGGACCCCGTCTTGATTCCGGCAGTCTCGGCCAGTTTTGGCACCGGACGCAAGAACCGCGTACAACCGCCCGCCGCGGCGCCGCGCCTGCCGCAAGCCGCCGAGGGAAGGGGAAAATCATGCCGGATCAGGTCGTTGCACAAAACTCTCAGAACGGCGCGAGCATCGGCGGCAGCGTCGCGCCGGGCTTCGAACCGGTGGAAGCGGCCTTCCGCGCCAATTTTGCCGAGCGTGGCGAGGTCGGCGCCAGCCTGTGCGTCACGCGGCGGGGCCAGACGGTGGTCGATCTGTGGGGCGGCCTCGCCGACCCGAAATCCGGGCGGGCCTGGTCGCGCGACACCATCGGCGTCGTGTTCTCCTGCACCAAGGCCGCCACCGCGCTGTGCGCCCACATGCTGGCCGACCAGGGCCGGCTGGACTTGCACGCGCCCGTCTCCCGCCTGTGGCCGGAGTTCGCGCAGAACGGCAAGCAGGACACCACGGCGGCGATGATGCTGGCCCACACGTCGCCTGTGCCGCATCTGCGCGAGCCGGTGCCGCCCGGCGGCTATGCCGATTGGGAGTACATGGCCGGCCGCGTCGCCGCGGAGCCGGCCTGGTGGGTGCCCGGCACGCGCCAGGGCTATCACGGCGTCACCTTCGCATGGACCGTCGGCGCCATGGTCCGGCTGGCCGCGGGCGAACCGCTCAGCGCCTACTTCGCCCGCAGCGTGGCCGGCCCGCTCGGGCTGGACTTCCACATCGGCCTGCCGGAGGGCGAGGAACCCCGGGTGGCCCCGATGATCGCGGCCGACCCGTCCGAGGCCAACCTGCAATCGAGGTTCCTGGCCGACGTCATGGGCGATCCGAACAGCCTGCCGCATCTGTTCCTGATGAATAACGGCCGGGCCGACTTCAACTCCCGCGCCATCCATGCGGCCGAGATCGGCAGCGCCAACGGCGTCACCAACGCGCGCGGGCTGGCCGGACTCTACGCCCCGCTGGCCCAGGGCGGGGGCGGCCTGCTGCGGCCGCAGACCGTGCTGGACATGGCCCGCGTCTGCGCCGCCACCTTCGACGACGCCACGCTGCGACAGCCGATGCGCTTCGGGCTCGGCTTCATGGCGCGCATCGACACCAGGCCCACCGGCGGCGACAGCCTGCTGATCGGCGAGCAGGCGTTCGGCCATGTCGGCATGGGCGGCAGCGTGGGGTTCGCCGACCCGGCCGCCGGGCTGAGCTTCGGCTACACGATGAACCGCATGGGCACGGGCATCCTGCTGAACGCGCGGGGTCAGAGCCTGGTGGACGCGACCTACGCCTGCCTGGGATCATAGGGTTGGGGATCATAGGGTTGGGGATCATAGGGGTTGGGATCGTAGGGGCTGGGATCGCCGAACCGGGGTTCATCGTGGGTTAACCTGCCCGCGCTTATGAAGGCGGGTGCGCGAGTGTCCGCCCTGGTGGCGGGCCCACTCTTGCGCCGTTGAGACGGTTGGATGAACGTAGCCCACGACATCGCGCACGGACTGCTCCAGCTGCTTGCACTGTTCGCGCGCCTGTTGCTGACCGGCGTGCAGATGGTCGAGAACGGCCTGCGCGCCCTGATGTCCACAGCAGGGCTGACCAGCGATCTTCAGACCCTTCTTCTGATCGTCCTGCTCTCGGCTTTCCTGTTCGCCTGCCTGCGTCTTCTCAAGGGCCACCTGCGCCACGCGACGGCGTTCACGCTCGTGCTGACGCTGGCCCACACGATGGAGCATTTGGCCGCCGGAGTTTGACCTCGACCCTTAGATATCGGGATTTCGAAGGCTAGCCTTTGATGGGGTCCAGGGGCCGCGCCCCTGGCCTTGCCTGTCAGCCGCCACGCTCCACTCCGAACGCCACCTCGTTGCGTCGTAGGAAAGGCAGCGTGAACGGCGGGTCGTACGAGAAATAGACAGGGTTGCCCTGTGGCACCCAGTGTGCCCGGTCCAGCGCGGTCCGCAGCAGGGCGGCCTCGCCGTCCCGCACGGACGGGGTGGCGCGGCCCGAGAAGCGGATCACGCCGAGCCTCGCCGCCGGCAGGTGGACGATCAAGACGGCTTTGTCCTTGGGCACCGGCGCACCCGCGGCCGCCACGTCTTGCGGAAGGAAGAAACGCATCACCGCAGGCCCGGCCGAGCGCTCCACCGGGATGGTCATCGCGATGGACCGCGGCCCTTCCTCGACCGGGGCCGTCATCGCAAGCGCGGCTCCTGCCACGTTGGCGCCGGTGATGTAGCGGAACAACCGGCCGAACGCCGCGGCCTCGCCATCGCGCGTCGTCGTTTCGACGGCGTCGCGGGCGGCGTAATCGCGTATCTCGATTGCGGGCGACAGCGTTTCGATCACGTGATAGCGCGGCTGTTCGTAGGCGCTACGGATGCCGAACACGGACAGTGCCGCCTCCAGAAAGGTCGTCAGGACGGTGCGGACTGACACCTGATCGCTCCTTCTCCGCTGGTGCGAACCGGCGGCCAGTGTACAGCACGGCTTGTCCGGCGCGTCGACCTCGGCGCCCGCTTCGGGCTGCGTCGTCAGCTGTCAGTTGTCGGCGATCAACTGCGGCTTGCGCCGACAGCACCGGAGGGCTGCCGCTTGCGCAGGCAGGGACCAGATGCGGCAACACATGTGGCCGTGCCGCAACATGGGGGAAAAATGCCGTTTGGCGGGGGCAACAACCGATGCAAAGGCTGCTATAGGCTGGGCATCAGATCGTGCCTACCGTGCCCGCCGCGGTGCGGCCGGTTCACCAGGAGACGTAGCCGATGAACTTTCGTGTTGCCTTGCTGACCGCCAGCGTGCTTTCCGCGTGTGCCCTGTCGGCGCCGACACGCGCCGTGGCCCAGCCGGTGACCGGTCCCTATGTCAGCCTGGGCGCCGGCGTCGACTACCTGATCGACCAGAAGTTCCGCGACGGCACCGGCGTCTTCACCGGCCGCGACCACATCTCGACCAATGTCGGCGGCATCGTCAGCGCGGCGGTCGGCTACGGCTTGGGCAACGGCGTGCGCGTCGAGCTGCAGGGCGACTGGATGGCCAACCGCGTCGACATCGGCCTGTCCACCACCAGCAACTACCAGCAGCAATACCATGGCTTCGTGAACGCGATTTACGATTTCGACGGCGCGATGATCGGCATTCCGGGGCTGAAGCCGTTCGTCGGCGTGGGTGGCGGCTACGGCCAGTCGCATTTCTCCAACCTCAACTTCAGCGGCACCGACGGCGCCGGCAACGCGTTCTACCAGCACACCACGGGCACCGACGGCGACTTCGCCGTGCAGGGCATCGTGGGCGTCGCCTTCGACATCGACGCCCTGCCGGGCCTGGCCGTCACTGCCGAGTACCGCTTCATCACTACGCCTACCGACCGCAACTACAACGCCCAGCTCTACGACGGCACGACGTTCTCCGGCAGCAGGCTGAAGACCGAGGGCCAGTACAACAACGCGGCACTGGTCGGCGTGCGTTACGCCTTGTTCGCGGCCCCTCCCCCGCCGCCGCCGGCCCAGCCGCCGGCCGCGCAGGCGCCGATGCCGCCCGAAATGGCCCGCACCTACCTGGTGTTTTTCGATTGGGACCGCGCCGACCTCACCGCCCGCGCACGCCAGATCGTGGCGCAGGCGGCCGCCGCGTCCACGCACACGCAGACCACGCAGATCGAGGTGAACGGCTACACCGACCTGTCCGGCACGGCGGCCTACAACCAGCGCCTGTCGGTCCGCCGGGCCGAGAGCGTGGAGTCCGAACTGGTGCGCGACGGCGTGTCCCGCAGCGAGATCAGCATTCACGGCTACGGCGAAACCCGGCCCCTGGTGCCGACCGCCAAGGGCGTGCGCGAGCCGCAGAACCGCCGCGTCGAAATCATTCTCCACTAGCCCACGAAACCTGCGTTCATAGGCGGAAAGGCCGGGTGTTCCCGGCCTTTTTCGTGCCCGCCTTGTTCGTATCCGCCTTGTTCGTATCTGCGGGGTAGAGCGGATGCGCATCGGCCTCCTGCATCGCATCGAACCCTGGCTGCAACGGGTGCCGCTCGCCTGGCGCCTCACTGCCGTCCAGTTCGCCAAATTCGGCATCATCGGCACGCTCGGCCTGCTCTGGTATCTGGCAGTGGACTACGCCGTCGCACCGTCGGCCGGTCCCTATTTCGGCGGCCTGGCGGGGTTCATCGTTGCAGCCACGATGAACTGGATCTGCAACCGCTACTGGACCTTCCGGCACCTGCCGCGGACGGCGATGCACCGGCAATGGCTGAGGTTTCTGGCCGCCAACTCGGCCGGCTCGATCGTCAACCTGGCCATCAACTTCTCTCTCGTCGCAGCCGTGCCGTTCTGCCGCACCCATCTTTACGTGCCCGTCATGGTGGGAACGCTCGGCGGCATGTTCCTCAACTTCTCCGCCTCGCGCCGGCTGGTGTTCCGGTGAGCGCGCGCCTGGCCGTGCTGATCCCCTGCTACAACGAACAGGCGGCCATCCCCCACGTGGTGGCCGGGTTCAGGGCGGCGCTGCCCGAGGCCCGGGTGTTCGTCTACGACAACAACTCGACCGACGGGACGGCGCAGGCGGCGCGCGCGGCCGGCGCGCTGACCGGCCACGAGGCGCTCCAGGGCAAGGGACACGTGGTGCGCCGCATGTTCGCCGACGTAGAAGCCGACATCTACGTGCTGGTCGATGGCGACGGCACCTACGATCCCTCCGCCGCACCGGCAATGGTGGCCCTGCTGCGTGAGGCGAGGCTAGACATGGTGACGGCAACCCGGGTGACGGCCGCGGTCCATGCCTACCGCCCGGGCCACCGCGCCGGCAACGCCATGCTGTCCGGCCTGGTCGCGGCCCTGTTCGGCGCGCGCGCGACCGACATGCTGTCCGGCTACCGCGCGTTCTCGCGCCGCTTCGTCAAGTCGTTTCCGGCCCTGGCCGGCGGTTTCGAGACGGAAACGGAGTTGACGGTGCACGCCCTGCAGTTGGCCATGCCGATCGGCGAGCTGCCCGCGCCGTACCGCGCGCGACCCGCCGGATCGTCGTCCAAGCTGCGCACCGTCCGTGACGGGCTGCGCATCCTGCGGCTGATCCTGATGCTGGTGAAGGACGAGCGGCCGCTGCCGTTCTTCTCGCTCGCCGGACTGGTTCTGTTGCTGCTCGGGCTGCTGTGCGGGCTGCCGGTGGTGGTCGAGTTCTGGCGGTCCGGCCTGGTGCCGCGCCTGCCCACCGCCATCGTGGCCGCGGCGCTGGTGGCGCTCTCGTTCCTGTCCCTGGCCTGCGGCCTGATCCTCGACTCCGTCGGGCGCGGACGGCGGGAGGTCAAGCGGCTGGCCTACCTCGCCATTCCGGGTCCGCCCGACGGGCAGTGACCCGCGCGCCTCACCGGCTCGCCACCGGGTAGGTCGGTTCCCACCCGCCGCCCAGCGCCTTGTACAGCTGCACCAGGTTGGACGACACCGTCGTCGAGCTGTCGGCCAGCTGCAGCTGCACCTGCAGCAAAGCTCGTTCCGCATCCAGCACGTTAAGGAAGTCGGCGACACCCTGGGTGTAGCGGTCGCGCGACAGGCGGAGCGCCAGGCTGTCCTGCGCCGCCGCCGCCGCCAGCGCGTCGTGCCGCCGCTGTTCGTCGGCATAGGCGGTCAGCGCGTTGTCGACGTCGTGCCAGGCCTGCAGCACGGTCTGCTGATAGTTCAGCGCCGCCTCCTGCTGCTCGACCTTGCGCAGCTCCAGGGTCGCGCGCAGGCGGCCGCCCTCGAAGATCGGGATGCTGATCGTCGGCCCCAGCCCGTATTGCCGCGCCGCCCAGTTGCCGAGGTCCTTGGCCTTGAGTGCCTGCAGGCCCAGGCTGCCGTCCAGCGTGACCTTCGGATAGAAATCGGCAACCGCCACGCCGATGTCGGCAGTGGCGGCGTGCAGCTGCGCCTCGGCCTGGCGGATGTCGGGCCGGCGCCGGGCGAGTTCGGATGGCAGGCCGACCGGCACGCGCGGCGGCACCGGCGGCAGCGCGCGCGGCGTGATCAGCTCGGCCCGCAGCGCCTGGGGCGCCTCGCCCAGCAGGAAACTCAGCGCGTTGATGCTCTGGTCCTGCTGCTGCTCCAGCTGCGGCACCTGCGACTGCGTGCTCTGCAGCTGGGCCGCGGCGTTGGCAACGTCCAGCTCGGTCGTCAGGCCGCCGCGGAAACGCGCGTGGCTGAGGTCCAGCGATTCGCGCTCGGTCTTGATGTTCTCCTCAGTGATGGCGAGTTGCGCCTGCTGGCCACGCAGCTGCAGGTAGTCGCGCGCTACCTCTGCCACCACCGACAGCAGGGAGTTGCGGCGCGCGTCGGTGGACGCCTCCAGCGACGCATCCGCGCTCTCCACCTCGCGGCGCACGCGGCCCCACAGGTCGAGCTCCCACGAGGCATCGAAGCCGTACTGCCACAGGTTGAACGGCTGCAGCCCGCTGCCGCCGAGGTTCGATGGTATGGCGCCGCTCCGGCCGGTGGTGCCGTTGGCCGAGGCGCCCGTGCTGCCGAAGCTGCCGCCGGTGGTGCCGGCGCCGGCGCCGCCGAAGATGCCGACCACCCCCTTGGTGCTCACCCGTTCGCGCGTGTAGGAGCCGTCGCCCTGCAAGGTGGGGAACTGGTCGGCCCCGGTGATCTGCCGCTGCGAGCGGCTTTCGGCGAGCCTGATCGTTGCGAGCTTCACGTTCAGGTTGGCAGCCGCCACCCGACCCTCGAGCGAGGTCAGTTCGGCGTCGTGGAACAGGCCCCACCAGTTCGGGTCGATGGGCTCGCTCACCGGCTCGCTGGCGACCGCCGCCGGGGCCGCCTGACGGGCGGAAAACCAGGAGTCGGGCGACCAGATGGATTGCGCCTTGAAGTCGGGCCCGACGGTGCACCCTGCCAGGCAGAGCGACGCCGCACTCGCGACGGCCGCTCTGGCCAGCATGGCGCCCAGGAATGGCTGTTTGAGGTGCACGAACAATCCTTGCAGGCTCGCCGCGCAATGGACGGACCGGGCGCTGACCGATCGGTTCGGTCAGTGTTGACAAGCTAGACCATTTGCCTCGATCGTCAACGGCAACTCCAGTAAAGGCCAGCATGACAAGCCCCGCCTCGCCCGGGATCGGCCACGCGCCCGCGCCGCCTATCCCGGCCCCTGGCTGCAAGGAAAGCCAGATCCTGAACGGGGCGGCCGAAGTGTTCGCACGTGACGGCTACGAGGGCGCCAGCATGTCGCGCATCGCCATGCAGGCCAGCGTCTCGAAGGGAACGCTCTACAACTACTTCGCCAGCAAGGCGGACCTGTTCGCGGCCTATGTGCATCGCGACTGTGCGCGCTGGATCGCGCTGATGTTCGAGGACCTCGACCCGGCGACCCCGCCGGAAGAGGCCCTGCACCAGGTGGGCCGCCGCATGTTCGCCATGCTGCTGTCGGAACCCGCGCTGGTCATGTACCGCATGGTAGTGGCGGAGGCGCAGAAATTCCCCGAACTCGCGCAGTCGTTCTATCGGGAAGGCCCGGCGCGGGCCGTGGGACACCTGTCGCGTTTCATCCGCAGGGCCGCCGCGGGAGGCCTGCTGTCCGTCGCGGACCCCGACTTCGCCGCCGAGCAGTTCTTCGCGCTGATCCAGACGCAGCTCTCCATGCGGCGGCGCCTGCACCTGATCGGGATGCCGTCCGAGGCGGAGATCCAGCACGTCGTGGACGGCGCGGTGCGCCTGTTCATGAAATCCTATGGCGCATAGCGTATGCTGACCGGCGCGCGGCCTCCCACGCCGTCGCCTGCATCGAGCTGACCGGATAACCCATCATGAGCGACGTCGATTTTGTCGAGAAAATCCACATCGCCGCCTATTGGCGCAAGCAGCTCGGCGAGTACGAATACGTCAACCACAACCCCGACGACCTGCTGCGCTGGTTCATCGCGCTGGAGACCAGGGGGGCGGACAACATCCGCGCTTACCTGACGGAGCGTGCCAGCCGTTACCCCGAACGCGTGGTCAGGGGTGTGGTCGACGTGGCGCCCCACCCGCCGGTGGAGATTGTGGAACTCTGGCTCGCCTCGCGCGAGCGTGCCAGCCTGCTCCCCTACTGGACCGGGGCGGCGGCCTTCTGCCTGTTCGGCTACCTGGTGGCTACCAACCTGCAGGGCTGCGCCACGCTGGTCAACCCCAACAGCCTGGCAACCAGCCCGCCACAGATGAACGCGCCCATGCAGATGGGCGGCTTCTCCCCTATGCCCGCCGCGCCGTCCACGCTGCCCAGCCAGACCACCGCACCCGCGAACGCCGCCGCCAGCTCCACGCCCGCCGCAGGCGCGCCCGCGCAGTAAGGCCGGGACGTTGCCCCTGGACCCCGCTGGGGTTTAAACCCCAGGCCCCCAATCAAAATTACTGGGATCCAAACGCCCGGCGTTTGGCGTGGTGCGGGGCAGAGCCCCGCTCTGCCTTGTTGCGCCCTGACCCTACGGAAGCAGGGGGTTGTTGCGCTGCAGCGACCCCGCGCTGGGCAGGTCGGCCGATCGCCAGCCTCCGCCCAGCGCCTGTATCAGGGCTACGGCGTCGGCCAGCCTGGTCTCCTCGATCGACAACTCGGTCTGCTGGGCGGAGAGCAGCGTGTTCTGCGCGGTGATGACGGCGGTGTAGGCCTGGGTGCCGGCACGATACTCGTTGAGCGCGATCTGCGCGGCGCGCTGCGAATCGGCCACCGCCTGGCGCTGGATCGCGGCCTGCTGGGCCAGGATGCGCAGGCCGGACAGCGCGTCCTCCACCTGCTGGAACGCGGTCAGCACCGTCTGCCGGTAGGTGGCGACGCTCTGCTCGTAGGTGTCGCGCGCCGCCCGTACGGCGGCCGTCCTGGCGCCGCCCTGAAACAGCGCGTCGCTCGCCGAGGCGCCGATGGACCATAAACGGTTGGCGCTCGATATCAGCGAGCCGAGCGGGTTGCCGGCGTAGCCGAACAGGGCGGTCAGGGTGACGGCGGGGTAGTACGCGGCCACTGCCACGCCGATCAACGCGTTCTGCGCCTTCATCGTCCGCTCGGCCTCCGCCACGTCGGGCCGGCGTTCCAGCAGCGACGAGGGCACCACCCCGGGCGTGGCCGGCACGGCCGGCACGCTGGGCACCGGCGGCAGAGTCAGGGCGGACGGGGGCTCGCCCACCAGCACGGCAATGGCGTGCTCGTACTGTGCACGGGCGACGCCCACGTTGACCGCGGAGGATTGCGCCGCGTCCAGCTGCGCCTGCGCGGTCAGGACGTCGGACCGCGCGGCCACGCCCGCCTCGTACTGGTTCTGGGTGATGCGGAGCGATTCGGTGTCGTTCCGCACCGTCTCGTCCAGGACGCGCTGCAAGGCGTCGGTCACCCTCAGATCGAGATAGTCGGTCGCCAGCAGCGCCTGTTCGGAGAGGCGGACGTTGGCGAGCGTCGCGGCGCTGGCCTGCGCGCTGGCGACGTTGCTCTCCACCTGGCGCCTGATCCTGCCCCACAGGTCGATCTCCCAGCTTGCATCGCCCTCCAGGCTATACTGCGTGCGCGTGGCGGACCGGCTGCCGGCGGCAACCGAGCCGCCGGTCGTCCCGGCAGTGCCCGTCGTCGTCGTTGTGGCCGTGCCGGTGACCGTGCCGCCAGACGTGGTGCTGCCCGCGCCGGTGCTCAACACGGTGCCGCCGCTGGAAACTCCGCCGCTGCCGCTGCTCGACCGGGTGACGCCGGCATTGGCGGTCAGGGTCGGGAACAGATTGGCCCGCGCCTCGTCCACCAGCGCCTGGGCGTCCTCGTAGGCCGCGGCCTGCTCGCGCAGAGTCTGGTTGCCGATGTCGACCTGGCGCTCCAGCCGGTCGAGCAGGTCGTCGCCGAAGACCTCCCACCAGTCGCCCTTCATCGCCGCATCCTGCGGGGTCGCCATCTTCCAGCCGGCCTGTTCCTTGAACGAGGCGGGCAAGGGCGCCGGCGGGCGGTGGTAGTCGGGGCCGACCATGCAGCCCGACAGCAGCAGGGCGAGCAGGGCCGCGCGCAAATGACCGGGCATGGATCCGGGCGTCATTCCGCCGGCTGCTCCGACACGTTGGTGCCGGGAAACGCCCTGCGCCAGCCCGCGCGCGACCACAGCCTGAACCGGTCGAGGTAGAGGTAGACGACGGGCGTCGTGTACAGGGTGAGGACCTGGCTGACGATCAGGCCCCCGACGATCGCGATGCCGAGCGGTCGGCGGAGCTCCGCCCCCTCCCCCACGTCGAGCGCCAACGGAATCGCGCCGAGCAGGGCGGCGAAGGTGGTCATCATGATCGGCCGGAAGCGCAGCAGGCAGGCCTGGTAGATCGAGTCGTAGGTGGACAAGCCCTGCTCCCGCTCGGCGGTCAGGGCAAAGTCGATCATCAGGATTGCGTTTTTCTTAACGATGCCGATCAGCAGGATGACGCCGATCAGCGCGATGATGGAAAATTCCGTCCCGGTCAGCAGCAGCGCCAGCACCGCGCCCACCCCGGCCGACGGCAGGGTGGACAGGATGGTGACCGGGTGCACCGCACTTTCGTAGAGGATGCCGAGCACGATGTAGACGGCCACCAGCGCCGCCAGGATCAGCACCGGCTCGCTGGAGGTGGATTGCTGGAACGTGGCGGCCGTGCCGGCGAAGCTGCCGACGATGCTGGCCGGCATGTGGATCGCGGCGGTGGCGCGCGCGATCGCCTTGGTCGCGTCGCCCAGCGACTTGCCGGGCGGCAGGTTGAACGAGAGGGTGGCGGCCACGAAGGCGCCCTGGTGGTTGACGCCGAGCGGCGTGTGGCCGGGCTTGAAGGCGGAGATCGCGGCCAGGGGAACCATCGTCTCCTGGGCGGTGCTGACCGACGCGCCGCTGGACGCGCCACCCTTGCCCGATGCGGCCAGCGCGTTGGAACTGGCGTTGCGCGCGGAGTCCTGGGCAACGCTCGCCGCCGTCAGCGCGGTTCTGGAGGACTGGACCGTGCCCGCCGGGAAGCCGCTGGCGCTGGTGCCGGGCGCGTTGGCGCCGGACGTGCTGATCCAGACCTCGCGCAGCGTCTGCGGGCTCTGCCAGTAGCGCGGCGCCAGTTCCATCACGACGTGATACTGGTTGAGCGGGTTGTAGATCGTGCTCACCTGGCGCTGGCCGAACGCGTCGTAGAGCGTGTTGTCGATGGTGGCGGGCGTCAGGTTCAGCCGGGCCGCGGTGTTGCGGTCGATCGCCAGCTGGGTCTCCAGGCCCGCCTGCTGCTGGTCGCTGTTCACGTCGGCGAGCGTCTTGTCGGCCTGCAGCGCCTCGGTCAGCTTGGGCGCCCAGGTGTAGAGCGTCTGCGGGTCGTCGGCCTGAAGCGTGTACTGGTATTGCGCGTTGGCCTGTCGGCCGCCGATGCGGATGTCCTGCACCGCCTGCAGGTACAGCCGCGCGCCGGCGACGCGGGCGAGTTTCGGGCGCAGCCGCGCGATCACCTGGTCCGCGCTGACGTCGCGTTGCGAGAGCGGCTTGAGTGCCACGAACAGGTTGGCGGTGTTGGTCTGCCGGCCGCCGGTGAACCCCACCACGTTGGCGACCGCAGGGTCGCGCCGGACGATGTTCTGGATGGCGGTCAGCTTGGTGCGCATCGACTGGAAACTGGTCGACTGGTCGGCCTGCACCATGCCCATCAGCGAGCCGGTGTCCTGCTGCGGGAAGAAGCCTTTCGGCACAATCACGAACAGGTAGACGTTCAGCGCGATTGTCGCGGCCAGCACCGCGATCACCAGCAGCGCGCGGTCCAGCGACCAGGCCAGCGTGCGCGCGTAAAAACGCTGCATGGCGGCGAACCCGGCCTCGGTATGGCGGAAGAACCAGCCGCGTTTGCGGTCCTTGGGCTGCACGCGCAGGAACAGCGCGCACATCATCGGCGTGGTGGTGAGCGAGATCGCCAGGCTGACGATGATGGCGAGCGACAGGGTGAGCGCGAACTCGCGGAACAGCCTGCCGACGATGCCGCCCATCAGCAGGATCGGCAGGAACACCGCGATCAGCGACGTGCTGATGGAAAGCACGGTGAAACCCACCTCGCGCGCGCCGAGCAGGGCCGCCTGCACGCGCGGCACACCCTCCTCCATGTGGCGGGCGATGTTTTCCAGCACCACGATGGCGTCGTCGACGACGAAGCCGGTCGAGATCGTCAGCGCCATCAGCGAGAGGTTGTCCAGGCTGAAGCCAAGCAGGTACATCGCGGCGAAGGTGCCGATGATGGACACCGGCACGGCCACTGCCGGAATCAGCGTGGCGCGCCCGCTGCCCAGGAACACGAACACCACGGCGATGACCAGCACGATGGCGATGACCAGCGTGCGCTGCGTGTCGTCGAGCGAGGCGCGCACGGTGGGCGTCCGGTCGATGGCGACCGTCACGTCCGTGCCGCCGGGGAGCGAGGCCTGCAGGCGCGGCAGCACCGCCCGTATGCCGTTGACGGTGGAGATGATGTTGGCGCCCGGCTGTCGGAACACGATCAGGACCACCGTGTTCTGGCCGTTGAACAGGCCGGAGTTGCGCAGGTCCTCGACGCTGTCATCCACCTCGGCGACGTCGGTCAGCCGGACGGCGGCGTTGTTGCGGTAGGCGACGACCAGCGGCCGGTAATCGGCCGCGTGGGGCGCCTGGTCGTTGGTGTAGAGCTGGAAATGCCGGTCGCCCTCCTCGATCGCGCCCTTCGGCGCGTTGGCGTTGGCCGAGGCGAGTGCGGCGCGCACGTCCTCCAGCCCGATGCCGTAATGGAACAGCGCACCGGGGTTGAGTTCGACGCGCACGGCGGGCAGCGCGGAGCCGTTGACGTCCACCTCGCCCACGCCCGGCATCTGGCTGAGCTTCTGCTCGAGCACGGTGGCGGCCGAATCGTAGAGCTGGCCCTGGGTCAGCGTCTTGGAGGTCAGCGCGATGATCATCACCGGCGCGTCGGCGGGGTTGACCTTGCGATAGGTGGGGTTGGAGCGTAGCGCGGTGGGCAGGTCGGCGCGCGCCGCGTTGATCGCCGCCTCTACGTCGCGCGCTGCACCGTCGATGTTGCGGTTCAGGCCGAATTGCAGGGTGATCCGGGTCTGGCCGACGGAGCTTTGGCTCGTCATCTCGGTCACGTCGGCGATCTGGCCGAGATGGCGTTCCAGCGGGCTTGCGACCGAGCTCGCCACCGTGTCCGGACTGGCCCCGGGTAGCGCAGCGGTGATCGAGATGGTCGGGAAATCCACCTGCGGCAGAGGCGAGACCGGCAGCTGCACGTAAGCGAAGATGCCGGCCAGTGCCACGCCGATGGTCAGCAGCGTGGTGGCGATCGGCCGGCCGATGAAAGGCGAACTGATGCTCACGCGTGCGCGGGGCCTTCGGCGGCGCTTCTGGGCCCGAACCGCACGGCCAACCGGTCGAACAGCAGGTAGATGACCGGCGTGGTGAACAAGGTCAGCACCTGGCTGACGATCAGCCCGCCGAAGATCGCAAGCCCCAGAGGACGGCGCAGCTCGGACCCGGTTCCCGACCCGAGCATCAGCGGCACCGCCGAGAACAGGGCGGCGAACGTGGTCATCAGGATCGGCCGCAGGCGCAGCATGCTGGCGCGGTGGATGGCCTCGCGCGGGGCGTAGCCCTCCTCGCGCTCGGCGACCAGCGCGAAGTCCACGATCATGATCGCGTTCTTCTTCACGATGCCGATCAGCAGCACGATGCCGATGATGCCGATGATGTCGAGGTCTGACCCGACCGCCATCAGCGCCAGCAGCGCCCCGATGCCGGCCGAGGGCAGCGTGGAAAGGATGGTCACCGGATGAGCGAAGCTCTCATACAGCACGCCCAGGACGATGTACATCGCTGCGACGGCCGCGAGCACGAGGTAGAGTTCGTTGCCGAGCGCGTTCTGGAAGGCCGCGGCCGCACCCTGGAACGCGGTGAGGAAGCTGTCCGGCAAATGCAGCTCGCGTTCGGCCTTGTTGACGGCATCGACCGCCTCGCCGAGCGACGCGCCCGGTGCGAGGTTGAAGCTGATCGTGGTCGAGGGAAACTGTCCCAGATGGCTGACGACCAGGGGGGCGGCGCGCGTGGTCACGTGAACGAAGGCGCTGAGCGGCACCTGCCCGCTGGCCGCGGTCGATGACGGCAGATAGAGCGCGTCCAGGTTCGTCAGCGAGCGCTGCACCGCAGGCGTCGCTTCGAGGATGATCCGATATTGGTTGGACTGGGTGTAGATCGTCGACACGATACGCTGTCCAAACGAGTCGTACAGCGCATTGTCCACCGTGGACGGCGTGATACCGAACCGTGCGGCCGTCGCACGGTCGATGGTGACGTCGGCCGCCAGCCCGTTGGTTTGCATGTCGCTGTTGACGTCGATGATGGACGGAACGGCGCGCAACCTGTCGAGCAGCTTGGGGACCCAGACGGAAAACGCAGACAGATCGGCGTTTTCCAGCACGAACTGGTATTGGGTGGCGCTGACCGTGGTGTCGATCGAGAGGTCCTGCACGGGCTGCATGTAGAGGGCGATGCCGGCGATGCCGGCGACCTCATGCTGCAGCCGCCGGATGATTGCGCTCGAGCTGTCCGTCCGCCGGTCGCGAGGAGCCAGGTTGATGAGGAACCGGCCGGCGTTCAGCGTGGTGTTGGTGCCGTCCACGCCGATGAACGAGGACAGGCTCACCACGTCGGGGTCCTTCAGGATCGCGTCGGCCAGGGCCTGCTGCCCGCGCGCGACGGCGGCGTAGGACGCCTGCGGCGCGGCGGCGCTGATGCCCTGGATCAGGCCCGTATCCTGGACCGGGAAGAAGCCCTTGGGGATGACGACGTAGAGGAACGCGGTCAGCGCGACCGTAAGTGTCGCCACCAGCAGCGTCATCACCTGCCGGTCGAGCACCCAATCCAGCGCCGCGCCGTAGCGCTCGATCACACGCTCGGTCGCGCGCTCCGCCCAGCGCGCGAACCGGCCCTGCTCCTCTGGCCTCTGATGGCGCAGCAGGCGCGCGCACAGCATCGGCACCAAAGTCAGCGAGACGACGGCGGAGATCACGATGGTGACGGCCAGCGTGATGGCGAACTCATGAAACAGCCGGCCCACCACGTCGCCCATAAACAGCAGGGGGATCAGCACGGCGAGCAGCGACACGGTGAGCGAGATGATGGTGAAGCCGATCTGCTTGGAGCCGTGCAGCGCGGCGGCAAGCGGCGCCTCGCCCATCTCGATGAAGCGGTCGATGTTCTCGATCATCACGATCGCATCGTCGACCACGAAGCCGGTCGCAATCGTCAGCGCCATCAGCGAGAGGTTATCGAGCGAAAAGCCCCACAGGTACATTGCGGCCAGCGTGCCGACCAGCGAGAGCGGGACGGACAGGCTGGGGATCAGCGTCGCCGAAAGCCGCCGCAGGAAGACGAAGATCACCAGGACCACCAGGCCGATCGCCAGGGCGAGCTCGAACTCCACGTCGGCGACCGAGGCGCGGATGGTGTTGGTGCGGTCGGTCAGCTTCGTCACCTGCAGCGCGGCCGGCAGGGAGACCTGCAGCTTGGGCAGCAGGGCGGAGATGCGGTCCACCACGGCGATGACGTTGGCGCCCGGCTGGCGCTGGACGTTGAGGATCACCGCGGGCGTCCTGTCCATCCAGGCGGCAAGCCGGTCGTTCTCGGACCCCTGCAGGATGGCGGCCACGTCGGTCAGGTGCACCGGGGCGCCGTTGCGATAAGCGACGATCGCGCCCGCCATGGCCTTCGCGTCGGTCAGCTGGTCGTTGGCGTTGATCGTGGTGGCCTGTGCGGGCCCGTCGAAATTGCCCTTGGGCGTGTTGACGTTGAGGTTGGCGATGGTGGTGCGAAGGTCGTCGATGTTGAGGCCAAGTGCCGCCAGCGCGCGAAGGTTGGCCTGCACGCGCACCGCCGGCCGATGCCCGCCGGAAATCGAGACCAGGCCCACGCCGTCGATCTGGCTGATCTTCTGGGCCAGGCGCGTCTCCGCCAAATCCTCGATCTGCGTCAGCGCCATGGTGCGGCTGGTCAGCGCCAGCGTGATGACCGGCGCGTCGGCCGGGTTCACCTTGGCGTACACTGGGGGCGCCGGCAGGTCCGAGGGCAGCAGGTTGCCGGCGGCATTGATCGCCGCCTGCACCTCCTGCTCGGCCACGTCCAGCGACAGGTCCAGGGTGAACTGCAGCGTGATCACCGAGGCGCCTGCCGAGCTTTGCGAGCTCATCTGGTTGAGCCCAGGCATCTCGCCGAACTGCCGTTCCAGCGGCGCGGTGACCGAACTGGTCATCACCTCCGGACTGGCGCCCGGATAGAACGTCTGGACCTGGATTGTCGGGTAGTCCACCTCCGGCAGCGCAGAGAGCGGCAGGTATTTATAGGCGACGATGCCGACCAGCAGCAGCGCCAGCATCAGCAGCGTGGTCGCCACCGGCCGCAGGATGAACAGTGCGGACGGACCCACCTATTGCGCGTCCGCCGCAGCGCCGTGACGGTGATGCCGGTGCGCCTGATTGCCGGCGGGGGCGTCGCCCGCAGGGTGGTCGCCAGGCACGATCACGCGGGCGCCGTCGCGCAGCCGGTCGGCGCCATCCACCACCACCCGGTCGCCCACCGCCAGGCCGCTCAGCACCTGGGTCTTGCCGGCATCGGCCACGCCAAGTTTCACCGCGCGCACGGCAACGCTGCTGTCGGGCTGCACCAGGTAGACAAAATTGCCCGGCGCGCCGGTCTGCAGCGCCGCGTTGGGCACGGTGACCGCGCCGTGCACCGTGCTGACCGTCAGACGCACGTTGACGAACTGGTTGGGAAACAGCGCCGCACGCGGGTTGGCGAACAGCGCACGAAGCTTGAACGTGCCCGTGGTGGTGTCGATCTGGTTGTCGATGGTCTCCAGCGTGCCGGTGGCCAGCTGGGTCGTGTTGCTGCGGTCGCTCGCTGCAACCTGCAGCGTGGCGCCGGCGGCGATCTGGGCCTGGATCGGCGGCAGATCGTCCTCCGGCAGGGTGAAGATCACGCTGATCGGGTCGATCTGGGTGACGACCACGATGCCGTTGGCCAGCGCGGGGGTGACGTAGTTGCCGGCATCCACCTGGCGCAGTCCGACGCGGCCGTCGATCGGCGAGGTGATGCGGCAGAATGCGAGGTTCACCTGCTGGGTTTCGATCGCACCCTGGTCGGCGGCGATGCTGCCTTCGTATTGCTGCACCACGAATTGCTGGTCCTCGGCCTGCTGCCGGCCGATGCTGTCCTGCCGCTGCAGCAGCGCGTAGCGGCGCGCATCGGTCTGCGCCTGGCGCAGCAGCCCCTGGTCATGCGCCAGCGTGCCGCGCGCCTGGTCGAGCAGTGCCTGATACGGCCGCGGATCGATCTGGGCCAGGAAGTCGCCGCGGCGGACGACCTGCCCCTCGTGAAAGCCGATCGTCTGCAGCACGCCGCTGATCTGCGTCTGCACCACGACGTTGGCCAGCGACGTGACCGTGCCGAGTCCGCTATCGGTCACCTGCATGTCCGCCGTGGCGGCCTGTGCCACGCCGACCGCCTGAGGCGGCGCGGCCGCGTGCTGCGCCGGCGCGCCCCCGCCGAGCCGGCTAACCCCGAAGCCCACGGCGAGCAGCAGGAGCAGCAGGACCAGCCAGGGCCACAGCGTGCGGCGGCGGCGCACCGCACCCACCCGCTCCCTGGTGATGACCGGCGCGTGCTGGTCATCCATGAAGGGCCGGTTCCATACGGACTGGCGGTCCGCCCATGGGCGGAGAGAGCGCGATTATCGGAGCATGCACCGGGACAGGATACCGATCGGCGGTTAACAAGGCCTAGACGACTTTGTGTGAGTCTATGTAACCGCTTGCGGCGATCGCGCCAGTGAAGCTGTGCTCATCCGGATCGCAGGCGCACGGACGGGGCGGGCGGACAGGTGCAGCGCCCGCCCGGCTGTCCTGGTTCTGACGAGCAGCTTTGTCACCCAGCCTGATACCAGTCTGCGTGACGCTGCTCTACTATGCGCCCATGCACAAGATCGACGGCCGGCCCGACCCGGATGCCCTGCTCGCAGCCGTCAACCGTGCCGACCAAGGCCGGCTGAAGGTGTTTCTCGGCGCCGCCCCAGGGGTCGGCAAGACCTGGGAGATGCTGGCCTCGGCGCAGCGCGCCAAGGCCGCAGGCTGCGACGTGCTGATCGGCGTGGTCGAAACCCACGGCCGGGCCGGCACCGAACGGCAGATCGCCGACCTGCCGATCCTGCCGCGCCGGACCATCGCCTATCGCGGCCAGGTGCTAGAGGAGTTCGACGTGGACGCGGCGCTCGCCCGCCACCCAGGCCTGCTTCTGGTGGACGAGCTGGCGCACACCAACGCGCCGGGCAGCCGCCACAACAAGCGCTGGGAGGACGTGGCGGAGCTGCTGGAGGCGGGGGTCAACGTGTGGGCGACGCTCAACGTGCAGCACCTCGAAAGCCTCAACGACGATGTCGCCCGCATCACCGGCATCAGGGTGACCGAAACGCTGCCCGACCGGGTTCTGGAGATGGCTGCCGAGATCGAGTTCGTCGACATCACCCCGGCCGAGCTGCGAACCCGCCTGCTGGACGGCCAGATCTACCGGCCGGACGTGGCCGCGCGCGCGCTCGGCAGCTTCTTCCGCGAGGGCAACCTGGCCGCCCTGCGCGAAATCGGACTGCGGCGGGCGGCGCAGCGGGTCGACCGCGACGTGTTGGACTACATGCGCACCCATGCGGTGGCGGGCATCTGGCCCGCCGGCGACCGGGTGATGGCGCTGGTGGGGGCCGATCCCGGCGCAGAGGCGGTGGTGCGCCAGGCCAAGCGGCTGGCCGATGCGCTGCACGCGCCCTGGGTGGCGCTGCATTTCGAGCGGCGCGACGGGGTGGAGGCGACGCGCCCCGCCCTGGACATGGCAGCGAGCCTCGGGGCCGAACTGGACATACGGGCGGGCGGGCAGCTGGTGGCAACCACGCTGGAGACGGCGCGCGCGCGCAACGTGACCCACCTCGTGATCGGCCGCGGCGCGCCCACGCTGTGGCGCCGGCTGTCTGGCCAGACCCTGGCCGGCACCCTGGTCCGCCAGGGTCCGGAATTCGCGCTGCACGTCGTACCGACCAGCGGCGCGCCGGCGGTGCGGCGCCGGGTCAGCCCATGGCCCGCCGGCTGGCTGCCCTGGGTGGCAAGCCCCGCACTGGTGGGCGCGGTCATCGCGTCGGGCGAGCTGCTGCAAACGTGGCTGGATTACGAGGCGCTTGGCATGCTGTTCCTGGCCACCGTCGTTGCGGCAGCCACGGTCTGGGGACTGCCGATCGCGCTCTACACGGCGGCGCTGGGCTTTGTGTCCTGGAACTTCTTCTTCATCCCGCCGGTGGGGCGCCTGTCGATCTCGCACCCTCGCGACGTGATCGCCCTGCTGGTGTTTGCGGGCGTCGCCGGCTCCACCGGCTGGCTTGCGAGCCGGGTCCGGCTGGAGGCGCAGGCGGCCCAGGGCAGGATCGAAAGCCTGCGACGCATCTCCGCGTTCAGCCGCCGCCTGGGGGAGCCGGCGACCGAACCCGACCTGCTCGCCGAGATCGCCAGGCTGGCGGGCGAACTCACCTCGCCCGCCGCCGTGCTGATCGCCGAGGGCGAGGACCTCAACCTGCGCGCCGCCGAGCCGCCCTCGCTCGACACCATGGACGACGGAAGCTGGGCCGCAGCGCGCTGGAGCTTTTCGCGCAACGAACAGGCCGGGCGCGGCACCGCGACGCTGCCCAGCGCCGCGTGGCGTTTCGTGCCGATGCGCAGCGTGCGCGCCGGCTTCGGGGTGCTCGGCGTCCGGCCTGCGGGCACACTCGACCAGCCGGTGCTGCAGGCCCTGGTGGCCCTGGCCGACCAGGCATCGGCCGCGCTTGAGAGGGTGCGGCTGACGGCCGCGGCGGCTCGCGCGGCGGCGCAGGCGGAAACCCAGAAGCTGCGCACCGCCCTGCTCAACAGCCTCAGCCACGACCTGCGCACGCCGCTGACCGGCATACGCGGGGCGGCGGGGTCGCTGCGCACCAGCTGGGAGACTCTGGCGCCTGCGGACCGGACCGACCTGCTGGCGAGCATCGAGCAGGACATCGTCAGGATGACGCGCTTCCTGGCCAACATCACCGAGATGACGCGGCTCGAGACGGGGGAGATCGCGCCGCAGCTCGAACGCGTGGCGCTGCACGACGCGGTATCGGACGCGGCGTCGAGGGTGCCTGGCCTGACAGGCCTGCAGCTGGACGTGCCGCCGGGCCTGCCCTGCGCCAGTGCCGACCCCGCGCTGCTGGAGCAGGTGCTGGTGAACCTGCTGGAGAACGCGGCGAAATACGGCCTGCCGGACGGCCAGGTCGGCGTGGCCGCCCGGCAGGAGGGCGCCATGCTGTGCCTGGCCATCAGCGACATGGGCCCTGGCATACCGGACGCCGACCTGCCGTTCGTCTTCGACAGCTTCTACCGCGCCCGCAGGGGCGACCGGACCGTGCCCGGCACCGGTCTCGGCCTCGCCATCGCACGCGGGCTCACCGAGGCGATGGGCGGATCCATCGAGGCGGTCAGCCCGCGGCCCGACCGGCCCCCGGGCGGCCCGCCAGGCACGACGATGAGGGTCTGGCTGAGGGCAGCGCCGTGACGGCCAGCCTGTCGAGCGCACCGGCGGCCATCCTGAACCAGGCGCTGATCCTGCTGGTCGACGACGAGCCGCAAATCCACCGCTTCCTGCGTCCGACGCTGGAGGCCGCCGGCTACGAGGTGATGCGCGCAGACACCGGGGAACAGGCGCTGCGGACGGTGGCCAACCGCCCGCCCTCGCTGGTGCTGCTTGATCTGGGGCTGCCGGACTTCGATGGTCAGGACGTGCTGCGGCGACTGCGAAGCTTCGCCGCCGTGCCGGTCATCGTCCTGTCGGCGCGCGACCGCGTCGAGGAGAAGATCCGGGCGCTGGACCAGGGCGCCAGCGACTACATCGAAAAGCCGTTCGACATGGGGGAGCTGCTGGCCCGCGTGCGCTCCGTGCTGCGCCAGGGCAGGCAGGGCCAGGAGATGACGGTCCTGTTCAGCTGCCCGCCGCTCGAGGTCGATCTCGGCCGGCGGCTGGTGCGGGTGGACGGCGAGATTGTGGCGCTGACCAGGCGGGAATACGACCTGCTGGCCTTGCTGGTGCGGAACGCCAACCGCGTCATCACCCACCGGCAGCTTCTGACCGCCGTGTGGGGGCCTGCCCATGCGGCCGACATACAGTATCTGCGGGTGTATATCGGCCACCTGCGGCAGAAGCTGGGCGCCGAGGCGGGTGCGCTGATCACGACGGAGTCCGGCATCGGCTACCGCCTGCTCAGCCCGGCCGTCTGATTCGTGGCGGCCTGCCGCCCGACACGTTGCGCGGCTCGGCGCGGAATGCGGCAAACATGACGGAATCGTAAGAGCCGGCCATGTGTGAAACGGATCACATACCCTCACGACAAAGTTATGGTAAGCATTGTCATCAACCATTCGGCGGCGGCGGCTATGGATGAGTGTCAACCGTCAGTAGGGGCGAGGGTTCTGGCGTTCGCGCGGCGAGGAGCTTTCGCCGGGAGCTTGAACGCGTGTTTCACGGCGCGCGACCGGATGGAGGTGTTCGCCTGGCAGGAAACGGCCAGCGCTGCGGGTTACGACCGCATGGTGATTCACAACCGCGACACCGGCGACGCCCAGGAAGTCGGCAACTTCCTCAGCGTGTATCGCCGGGGGGAATCCTGGTCGCGCTGGGGCTTCGCCCGGCAAGGCCAGGCGATCAGCGGCTGGTGCTGCCTGACGAGCATGGACATGGGCCAGTTCGACACCTTGGCGGACGCGTTCGCCGCGGTCCTCAAAGCGGCCAGGCCCAGCTCCGGCGCCATGTTGCTGCGGGCTGCCCATGGCGGCGCGGTGGTGACCGAGTTGGCGGCCCGGCGCGTGCGCAGCCTAGGCAGCGCTGCATAGAGAATTGAGGGTCTGGGGTTTCAAACCCCAGCGGGGTCCAGGGGCAGCGCCCCTGGCCTTTCTCCGCCAACAACGCGCCTGAACTTGTCCCGCCGCCTGCACATCAGCCACCAAGCACCGCGGGAAGCAGCGGCAGACAGACGGCCCCGTGGCGGCAGCCCGATGGCCTTGAGGATCATGCCGACGGCCCGCTCCAGATGTCGGTAGCGATACATGCCCATCGTGCGCGCCATGTAGCCGGCGATGAACTGCTCGTGCCGGTAGGCGGCGTCAGGGGGCGTGTTGCCGCAATAGAACGCGTAGGCCAGCTCGTCATCCTCGCTCTCGCCGATGCGGCTGAGGGCGATGCGCAGGCGCTGCATCAGCCCGATGCGCTCGCGCGTCAGGTAGCGCTTCATGTGATCGTAGAACAGCTTGAAATGGCGGAACTCGTCCGCCGCAATCAGCCGGCAGATCTCGCGCAGCACCGGTTCCCGCGTGGCGTCGCCCAGCGCCGAGTAGTAGCTCGACGTGCCGGATTCGACCATGCAGCGGGCGATCAGCTCGCCGGTGCGCGAGCCGCGGACGGAGAGGTCCGCATCGAGCAGCGGCAGGTGGTAGCCGGTCTTGTAGCGCAGGAACGCGGCCTCGAAATCCCAGGCGGGGTCGGCGAGCATGGCCCAGCGGCCAAGCGTGTCGCCGTGCTGCACCTCCTCCACCGACCACCTGTCGGCTGCGGCGCAGAAATCCGGATCGTTGTCGAACACCCGGTTCAGATAGGTGCCGTAATCGACGCCGTTGCGCTCGACCAGCGCCGCTGCCTTGACCAGCGCCACGATCTCCGGATCGACGCTGCCGGGCTCGAAATCCTGCCAGGCGACGTCCTCGATCAACCAATGCTTCATCTGAACCGACTACTCATGGAGCAGCCCTGCCCGGGCGCGTGTCTGCATGCTGTAAGGCATAGACTGCCCAACCGTGACCGCAACGGCGGCGTGGCGCCGAGCGCGCCGACTGTTGCCGCAGGGCCACGGATCGGCCCTGCGATCACGGCCGGTCGGGCTAGCCGCCTTGCCCGGGCGCAGCGCCGGCCACGCGCACCGCCTCGCGCGTCGACTGCAGGCGGTCCAGAACCGCATCGCGCGCGTTGACGTCGGTCTTGTCCACCTCGGCCCAGGCAGACTCCGCTTCGGCCAGCCGGCGTTGCGCGGTCGCGGGCGACAGCTCGGCCACCGGCACTGCGTCGTCGGCCAGGATGGTGCACCGGTCCGGGGTGATCTCGGCAAAGCCGCCGCCCACGAACAGGCGGTCGGTCACCGCGCCGCCCTCGTAGAGCGAGATCACGCCGCCGCGCAGCAGCGTGATCATCGGCGCATGCGCCTCCATCGCGGCCAGGTCGCCCTCGTATCCGGGCATCACCACCATGTCGACCGACCGGCTGAGCACCAGCCGCGCCGGGCTGACGATTTCGAGCGTCAGGGGCATCGGATCAGGCCGAAACCTTCATCTTCTCGGCCTTCTCGCGCGCTTCCTCGATCGTGCCGACCATCAGGAACGCGGCCTCGGGCAGGTCGTCGTGCTTGCCCTCCACGATCTCGCGGAAGCTGCGCACCGTATCGGCGATCGGCACGAACTTGCCTTCCAGGCCGGTGAACACGGTGGCCACGTGGAAAGGCTGGCTCATGAACCGCTCGATCTTGCGGGCGCGCGCGACGGTCAGCTTGTCCTCTTCCGAGAGCTCGTCCATGCCCAGGATGGCGATGATGTCCTGCAGGCTCTTGTAGGTCTGCAGGATGCGCTGCACGTCGCGCGCCACCTGGTAGTG
>CALMVI010000026.1 GCA_937873095.1 uncultured Acetobacteraceae bacterium | reverse complement strand
AGACTTCGGCGGGCCTGAAGTTCTTCGTGGCCAGGCCCTACAGAGTATGCAGCACGTTCTGGGGGTGCGAGTAGTACACCCCGTTGGGGTTGCCCGTCGTGCCGGTGGTGTAGAACGTGGTCGCCCGGGTGCGCTCGTCGAACTCGGGAAACGCGTGGTCGGGGTCGCCGGCGTGCAGCAGCGCCTCGTACTCGCCCGCCCAGTCGATCGGTCCTGGGGCTTGCGGCGTGGGGTCATCGGCGATGCAGACGAAGGTCCTGGCCGTGGTCAGCGACGGCCGGATGGCCGCCAGAAGGGGGGCGAACTCGGCGTTGCACAGGATCGTGTCGGCGCGCGCGTGGTTGAGCGTGTAAACGATCTGTTCAGCCGAAAGGCGGATGTTCACCGTCATCAGGATTGCGCCCGTCATCGGGATCGCAAAGAAACATTCGAGGTAGCGGTGGCTGTCCCAGTCCATGACCGCCACCGTCGTCCCTTGCCTGACGCCCAGCGTGCCGAGCGCGCTGCCCAGGCGGCGTACGCGTTCGCCGAACTGGCGGTAGGTGAAGCGCAGGGTGTCGCGGTAGACGATTTCCTGATCGGGGAACTGACGCAGGGGAGTGATCAGCAGCTGCTTGATGATCAAGGGGTAGTCATAGGCAGAACTGGCCGCCAGATCGGGCGCGTGGGCGGGCGGCGCGGCATCCATCGGGCATCTCCGGGCGTTTCGGCTTGCACGCACCCTGCTGGATCGCTGCCACGCCGACAACCCGCGGCGTGCTTGCGCAAGAGCGGGCGGCAAATCGGGTCGGCGGCGTGACGTTCCTGACCGATTTCGCCGACCAGGCGGTGGTGCTGCCGCTGGCGGCGATCGTGTTCCTGCTGCTGCTCCAGCTTGGCTGGCGGCGGGGGGCCGTCTCCTGGGCGGCCTGCGTGGCCGGGGTTCTGGGGTCGATGCTGGTGCTCAAGCTGGTGGTCCTGGCCTGCGGCTGGCGGGTGCCATGGACCGGACTGTCGAGCCCGAGCGGGCACACGGCGGCGTCGGCCGTCGTCTATGGCGGGCTGCTGTCCTTGCTGGCCGCCCCCTCGGCTGCCGGCACCCTGTTTGCGGCCCTGGCGGGCGGCTGCGTCGCCCTGGCGTTCGGGCTGACACGCCTGGCGCTGCACCTGCATACCGTCAGCGACGTGGTGTTCGGGGCCGTGGTCGGCGTGACCGGCGCGGTGGCGATGCGTCGCCTGGCGGGCCAACGGCCGCGACGTGCGCTATGGCCCAGGCTGACGATAGGTGCGCTCGTCGTTATGGCGGTGTTCCAGGGACGGCGGCTGGAAGCCGAAACGCGGATACGCCGGCTGGCGCTGGACGTCTGGCCGCTCAGCGCCTGCGTCGAGCCTGGCCGGCTGCACGCCGCACAGGAGTCGCCATTCGAGCCCAGATGAACACGGCCGCCGGCCGTGAGGCAGACCGTGATCCCGGCATGGCGTTCGGCAGACGATCCGGCCTTGTCCATGCGAGCCGCGACAGGAATCGAGGCCGTGTCCAGTCGGATCACGAAGCCTGCGCCGCGTCACACACCGTGTGGCGCGACGCAGGCTGACTGTCAGAACTGGTTCATCGTGTTGTGCGCGCCGCCGGCTTTCAGCGCCGCCTCGCCCGCAAAATACTCCTTGTGGTCGTCGCCGATGTCGGAGCCGGCCATGTTCTGGTGTTTGACGCAGGCGATGCCCTGCCGAAGTTCCTGGCGCTGCACGCCGAGCACGTAGCCCAGCATGCCCTGCTCGCCGAAATAGTCGCGCGACAGGTTGTCGGCCGACAGCGCCGCCGTGTGGTAGGTCGGCAGGGTGATCAGATGGTGGAATATGCCGGCCCGCTTGGCCGCATCCGCCTGGAAGGTGCGAATGCGTTCGTCGGCTTCGGTGCCGAGCGCGGTCGCATCGTAGTCGACGCTCATGAGCTTGGCGCGGTCGTAAGCGCTGACGTCCCGACCCTGCGCCTTCCAGGAATCGTACACCTGCTGGCGGAAGTTCAGCGTCCAGTTGAAGGACGGCGAGTTGTTGTAGGCAAGCTTCGCGTTCGGCACCACGGCGCGTATGCGGTCCATCATGCCAGCGATCTGCGAGACATGCGGCTTTTCGGTCTCGATCCACAGCAGGTCGGCGCCGTTCTGCAGGCTGGTGATGCTGTCGAGCACGCAACGGTCCTCGCCGGTGCCGGCACGGAACTGGTACAGGTTGCTCGGCAGCCGCTTCGGCCGCAGCAGGCGTCCGCCGCGGTTGATGATGACGTCGCCGTTATGGGCGGCGTCCGCGGTCACCTCCTCGCAGTCGAGGAACGCGTTGTACTGGTCGCCGAGGTCGCCCGGCGTGTGGCTGACCGCGATCTGCTTGGTCAGACCAGCGCCGAGCGAGTCGGTGCGGGTGACGATGATGCCGTCGTCCACGCCGAGTTCGAGGAAAGCGTAGCGGCAGGCGCGCAGCTTGGCGATGAAGTCCTCGTGCGGCACCGTCACCTTGCCGTCCTGGTGCCCGCACTGCTTCTCGTCGGAAACCTGGTTCTCGATCTGCAGGGCGCATGCCCCCGCCTCGATCATCTTCTTGGCCAGCAGGTAGGTGGCTTCCGCATTGCCGAAGCCGGCATCGATGTCGGCGATGATCGGCACCACGTGCGTCTCATGGTTTTCCACCCGGGCCAGAAGCTCGGACTCGCGGGCGGCGTCGCCGGCGCGCCGGGCGGCGTCGATCTCGCGGAACAGACCGCCCAGTTCACGGGCGTCGGCCTGGCGCAGGAACGTGTAGATCTCCTCGATGAGCTTGGGCACCGAGGTCTTCTCGTGCATGGACTGGTCGGGCAACGGGCCGAACTCGGACCGCAGGGCCGCCACCATCCAGCCGGACAGGTAGATGTAGCGCCGCTTGGTGGTCCCGAAATGCTTCTTCACCGCGATCATCTGCTGCTGGGCGATGAAGCCGTGCCAGGCGCCCAGCGACTGCGTGTAGAGCGAGGAATCCGCGTCGTAGGCGGCCATGTCCTCCCGCATGATGGCGGCGGTGTGGCGCGCGATGTCGAGCCCGGTCTTGAAGCGGTTCTGCAGGCGCATCCGCGCCACGGACTCGGCATTGATGCCGGTCCAGGCGCCTTTCCTGGCCTCGATCACGGCGCCGGCCTTGGCCGTGTGCTCCTGATAGGCGGAGCGGCCGATCGCGGCGGACAACCCCCCGGACATGCCCTCGGGTGACAAATTTGCTTGGGGGTGCGTCATGCTTGCAAAATCCTCAGAGTCTCAGGCGGTGTGATGCCGATATCGACCCAGCGGCGGTCGGAGGATAGTTCGCAGGTGCAGCATCGGCGATTATCCTGTGTCGATGCTGACAAGATAGGCTGTAAAGTTGTAAATGTTGTAAATGGCCAGGCCACTCATCGGGCGCACCGTCCGCCGCCTCCGCACCGAACAGGGTCTCTCGCAGCAGGCCCTGGCGGGCCGGCTCGGCATTTCGCCCAGCTACCTCAATCTGATCGAACACGACCAGCGCAACGTCACCGCCAGCCTGATCATCAAGCTGGCCGAGATGCTGCGGGTGGACCTGGCCGCCCTGTCCGGCGCGCAGGAGCGCGAGCTGGAGACCGGCTTGCGCGAGGTGTTCTCCGACCCCAGTCTCGGCGCCGACGCGATCCCGGATGCCGAGATCGAAGGGGTCGCCGCCAACCCCAACGCGGCGCGCGGCATCCTCTCGCTCTACCGCGCCTGGCGGGTGGCGCGCGAGGACGCCAGCGGCCTTGCCCTGCCCTCCGGCCGGCGGATCCTGCTGCCGAACGAGGAGGCGCGCGACGTGTTCCACGAGCGCGGCAACTACTTTGCCGAGCTGGAGAGTGCGGCCGAAGGCATCGCCAACACGCTGAACGCGACGCCCGCGGAGACCAACCACGCCATCGCCGAGCGCCTGCGCCGCGAACACCACGTCAGCGTGCGCGTCGGCCCGATGGAGGACGCGCTGCGCCGCTACGAGCCGGAAACCCGCACGCTGACCCTGTCGGAGCAGCTGCCACGTGAAAGCCGCGGCTTCCACATGGCGTTCCAGATCATCCTGCTGGAGGCGCGCGACATGGTGGAGGCGTTGCTGTCCCGCATCGCGCCCAGCACGCCGGAA
This sequence comes from uncultured Acetobacteraceae bacterium, assembly GCA_937873095.1. Taxonomy (GTDB): domain Bacteria; phylum Pseudomonadota; class Alphaproteobacteria; order Acetobacterales; family Acetobacteraceae; genus BOG-908. Next base: position 2,584 of record CALMVI010000026.1, on the reverse strand, counting down.
GCCGCCTCGCTGATACGCATCGGCCTGCTGAACTATGCCGCCGCCGCCCTGCTGATGCCGTACACGGCGTTCCTGGAGAGCGCGCGGCTGCTGCGCCACGACGTGGACGCGCTGGCCGCCCGGTTCTGCGTCAGCTTCGAACAGGCCTGCCACCGGCTGAGCACGCTGCAGAAGGCCGGCGCGCGCGGCATCCCGTTCTTCTTCCTGCGGCTCGATCCTGCGGGCAACGTCAGCAAGCGCTTCTCCGCCGGCGGCTTCCCCTTTGCCCGCTACGGCGGCTCCTGTCCGCGCTGGGTGGTGCACGCGGCGTTCGCGACCCCAGGCACGCTGCGGGTGCAGGTGGCGCAGCTGACCGACGGCGCCACCTTCCTGTGCTTTGCCCGGTGCATAGAGGGTCCCGCCGCGGCCTGGGGCGAGCCTCCGCCGACCCATGTGATCGCCATGGGCTGCGACGTCGGCCATGCGGGCGACATCGTCTATGCAGACGGGCTCAACCTGGACCACGCGGCGGTCGGCATCGGGCTGTCCTGCCGGCTGTGCGACCGGCAGCACTGCCGCAGCAGGGCGTTTCCGCCGCTGGAGCATCGCCTGGCGCTGGACCCGAACCTGGAGAGCGACAGCCCCTACAGGTTCGAGCCGGTGCACAAGGCAGGGTCACGCTGACCAGCGGTGGCGCGTCCGGGCGTCTTCACACAGGCGTCGCGGGCCACAGCCAGGCGGCACCCCTGACGCCGGAGCTGTCGCCGTGCAGGTTGCGCAGGATCGGCGTGTCCGCCCGGTCGGCCAGCACGCGGCGCTGCATCAGCCCCGGCACCACCTCGTAGAGATGCGCCATGTTGGACAGCCCGCCGCCGATGACCACTGCGTCCGGGTCGAGGATGTTCACGACGACCGAAAGCCCGCGCGCCACCCGGTCGGCGTGTCGCGCCAGCACGGACGCCGCGTGCGCGTCGCCCGCCGCCGCCCGCGCGGGGATGCCGCTCGCATCCGCCTGGCCCGGCCCGTCGCATTCGGCCGCGAGAGACGGGCCGGCGACGTAGCGTTCCAGGCAGCCGGCATTGCCGCAGAAGCACGGCCGTAGCGGCAGGTCGCAGCCCTCCGGCCAGGGCAGCGGCGTGTGCCCCCACTCGCCGGCGATGCAATGCCGGCCGGGCAGCAGCCGGCCCTGGGTCACGATGGCCCCGCCGCAGCCGGTGCCGAGGATGACGCCGAACACGGTCTCGTAGCCGCGCCCGGCGCCATCGGCCGCTTCGGACAGGGCGAAGCAGTTGGCGTCGTTTTCCACCCGAACCGGTCGGCCGAGCGCCGCGGCCAGGTCGCGGTCGAACGCCTGCCCGTTCAGCCAGACGGAGTTCGCGTTGCGCACCAGTCCGGTGGTCGGGCTGATCGCGCCGGGGATGCCCACGCCCACGCTGCAATCCTGGCCCGTATCGGCTTCGGCCGCGCGCACCAGCTCGGCAACCGCGCTCAGGGCGCCCTGGTAGGTGCGCGGGTTCGGGACGCGCCGCCGCAGCACGACCGTGCCGTCCGGCGCCAGCACGACGATCTCGATCTTGGTGCCGCCGAAATCGACGCCTATGCGGTGGGTGGTCATCCGGTCAGTCAGTCCGCGGCCGCATAGTTGCCGTCAAGCCGTGCGGCGACGGCAGGCCGCCCCCTTGCGCCGACGCGGCGCTCAGGACTGGACGACGATGTCCACGCGATGCGCATGCGGCCCGCCAGGCCCTGCTCCCGCGGGCACGGACGGCAAGCTTCCGCCGAGTCCGTGGATGCCGACCTCGCCGGCCCTGATGCCGTCGCGCAACAACTCGGCCCTCACGCTGAGCGCCCGGCGGACCGACAGGCCGTGGTTGTAGCCGGGCGTGCAGGACGCATCGGTGTAGCCGTTCACCTGGACGCGAACCAGGCGCTCGCGCGCGGAGGAGGCCTGGGCTGCCTCGGCGATGACCTGCCGCCCCCTCTGGCTCAGCTCCGCACTGTCCCAGTCGAAGAACACCGGAAAGCTTCTGCCTGGCGGCGGCGCCTATCGGCGACGAAGGCGCAACAGGCAGAGCGGGGCTCTGCCCCGCACCCCGCCAAACGCCGGGCGTTTGGATCCCGGTAATCTTAAGTACTTGCGGGTCCGGGGGCGCCCGCCCTCGGCGGGGTTTGGGGCGGAGCCCCAAGCTCAGGCCCGGCGCTACGAGGCGGCGAACTGCTCCGCCAGATCGGCGAGATGGCCGATCTCGTCCAGCCGCATGCCCTCGCCCGCCGGCGCTCGCCCGCCGCGCGCCACACGCCGCGGCAGCACCGCGCGCTCGAACCCCAGCTTCTGCGCCTCCTTCAGCCGCAGATCGGCCTGCGACACCTGGCGCACCTCGCCCGACAGGCCGACCTCGCCAAAATACACGCTGCCAGCATCGGTCGGCGCGTTCGTCGCGGCCGACACCAGGGCTGCCGCAACCGCCAAATCGGCCGCGGGCTCGGTGATGCGCAGGCCGCCCGCCACGTTGAGGAACACGTCCGATCCCGACAGCCTTACGCCGCACCGCGTCTCCAGCACCGCGAGCAGCATCGACAGCCGACCGCCATCCCACCCCACCAC
>CALMVI010000025.1 GCA_937873095.1 uncultured Acetobacteraceae bacterium | reverse complement strand
GTTACGCTCGACCAGATCGACCCGGCGTCGGGCATAGAGTCCGTGACGCTGGGGCTGGCGGGCACGCTGAGCAGCACGGTGTCGGTTTACAGCCTGGAAGGCGCGGCGAGCACGTTCAGCAGCGCTGATGTCGCGCTGGTGCAGCTTGGCCGGCCGTCCGGGACGACGCTGCTTTCGGCGGGGCCGAGCACGGATGTGTCGATGCTGCTGCCGGCCGCGACGGGGTCGGCTGCACAGGATTTCGCCTTGCCGGCGACTGCGGCAGATTCGGCGAGCGTGACCTATACGGCGGGCGGTGCTGCCTCGGCCGATGCGGCGCTGCTGATTGGGACTGGCACGATCACGCTGCCTGTGGACGCGACAGCGCGGGTGATGGCATCGGCGCCGGGCAATTTCGGCGCGGTGTTCGGCAGCGAGGTTGGCGCGACGGTGTCGGTGACGGCGGCGACGGGCGGGCAGACAGGCGGCGGCACGCTTGGCAACGTGACCACGGTTATGAATGCTTACCCGCCTCCCGTGCTCGACGCCGGCGACATCACCGGGCCGCGCCAGCATGTGCAGGTCGCGTCGGCCACCACCGGGTGGAGCCAGGCGCTTGGCGTTGCCGGGTTCGATCCGACGCTGGGGACGTTGCAGGCGGTGACGCTGACGATCGGCACGACCGGCACCGCCACGCTGCAAGCCGAGAACCTCGACTCGGAGAGCGCTTATCTTGGGGTGAAACAGGCTGCCACCGTCGAGGTCGGCGCCGGCGGCACCGTGCTGGACAGCGAGGCCGCGACGGTCACGACCGACCGGACGCTGTACAGCTTCGACGGCACGATCGACGATGCCGGCGCCTCCGGCGAGACCTTGCAGAATAGCGCCAGCGCGACGGCGACGACCGTGCTTTCCGACCCGGCCAGCCTGGCAGCGTTCACGGGCGCCGCGGCGGCCGGGCTGACCCTGTCGGACGTTGGCCAGACCAGCATCGACGGCCCCGGGGCGCTGTCGATCAGCGCGGCGCTGCAGGCTGGGGCGGGGGTCGACGTCATCTATACGTATGACCCTACGGCCGGTTTGTTGTTCGGCTCGAACTACTACCTTGCCGAGAACCCCGACGTCGCCGCCGCCGGGGTCGATCCCTACCAGCATTACATCGACGATGGTTGGCATGAGGGTCGCAATCCCGACCAGTATTTCGACACGAACTATTATCTGGCGCAGAACCCGGATGTGGCGGCGTCGGGCATGAATCCGTTGCTGCACTACCAGTTGTTCGGCTGGAAGGAGGGCCGGGACCCGAGCCTGCTGTTCAGCACCGTCGCCAATGAGACCACGAGGAATACTTTCGGCAATACTGTCAGCATCGTCGGCGACCCGCTGCTTGCCCATATCGAGTCGCATCCGCCTGGCGACTCCATCCGTGCTTTTCCGGCGTCCGACCCTGATCAGAGCGGGGGTTTCTCGGCGCCGGACTCCCTGGTCGACACCCCCTTCTACGACCGCCAACTCGGCGCCACCCTTCTTCCCACGGGGATCAGTGGGGCGGGCCAGGCAGCCTGGAGCTATGACGCGACAGGGTGGGAGAAGGGGCTCAACCCGGATGGCTGGTTCAATACCGGCTATTACCTCGCGCATAACCCGGACGTGGCGGCGGCGCATATCAACCCGTTGGTCCATTACGAGACGTATGGGTGGAAGGAGGGGCGCGACCCTTCGGCGCTGTTCAGCACGGACAAGTATCTGGCGGCTTATGCGGATGTGAGGGCGGCGGGGATCGATCCGCTGCTGCACTACGTTGTGTTCGGGCAGGCGGAGGGGCGGACGGCGTTCTCCGTTTGAGGGC
>CALMVI010000024.1 GCA_937873095.1 uncultured Acetobacteraceae bacterium | reverse complement strand
AGATGATCGGCTCGCGGAAGATGGTGCCGTCGAGGATGTTGCGGATGGTGCCGTTCGGGCTGCGCCACATCCGCTTGAGCCCGAACTCCCGCACCCGCGCCTCGTCAGGGGTGATCGTCGCGCATTTGACGCCGACGCCGTACAATTTGATGGCGTTGGCGGCATCGACGGTGACGTGGTCGTCGGTCTGGTCGCGGTACTCGATGCCGAGATCGTAGTATTTCAGGTCGACATCGAGGTAGGGCAGTATGAGCTTGTCCTTGATGAACCCCCAGATGATCCGGGTCATTTCATCGCCGTCGAGCTCCACCAGCGGCGTCTTCACCTTGATCCTAGCCACGAACCCTCCTGCCAGCCCTCACGCGCCGCGCGGCGTGATGTGCCCGCGCGGCGGGCGGCGGGCAAGCGCACGAAGCGGACGCAGCCATGCAGGACGCGTTCCACCCGCGGCTGTGTGGAAATTGGGGGCTTGGGGATTCAAGCCCTAGCGGGATCCGGAGGCAGAGAGGTTTAAGCTTGGGGCTTTGCCCCAAACCCCGCCGGGGGCGGGCGCCCCCGGACCCGCAAACAAGTGAGATTACCGGGATCCAAATGCCCGGCGTTTGGCGGGGTGCGGAGCAGAGCCCCGCTTTCCTGCCAATACATTCACCGCCTCAGAGCCCCTGGCCTTCTCAACACCGCATCAGTGATTGCGGCCCCGGCCCGTCCTGGCCTGCAGGGCGTCGATCTGCTTGGACGCTTCCGCCTTGGTGAGCGTGTCGTCGAACGGCTCGCCCGCCTCTTCCGACAGTGTCTTCAGGTAGGATGCCTGCGCGCCGGTCATCGTCTCCCCGCCGGTCGTCCAGTCGTCAGGGTTCTTTTCCGCGTTCGAGGGCAAGCTTTCGGCATCGGCCTCGCTGGTGTGCTGCTTGGGGTTGTGCGGCTGGCCGGTGGTGTGCGCGGACGACGGCTTCGCCTGCTCGTCCGCTTCGCTGGTCTTGGGTGTGTCTTTCATGGTCGGGTGAACGCTGGTGTTTCGGGTTCGTTCCGGGATGACGCGGCTGTGAAGTACAATACGACTGTGCCCGCTATCGCTGATAGGGAAGTGGCAGCAGGTAGGCGAGCGGCACCCGCGTCAGGCCGAAAGGGCCGGGAACGATGACGTTTGCGCCCGGGTCGAAGTCGGTGAGCATCTCGCGGCAGGCGCCGCAGGGGGGAACGACGGCGATGTCCTGCAGCGCCTCGTGCTCCTTGGGATGGCGCACGGCCACCGCGCACTCGATGGTCCCGTCGCCCTCCAGGATCACGCGGCCGACGGCGATGGCTTCGGCGCAGACCTGCATCCGGCCGACGGTGGCGCCGAGATGCAGGCCGGTCCAGATACGACCGTCACGCGAGCGCAGGGCGGCGGCCACCATGTGCCAGAACGGGCGGTAATGGCGGGTGATGACCGCACGGGCTGCCCCGACCAGCACCTGGTCGGCCTCCGACAGCGACGCTCCTGAATCGGCAGGCATGTCCTCTTGTTCTGACGACTGAAAGCCGACCGCTGACGCCTGAAGCTCAGTCGGCGGCATCGGCCTCCTCTGCGTCGTCCGGCCCGACCAGCATCTTTTCCGCGACCACGCCCGCCTGGTCGCGGATGCGCCGCTCGATCGCCTCGGCGGCGTCCTTGTGGTCGCGCAGGAACTGCTTGGCGTTCTCCCGCCCCTGCCCGATCCGCGTGCTGTCGAAGCTGAACCAGCTGCCCGACTTTTCCACGATGCCGGCCTTCACGCCAAGGTCGATCAGCTCGCCCACCTTGCTGATTCCCTCGCCGAACATGATGTCGAACTCGACCTCGCGGAACGGCGGCGCCAGCTTGTTCTTGGCGACCTTCACGCGCGTGGAATTGCCGACCACGTTCTCACGATCCTTGATCGAGCCGGTCCGGCGGATTTCCATGCGCACCGAGGAGTAGAATTTCAGCGCGTTGCCGCCCGTGGTGGTCTCAGGGTTACCGAACATCACGCCGATCTTGAGCCTGATCTGGTTGAGGAAGATCAGCATGGTGTGGCTCTTGCTGACCGAGCCGGTGAGCTTGCGCAGCGCCTGGCTCATCAGCCGCGCATGCAGACCGACATGCGTGTCGCCCATTTCGCCTTCCAGCTCGGCCCGCGGCACGAGTGCGGCGACGCTGTCGACCACCAGCACGTCGACCGCGCCGGACCGCACCAGCGTGTCGCAGATTTCCAGCGCCTGCTCACCGGCATCGGGCTGGCTGATCAGCAGGTTGTCGACGTCCACCCCGAGCTTGCGTGCGTAGATCGGATCGAGCGCATGCTCGGCGTCGATGAAGGCGCAGGTTCCGCCACGTTTCTGGGCTTCGGCGATGGCGTGCAGAGCCAGGGTCGTCTTGCCTGAGCTTTCCGGGCCGTACACCTCGATGATGCGCCCGCGCGGCAAGCCGCCGATGCCGAGTGCGATGTCCAGCCCCAGCGAGCCCGACGGGATGACCTCGATCTGCTCGTCGGTGCGGGCGCCCATGCGCATGATGGAGCCTTTGCCGAACGCACGCTCGATCTGGGTGACCGCCGCGTCGAGCGCCTTGTTCCTGTCTGCCAATCGACTGCTCCCTGCCCGGCTGCGACCGGCTCAACCTTGCCGCGAATGTTTTCGTTCAGTTTCGCGTCATTCTGCACGCACTCTGTCACGGATGTGAACAAAGCTGCAACCCTCGGCGACCGTCCAACAAGCGCTTTGTTCACTTTTAGTTCGAGTGCTGCGCCTCATCCGGCGGGTTCGTGCAGCATGTCCGATAGCGTGCGGGTCAGGTCCGACATCGCGAAAGGCTTCGGGATGAAGCGGATGTCCGAGGCGGTCAGCGATTCGCGCAGGCTTGCGTCCGAGTAGCCCGACATCAGCACGGCCGGCAGGCTGGGCCAGATGCGGCGCAGGCGCCCGACCAGGGCAGGACCGTCCATGCCCGGCATCATGACGTCGGAGACGACGCAGCCGAGTGCCTCGCCAAGCCCGCCGCCCTCGACCAGCTCGAGCGCGTCCTCCGCGCTGGGAGCGGCCACGACGTTCCAGCCGGACCGGATAAGCACGCGCTCGGCGAGCCGGCGCACCGCACCTTCGTCATCGACGAGCAGCAGCGTGCGGCTGACCGGCGGCCGCGCGGGTCGGGTCGGAGCGGGGTCTGACGCTGCCTGCCACACGGCCTGATCCTCATGCCTGGGCAGCAATATGTCGAACCGGGTGCCCTGGCCCAGGGTGGTTTCCACCGCCATGTAGCCGCCCGACTGCTTGATGATGCCGTGGACCGTGGAGAGCCCCAGGCCGTTGCCGTCCGAGTCGCGCCGGGTGGTGAAGAACGGCTCGAAGATGCGCGGCAGAACGTCGGGCGGAATGCCCATGCCGGTATCGGCCACGCTGAGGCTTGCATACCGGCCAGCCGGCAGAAGCTCGCCGCCGAACGGCTCGGGATGCAACATCAGCCGATGGCCGGTCGAGATGAGGAGCCGGCCGCCGTTCGGCATGGCGTTGCGGGCGTTGACCGCGAGGTTCATCAACACCTGGGAAAGCTGGGTCGGGTCGATGCGGACCTGCCGGCTGGGTTCCTCAAGCTGCAGTTCGAGTTCCACGCGCGCCCCGATCAGGCGATGCAGCAATGCGTATGTCTGGCGGATCTCATCGTTCAGCACGACGACGCGCGGCTGCAGCGTCTGCTGCCGGCTGAACGCCAGCAGGTGGCGCACCAAGGTCGCCCCGCGTTCGGCGCTTTGGCGTATCTGGGTCAGATCGTCGCGGTCGGCCGGGCGGTCGGACCGTGTCCGCAGGTCGTCGGTGGCGCCCAGGATGGCTGTCAGCAGATTGTTGAAGTCGTGCGCGATGCCGCCCGCCAGTTCGCCCACGGCTTGCAGCCGCTGCGACTGGCAGAGCTGCTCCTCCAGATCCTGCTCATGGGTGTAATCGCTGACGCGCAGCAGGGCGCCGTGGTCGGGGATGGCCAAGCAGGCCAGACGCAGCACTCGACGCACATTGCCGCGCATGACGGTCGTCGTCACCGTCTCCGGCCGATGCGCGCGCAAGGCATCGCCGAGCCTGGTCGCGCTCTGCGGGGGCAGCGCAGTCCAGGCGAGCTGGCCTTCGCCGGCGCCCGACAGCTGGACGAAGCGCTGATTGGCCCGCTGGACGAAACCCTGGGTGTCGAGCAGAGCGACGCCGTCTGTTTCGTCGTCGAACAGGCATTCGGCGATGGCGCTCGCCTGTACGCCGCGCGACAGCAGATCGGGCAGCCTCATCGGCGCAGAGCCTGGGCGCGCATGCGCCAGATATAGGCAATGATCTCGGCCACCGCTTTGAAATGCTCCGCCGGAATCTCCGTGTCGAGTTCGACGCGGTATAATGCCCGCGCAAGCGGCGGATTAGCAACGATCGGCACGCGGTGCTCACGTCCGGCCTCACGTATCCGGGCTGCCACCTCGTCGGCGCCCTTGGCGACCACTCGCGGGGCGCCCTGTGACCCGCGATCATAGGTCAGCGCTACCGCGTAGTGGGTCGGATTTGTAATGATGACCGCCGCCTTGGGGATTTTCTTCATCATGCGGCGGCCGTTACGGGCGCGAGCAAGCTGACGCAGGCGCTGCTTGATCTGGGGGTTGCCCTCGCTCTCCTTGTGTTCGTCGCGAACGTCCTGGAAGCTCATGCGCAGCTTGCGTGCGTGGCTGAAACGCTCCCACGCCAGATCTGCGCCGGCGATCACCGCCTGTCCGCCGAATATGGACAGGACAAGGCGCCAGCCCTGCTGCGTGATATGGCTGTAGAGGCCCTGCGGCTCCTGAAAAGGCGTGAGCGGCAGGCTGGGGAGGATCCGCTCGAGCGCCAGGTAGAAACAGCCGCCGAGCAGGGCAAGCTTGGCGCTGGCCTTGACCACCAGAACCAGCGCGTTCGGACCGAACATGCGCTTCAGCCCCGCCAGCGGGCTGAGGCGGGACAGATCGGGTTGCAGCGCCGATCCGCGCAGGAGAAACCCTGTCTGCAGCGCCGTCGCGGCAGCGTACCCGCCGATGGCCGCCAGCGCGGTGGGCAAGGTGGCGAGCATAAGGGCGCGGAGCGCTGCGCTCCAGGTCTGCACACCCTCGAAGCGGGACTGCTCGAGGCTGACCGAGAACCAATGGGTGACCGCCGAACCGTCGCCGCCCTGGATGACGGCCGTCAGCAATCCGGCAGACAGGCTGGCCAGCATGGCCAGTTCGCGCGAGACGGCGACCTCACCGTCCTGGCGCGCCTTTTCGATCCGGCGCTGGGTCGGGGCTTGCGTTTTCTCTTCAGACACGGTGTCCGGTCACCTCCGAACCGGTTCGGGGCAGATGAACGCAGCCATCGGCTCGATCACAGCCCGGGCAGATGCGCAAAGCCGTCGCCGACGGCGGTCAGCCACGCATGCACGATTGCAGCACTCAACAGGGCGGCCAGCAGCAGCCCGCCCAAAACCTGTCCGGGCAGCGCTAGAAAATAGACCTGTATCTGCGGAACCAGCCGGGACAGCAGACCCAAGGCGACCTGCCAGACGACGGACAACAGCACGAAAGGCGATGCCAGGCGAAGCGCCAGGGCGAAGCTGCCTCCCACCGCCTTGACCGCTGTCTCCGCGAGGTCGCCGGAGGAGATGCCGCCGCCAGCCGGAAACACCGCGTAGCTGTCGGACAGCGCACTCAGCGGCAAGGCGTACAACCCGGTGGACAGGACGAGGACGGGTGCCAGCATGCTGAACAGCTTGCCGAACACCGCCGACTGCGCGCCCAGCAGCGCATCGGGCTGCAGCACGCTCGATTGACCGATCATCAAGGATACGACCTGGCCGGCTGCCGGCAATGCCAGGACGAGCAGGCGCGCAAGCCACCCGATCAGCCCGCCGGCCAGCAGTTCGACCGCCACCATTCCCGCAAGCCTCAGAAAACTCGCAGGCTCCTGCGGAATGGATGCCGACACGACAGGAACCAGCAGCGCCGCCAGACCCACCGCCAATCCGGCACGCAGCATTACCGGCGGCTCGCTCTCCCCCAAGGCGGGAAGCAGCATGACAGCAGCGGCACTGCGACAGAGCACGAGCATGAACGTGAACGCCAGGGCGAGGAGTTCGTGCGAAATTCCTGCCGCACCGGCCGCCGCTGGCATGGCTCTATTGTCCGCCGACTGCCACGATCTTGTCGGCCATGTCATGCATGTAGTCGGCAAGCACATGGAACAGGAACGGACCGGCTACCCAGGCCGAAACACCGGTCGCCACCAGCTTGGGCAAATAGGAGATGGTGGAGTCGCTGATCTGCGTGACAGCCTGGACGATGGCGATTGCCAGGCCTGCCGCCAAAGCCGCCAGAAGCAGCGGCGCACACATCTTGAGCGCCGCCAGCATGCCGCCGTGCAATATTGCCGCAACGTCGAGTTCCTGCATGCCCCGGCCCCGTCAGATCGGCATCTTGATGATGTCCTGGTAGGCCTGCAGTACGCGGTCGCGAACGGCAACGGTGGTCTGCAAGGCAAGCTCGGCCCGGGAAACGGCGGTGACGACCGATGTCAGGTCGCCGCCGCCGCCGATTGCCGACATCGCCTGCGCCTCAGCCTGGCGGCCGGTGTCGACCGCACTGCCCAAGCTGCTGGAGAGCATGCTCGCGAAATCGGCGCCTCCGGCCGAGGCCGCCTCCGGAGCGGCAGAGTCGACGGCGCGGTAGGCGGACAGCGCCTGGACGGCGTGCAAAGCTGGCATCGTCATTTGAGCAGGTCGATCACACGGGTAAGCATGGAGCGGGATGCCTGCATGACGTTGAGGTTGGCGCTGTAGCTCCGTTCCGCTTCCCGCATGTCCATCATTTCGACGAAACTGTTCACGTTGGGCATGCGCACGTAGCCGGTCGGATCGGCTGCGGGGTTGGACGGGTCGTATTTCTGCGGAAACGGGCTCGCGTCCGGGATGATCGCCTTGACGCGCACGGCCTCGGCGCCAGTCGACTGATCGAGTGCCGCTTCGAACACCGCACTTTTGCGCCGGTAGGGGGTGGCACCCGGGAACGAGCCGGTGCTGTCCTGATTGGCGAGGTTTTCTGCGATCACGCGAAGACGCTGCGTTTGCGCGTCCATCCCGGCGGCAGAAATGCTGAGCGCTTGAGAAAGGTCCATCCGTCAGCTCCCATGCCCCAGGGCCGTCATGAACATGCCCATGTAGCTGTGCCACAAATTGCCGACCATCGCCTGAGCGGTCTCGTCATCGGCGACTTTGGTCATCTGATCTTCCAGCTTGACGGCGTTGCCGTCCGGCGCGCGCTCGGAAGACGCGGCGGCCGTGCCGAACTGTTCGCTCAGGCCGGCAAGATGAAGCGGGTTCGTGCGCACGGGGGCGACCGCGCTGGCGCCCACGATGTCGGAGAACGCGCTGACGTCCCTGGCGCGGTACCCCGGCGTGTCCGCGTTGGCGATGTTTTGCGCCAACACCCGCTGGCGCGCGTCGATCCAGCCGAGTTTGCTTTCGGCCAGCGCGAAAAGCCCAGCCTGCGATCCGGCCGCGATCATCCCAAAGCTCCTGTCGAGACGTAAACCAGTGACTGCACGATGCCGTGAAAACGTTGCAGAAAACTTAAACCTGTGGCTAACGATCGGCTAACCATTTCGCTACAAGATCGACATATGGACAGCGCAACCCTCACCCGTTCGCACTCACCCCAGCCTTTCGATCCGCCCCTGACGTGCTGCCGTCGCCAGCGCCTGACGGAACTTGCGGCAAGGCTGTCCCGCACCATCGCCCTGGCGCGCGGCCTGGTGCGGGGTGGCCGTCGCCTGGACATGACGGGGATCGACGACGGGGTAGGCATACTCTGCGCCCAGACGCTCGACCTCGCGCCGGAAGACGCCAGCGCGATGGTGCCGGTCCTGCAGACCGTCCTGGCCCAGCTGGATCTGCTCGCCGCGGCGCTGCACCGGCCGGCCGGCCGGCCGGGCCTGCCGTGCTGACCCTGCTCCCCCTGCATCAGGGCCTGATGGCCGTACTCTGGCTGACGGTCATCCTGCTGGTGATCGTGGGGGCATCGCGCGTCCTCGGCGCGTCGCGGTCCGCACGCTTCCTGCCGGCAGGTCTGCGGCAAGCGGTCCCGTTCGGACCGGATGCGCCAGGCGGCCTCACGCTGCGCGGCACGCTCGCCCTGGATTTGAGGAGGCGCGTCTATCTGGTCGAGGCGGGCGGCCAGTCCACTCTGATCCTGACCGGCGGCACAACCGACCTCATGCTTGCGCTCAGACAGGCAGACGGCTGATGCGCCTCATCCTCTCCATCCTGGCGTTCTGCGCGCTGCCTGGTCTGGCCTTGGCACAGTCGGTCAACATCGACCTGGGGCATGCGGGTGATGCGGGTGCAACCGGGCGGCTGGTGCAGATCACCGCGCTGTTCACCGTGCTGTCCCTGGCGCCCAGCCTGCTCGTCATGGTCACCGCGTTCACCCGCATCGTCGTGGTGCTCTCGCTGCTTCGCGGAGCGCTCGGCGCTCAGGGCACGCCGCCGAACATCGTGCTGATCGGGCTGTCGCTGTTCCTGACGCTGTTCGTGATGCAGCCTACGCTGGATGCGGCCTGGGTCCATGCCATCCGGCCGATGACGGAGGGGAGCCTGGACCCGCTGGACGGGTTGCGGCTGGCAGCCGAGCCGTTCCGCCACTTCATGGTGAGCAACCTGCGCCCGCCTGACCTCGCGCTGTTCGAGCAGATCGGCCACCTCCCCGCCTCGAGCGACGCGGACCATGCGTCATGGCGGGCACTGGTTCCGGCCTTCCTGATCGGCGAGCTCAGGCGCGCGTTCGAGATGGGGTTCCTGCTCTACTTGCCGTTCACCATCATCGACCTCGTGGTCTCCAGCGTGCTGATGTCGCTCGGCATGATGATGCTGCCTCCGAGCGGGGTGTCGCTGCCCTTCAAGCTGATCTTCTTCGTCATGGTCGATGGCTGGCGGCTGGTGGCGGGCAGCCTGACGCAGAGCTTTTCACCAGGGTGAACGATCCCGCGGCGGCGGCGGGCGTTGTGCTGTCGATCCCTGGAAAGGCGAGCCATGAAACAGCCCCACACCGAGACCGCGGTCGACCACACCGATGGCGAACAGGACACCGGCAACCATCGCGACCCCAAGGCAGGACCGCCCACCCCTGGAGGAACCCGCATAGGTGCCGAAAACGTCGAACAGCCGGTCACCAACATCGAGCATGGAACCGATGTCGATAAGGTCGTAGGCCTCGACGAAAACCTCGACGATTCGGTCAGCGTCAACGGCCCGACCGAGCGTGCGCCGGAACGCGACGAGCGTGGACGGTTATAGGCTCCACGACCTAGTTCGACAGGCTGGTAGGGCCGCAAGCGTTGCAGACCGACGCTATCAGTCGGAAGCATGGCGGTATGCGGCCGAGAAGACTCGAACTTCCACGAGGTTGCCCCCACAAGCACCTCAAGCTTGCGCGTCTACCATTCCGCCACGGCCGCCGGGTAGGCAGCGGCCTATAGCCGATGCACCACACCAGTTCAACCGCGTGCGCGCCCGAATGGCGCTACAGCCAGGGCCTTGTCGCCTATCCGGACGCCGTCGCCATGATGCGCGACCGGGTCGCGGCCATCCGTGCCGGCGCGGCGCGTGACCTCGTCTGGTTCCTCCAGCATCCACCCCTCTATACGGCGGGCAGCTCGGCCAAACCGGCCGACCTGGCCGAGCCGGACCGTTTCGAAACCTTCCAGGCAGGGCGCGGCGGCCAGTGGACCTATCATGGCCCAGGACAGCTCGTCGCTTACGTCATGCTCGACCTCACGCTCCGGCACGGCATGGTGCCGGCACGCGACACGCACGCCTATGTCAGCGCGCTGGAAGACTGGTTGATGAGCGTGCTGGCTGAGTTCGGCGTGAACGCAGGCCGGCGGGCGGGCCGCGTCGGCGTCTGGGTGATGGACGAGACAACGGGCAAGGACAGCAAGTTGGCAGCCATCGGCGTCCGCATCACCCACTGGGTCAGCTGGCACGGCATCTCGCTCAACATCAGCCCCGAGCTGGAGCACTTCTCCGGCATCGTCCCGTGCGGCATCCGGGAGCACGGGGTGACCAGCCTTCGGGACCTAGGCGTGGGCGCAACGCTCGATGACGTGCAGATGGCGCTTCAGGCAGGCTGGTCGCGCGTCTTTGGACCGCTAGCAGGCTGCTGAGAAAGGCCAGGAGCGCTGAGACTATGACTTTATCGGCGCCGAAGGCGCAACAGGCCCCGCCAAACGCCGGGCGTTTGGATCCCAGTAACACCGATGATTTGCGGGTCCGGGGGCGCCCGCCCCCGGCGGGGTTTGGGGCAGAGCCCCAAGCTTAACCAACAGATTCACAGCCTGAACGCCCTGGCCTTTCCTCGCAGCCTGCTAGCTCCTGTGCTGCTTCGGGCGAGGGGATGCCTGGGTCAGCGCGGTGACGGCGGCACCCACGCAGATCAGCCCGAGGCAAACCGGGATCATCCACACCGGCCTGACCAGCAGCGGCACCAGCATGGCCTCCCAAAAACCGCGCCCGAAGACGCCGACGAACGCGTGCTGGGCATGCTCGATGGCCATGCCGTCCATCGCGTTGATCGCCTGTCGCAGGTTCGTGTCGGCCGGCACCAGGGACGCGAGCGCGATCGAGCCGACGAGCAGGACCGCCGCCACGACGGCGAACATCCGGGGGATCAGGGGCAAGCCTGGAGGGGCCGCGGGGCGGCCAAGCCTGGGTCGCTTCACTGCCTCAACCTCCCGCCACTCAACATGGCCGCTCGTGATTGCCTCGGCTGGGCGAACCGCTCGCCCCGCCGCCTATCATGGCGAGTTTGCCACGGTCTGTCACGACAGGCCGCGACACTGCAGAACTTGCGCGCGCAAGCTTGCAGACCACACCGCGCACGTCCGCCACGGCCGCTTCCTGCCCTACACGATCGGGCATCGTATGCTCCCCACCTCGATGCCGCGCCGGTTGCGCAGCACGGGCGCGGCCAGCCCGTCCAGGACCGGTTGGGGGCCGATCAGGCGGCGCAGCAGGCAGGCTGCCGCCACCTCGGCCGCGCGCACCGAACCGTCGTCGCATTTCAGCGCGAAGCCCAATCCCCTGCCGGGGAGCGCTGCGCAATACACGCCCTCCGCGCCAACCTTCACGAAGGCGGTCTCGCCCAACGCGCTGGCCACGAGCGTGTCGAAGCGCCCCTCCCCGGCAACCATGACAGGGTTGCACGCCACCGCCCTTCGCAGCCGGGCGGCAGCGTCGCGGAATCCTTGCGGCAGCCCCGCGCCGGTCGCGAAACGGGCAAAACCGGTCGCCAGCGCGGCAAGCGGCATCCGGTACGCCGGGATCGAACAGCCGTCGACGGCCGGGTCCTGCCAGTCGAGCTTGACCCCGGTGACCGCGGCCACGCACGCGGTCACCTCGCGCATGGCCGGATGGTCGGGCGACACGTAGCCCGCGGGATCGTGCCCGGCGGCGACCGCGGTGCACACGAACCCGGCATGCTTGCCCGAGCAGTTGTTGTGCAGCGGCCCGGGGCTCGCCCCGTCACCCGCCAGCGCCCTGGCTGCCGCCTCGTCGCCTGGCGGTTGCGCGCCGCATTCCAGACAGCCCGCGTCGCGGCCGCAGCGCGCCAGCATGGCGGCCGCCGTCTTGGTGTGGGCAGCGGCCCCGGAATGGGACGCACAGGCCAGCGCCAGTTCCGCGCCGGTCAGCCCGTAGCGGTCGGCGGCTCCTGACAGCAGAAGCGGCAACGCCTGCAGCCCCTTGATGGCCGAGCGCGGGAACACCGCACGGTCGGCATCGCCGCCCGACAGCACGAGCCGGCCAGCGTCGTCGGCGACGGCGAAAGCGCCGGTGTGCGAGGATTCCACTTCCGCGCCACGGAGTACCTCGGCCATCAGGACGGAACGCATGCGCCTTATGCGCGGCACGCGGCCGGGCGCGTCAAGATGCGCGGCCGGCGCGCGCGGCGGGTGTGCGCGGCGGGCGCTTTTCCAACCGCGGCGAACCCCCTATGCAGTGCCCATGATCGAGATTGCCGATTTCGAGCGCCTGGACATCCGTGTGGGCACCATCACCGATGCGCGGCCGTTTCCGGAGGCGAGGCGGCCGGCCATCCGGCTCTGGATCGATTTCGGCCCGGCGCTCGGGGTCAAGCAGTCCAGCGCGCAGATCACCGTACACTACAAGGTGGACCAGCTGATCGGCCGGCAGGTCTGCGCAGTGGTCAACCTGCCGCCGCGCCAGGTCGGGCCGTTCACCAGCGAAGTCCTGACCCTGGGCCTGCCCGACGAGAACGGCGAGGTCGTGCTGATCAAGCCGGATTTCAAACTGCCCGATGGCGGCCGCCTGTACTGACCGTGCAGGGCACGGCCAAGACAGCGATCATGCCTGCCGCCACCACCACCGTCACCTGGGACCAGCTGCACCGCGACGCCCGCGTGCTCGCCGGCCTGCTGGTGCCGCGCGGCCCGTTTCGCGGCATCGTGGCAGTCACCCGGGGCGGCCTGGTCCCGGCGGCGATCGTGGCGCGCGAGCTGGATTGCAGGCTGGTCGAGACGATCTCGATTGCCACCTATGCCGGGGAAGCCGGCACCAGGGGCGAACCGATCGTCCTCAAGACGCCGGACGCGGCAGGCGACGGGAGCGGGTTCCTGATCGTGGACGACCTCGTCGACAGCGGCGTGACCGCGCGGCTGGTGCGGGGCCTGCTGCCGCGGGCGCATTTCGCCTGCCTGTACGCCAAGCCGGCGGGCTTGCCGGCCACGGGCAGCTACGTCACGCAAGTGCCCCAGGACACCTGGATCCTGTTTCCATGGGACACCGCCCCGGTTTTCGTGCCGCCGCTGGCGCGCCGGTAGCCGTGCGCCGCATCCCGGCCTGGCTGCCGGTCCTGCTCGGCTTCCTCCAGGCGGTCGGACCCGTTTCGACCGACATGTACCTGCCGGCCTTCCCCGCCATCGAGGCGAGTTTCCACGCGCCGGCAGGCAGCGCGCAGCTGACGCTGGGCGCCTGGGTGCTGGGGCTCTCGGTCGGTCAGCTGGTCCAGGGGGCGCTCGCCGACAGGTTCGGCCGCAGGCGGCCGTTGCTGGCCGGAACCGTACTCTACACCCTCGGCTCTGCCGGATGCGCGCTGTCCGGCAGCATCGCCGCGCTGTCGGCATGGCGCTTCGCCACCGCCATCGGCGCCTCGGCCAGCATGGTGATCCCGCGCGCCATCGTGCGCGACATCAGCGAGGGCCACGACTCGGCACGTCTGCTGTCGCGCCTCATCCTGGTGCTGGGTGCGGCCCCTATCCTGGCGCCCTCGCTCGGCAGCGCCGTGCTGCAGGTGGCGAGCTGGCGCGGCATCTTCTGGATCAACATGGGCTACGGTGCGCTGGCGCTGCTGTCGGCCGCGGCAGCGCTGCCAGACACTCTGCCGGCCGCGGCGCGCTCGGCGCTCCACCCGGCGGCCATGCTGGGCCGCTACCGCCTCATCCTGACCGAGCGTGGCTTCCTGACGCACGCATTGATGATGTCGTTCTACGCCTTCGCCCTGTTCGCCTATCTCGGCGGCTCGCCCACCGTGTTCATCCAGCACTACCGCTTCACCACGGCGCAGTACGCGCTGGTGTTCGGCAGCGTGGCGGCCACCTACATCGCCGCCTCGCAGCTCAACATGCGGGTGGTGGCGCGGCTCGACCTGGACGGCACTCTGGCACGCGCGAGCACGCTGTACCTGGCGCTCGCCTGCGTGGTGCTGGGGCTGGCCGTGGTCGATTCGCGCGCCCTGTGGCTGGGCGTGTTCCTGGCGCTGACCCAGGGCCTGACCGGCTTCCTCAACCCCACCGCTACAGTGGGCGCGCTGCGGCGCCATGCGGCCCATGCAGGAAGCGCCTCGGCGGTGCTCGGCATGCTGCAATTCGCCATCGGCGCCAGCGGCGGCTTCCTGGTCGGCTGGCTGACGGACGGCACGGCCGTTCCGATGGCAGGGCTGATGCTCGCCGGCGCGGTTGCAGCCAAGCTGACCGACATGGTGCGGCCGGCCACGCCCGGCCCCGTGCCGGCCGGCGCCGTAGCCCAGTCGCGACAGGCCGACGTGGCCTCCTAATCGCCGGCTCAGCTCCGCAGCAGGAGCATGCACGCCACCAGGGCGGCGCCGGCCGCCAACGCGAACGGCGCGCCCGGAAAGCTGACCGGGGTCAGATGCATGGTGAAGGCGTAGAACAGCCCCGCCGTCAGCAACGGCGCGAACACCGCCGTCACTCCTTCCACGGCCGAGAGGATGCCCTGCATCTCCCCCTGCGTGTCCACGCCGCCCTTGCCGGACACCATGGCGCGGACCGAAGGCGTCGCCAGCCCGCCCAGGGCGATGAACAGCACCGCCGGCGCCACGAACCAGCCGGCGATGGCCAGCGCCAGGAAGCCGTAACCGAGCGCGCCGCAGACATAGCCCAGCACGGCCGTGCGCCGGTTGCCGAGCCGGCCGGTGACGTGCCGCAGCAGGAAGCCCTCGACCAGCGCCTGGCTCAGCCCCACCCCGGCGAGCACCGCGCCGTTCAGCTGCGGTCCCCAGCCGAACCGGTAGCCGGTGAACAGCACCAGGCTGCTCTGCACCGCGCCCAGCCCGATCCAGGTGCACGACCAGGCCATCGCAAGACGGCCCAACGAACGGCTGCTGACCAAGCGCAGCAGGCCGAACGGGTTGGCGCGGCTCCAGGTCAGCGAGCGCCGGTTCTCCTGCTTGAGGCTTTCGGGCAGCACGAACAGGCCGAAGCACACGTTAATGAAGGACAGCCCTGCCGCCACCACGAAGGGAAGGCGCAGCGCGTAGGCGCCGAGGAACCCGCCCAGCGCCGGGCCGACCACGAAGCCGGCACCGAACGTGGCGCCGATCAGCCCGAACAGTCGCGGCCGGTCGTCCTCGGCGGTGATGTCGGCGATGTAGGCGGTTGCGGCGGCGACGTTCGCCGAGGTTGCCCCGGCGATCAGGCGGCCGGCGAACAGCCACCACAGGTTGGGGGCCAGCGCCAGCATCACGTAGTCGCAGCCCAGGCCGAAGACGGACACCAGGATGACCGGCCGCCGCCCGAACCGGTCGCTCAGCTCGCCCAGCAGAGGGGAGGCGAAGAACTGCACGCCGGCATAGGCCGCGATCAGCGCGCCCACCCAGGGTGCGGCGCCCGCCGGAGACAGATGAGCGAGCGTGCGCACCAGCCCCGGCACGATCGGCGCGATGATGCCGACGCCGAGCGCATCGAGCCCGAGCGTGACCAGGATGAAGGCGACGGAGGCGTTGGGGCGGTTCGCCATGGCGTCTGCAAGGCATAACCCCGTATGCAGTTCCGGCCGGGTCGCGAGGCGCAACGTTCCACCCCGCGCGCCGTTGTCCAGAGCATGTTCCGCGGGCATCCTCACCCGATCAGACGATTCCGTCTGATCGGGATCTGCTCCAGCGGTGACACACGGCACGGCCCTCCCGCGCTTCCTGGTCTTGTACGCGGCCCTGTTCGCGGCCTTCGGCGTTGCGTCCCCGTTCATGCCCGGGTTGCTGGAACAGGACGGCCTGACCTCCTCCGCCGTGGGCATCGTGCTGGCCGGGGGGACGGCCATACGGCTGGCGGCGGGCCCGTTCGGCGGGCGGCTGGCCGACCGCGGCGGGCGGCCGTCGGTCGTGCTGGCCGGGTTCACCGCGGCGGCCGCCCTGGTCGCGCTGGGCTACGTGCCGGCGCGCGGGCTGGCGCTGCTTCTGGCGGTCAGCCTGGTGCACGCAGCCGTGCTGGCGCCGCTCACGCCGGTGGCCGACGCCCTGGCGCTGGGATCGGCCCGCGCCGGGCGCGGCTTTGCCTATGGCTGGGTCAGGGGTGCGGGGTCGGCGGCGTTCATCGCCGGCACGCTGCTCTCCGGCCAGCTCGTCGGTCGGCACGGGCTGGGCGTGGTCGTCTGGCTGAACGCCGGGCTGCTTGCCCTGGCCGCCTGCGCCGCCGCCGCCGTGCCGGACCGCCTGGGCGGCGTGTCGGACCAGGCTGGCGCTCATCAGGCCGAAACGAACCAGGCTGGGGCGAACCAGGCTGGGGCGAACCAGGCGGGGGCCGACCGGGCGGGTGCTGCGTCCGGCAATGCCATGGTCGATCTGCTGCGGGTGCCGACGTTCGGCCGTCTGATGCTGGTCGTGGCGCTGATCGGCGGCAGCCACGCCCTGCATGACGGTTTCGAGGTGATACGCTGGCGGGCGGCCGGGCTGTCGGCCCCGCAATGCAGCGTGCTGTGGGCGCTGTCGGTGGCCAGCGAGGTGGTCGTGTTCACGCTGGCCGGCGCGCCGCTGATCCGGCTTCTTGGCACCAGGGGGGCGTTCGCCGTCTCTGCCCTGGCCGGCATGCTGCGCTGGGGCACGGCCGCGCTGACCGCGCGCTTCGGCTGGATGGCGCTGGTGGAGCCGCTGCACGGGCTGACCTTCGCGCTGCTCCACCTGACATGCATGCAGGTCATCGCCGGCACCGTGCCGTCGCGTCTGGCCGCCACCGCCCAGGCCTTCTACGCGACGGTGGCGATGGGGGCGACGCCGGCGCTGGTCACGCTGCTGTCGGGCAGCCTTTACGGCCGCTTCGGGTCGGGGGCGTTCTGGGCGATGCTGGGCATGTGCGCCGCATCGCTTCCGCTGCTTGCCGGCGGCCGTGACCGCACGACGGGCGGGCCCCTGCCCGCGCACTGACCCGGCCGCGGCCGTTCAGATCGCTTCAGGCGTTTTCAGGCCTCTTAAGATGTGCCGGCCGGCGTGACGTGGTCTCAGATGCCGGCCGGCGGGACTGGGCCTGTGCGGTGCCGGACGTCCACGATGACCAACATCGCGCTGCTTTTCGTCTGCCTGGTGTCGGGCATGGTGCTCAGGGCGTCGGGGCGCGTGCCGGACAACGCCCATGCCGCCCTGAACGGCACCATCATCAACCTGGCCCTGCCCGCGCTGATCCTGGGGCAGCTGCACGGGCTGAGGCTGACCGCCGATCTGGTCTGGCCGGTCCTGATGCCGTGGCTGCTGTTCCTGCTGAGCGGGATGTCTTTCATCGCCCTGGCGCGCGCGTTGCGGCTGCCCAAGGCCACCACCGGCGCCCTGATCATGACGACCGGGCTCGGCAACACCTCGTTCGTGGGGCTGCCGATGATCGAGACGTTCTACGGCGCCCGGCACGTGCCGACCGGCATATTGATCGACCAGTTCGGCACCTACCTGGTGCTGAGCACGGCGGGCATCGCGACCGCCTGCCTGTTCTCCAGCGGCGCCGTCCGGTGGCGCAGCCTGGCGATGCGCATGGCCGGCTTCCCGCCCCTGGTGGCGCTGCTGGCGGCGTTGCTGGCGGGGTCCCTGCCTTATCCGCCCTGGCTGGCAGGCGTGCTGCACCGGCTCGGCGACCTGGTGGCCCCGCTGGCCCTGGTGTCGGTGGGGCTGCAGCTGCGCCTGGGCAACTCCGCCGGCAACCGGCTGACCCTGGCCTGCGGGCTGGCGTTCAAGCTGGTGCTCGGCCCGCTGGCGCTGCTGCTGCTCTACGTGCTGGCCCTGCACCGCACCGGCGACACCACGCGGGTGACGATCTTCGAGGCGGCGATGGGACCGCAGATCGGCGGCGGCATCGTGGCGGTGCAATACGGGCTGAACGCGCCTCTGGTCACGCTGATGGTGGGGCTGGGGATCACCCTGTCATTCGTCACGCTGCCGCTGTGGTGGGCAGGGCTGTGCCACATCTGACGGTGAGATGGTCGCCCTGAGGAGTCCGGCCGGCCTTTCCCAAAGTAGGCAAGCACGGGTTGACGGCGTCCTCTGGGGGGAACAAACTACGAACGTCATGTCCTCCCCCGCCACACTGGATGCGCTGAAAAGCCGCATCCGCCTGCTGGAACGCCCCTCTGCCCGCGGCAAGGGGACGGTGGCGTTCGGCATCGACCAGATCGACGGCCACCTGCCGGAACTCGGCCTGCCGCGCGCAGCCCTGCACGAAATCAGCGGCGGCGGCCCCGATGCGGTGCATGGCGCCGCAGCCAGCCTGTTCGCCGCGGGCATCCTGGCCCGCTTGCAGTCCGGCCTGGCCCGGCCCGTGCTGGATCGGCCCGTGCTGAGCCGGCCCGTTCTGTGGTGCACCACCCGCCAGGACGTGTTCGCCCCTGGCCTGGCCTGTGCCGGCCTGCACCCTGACCGGGTGATCCACGCGGTGGCCGACGACGACACCGCCGTGCTGCTGGTCATGGAGGAAGCTTTGCGCCACCCGGGCCTGTCGGCCGTGCTGGGCGAGGTCGCGCGCCTGCCGATGACCGCCTCCCGCCGCCTGGTCCTGGCGGCGGAGAAGACCGGCGTGATGGCGCTGGCCCTCCGGCGCCGGCCTGAGGGCCGGCCTGAGGAGGCCGGCCACAACGCCGCCTATAGCCGCTGGTGCGTGACGCCGATGCCGTCCTCGCCGCTGCCGGTGCCGGGCATCGGGCGCGCCCGCTGGCAGGTCGAGCTCACGCGCTGCCGCGGTGCGGCGCCAAAAACCTGGATGATGGAGGCATGTGATGCGCAGGGTCGTCTCGCTCTACCTGCCGAGCTGGCCAACCGACCGGCTGCGTCGCGCCGCGTCGCATGACGCCGAGGCGGCGCCCCTGCTGACCGCCGCCCGCGAAGGCTCCCGCCGGCTGGTGATGGCGGTGGATGCGCGCGCCGCAGCCCTGGGCCTGCGAGCCGGCATGGCGGTGGCGCATGCCCAGGCCCTGGTTCCGAACCTGGCCATCGAGGAGGCGGACCTTGCCGGCGACGCCTCCGCCCTGCAGCGCCTGGCCGCGTGGTGCCTGCGTCACTACACCCCGCTTGCGGCACCCAGCCCGCCGGACGGCGTGTGGATGGACGTGACGGGCTGCACCCACCTGTTCGGCGGCGAGGAGGATCTGCTGACCGGTCTGGCCGCCCGCCTGGCGGGCGCCGGCATCGCCAGCCGCGCCGCCGTGGCCGACACGCCCGGCGCCGCCCACGCGCTGGCCCGCCACGCCGCAGCACCCATCACCATCGACCCGCCCGGCGCGCGCGCCTCGCTCGCCTCCTTGCCGCCGGCCGCCCTGCGCCTGCCGGACGAGGCGCTGGCCGCCCTGCGCACGCTCGGCTTCGACACGATAGGCCAGCTGATGGCCGCCCCCCGCGCGCCGCTGGCCAAGCGCCTGGGCAGCGCCGTGCTCCACCGGCTGGACCAGGCGCTGGGCAGCGCGCCCGAACCGATCGAGCCCGCCGCGCCGGCCGACATGCCGCGCACCCGGCAGGGTTTCCCCGAACCCGTGGCGACACCCGAGGATCTGGCGCGCATCACCGCCCTGCTCGCCGAACGCCTGTGCGAGAAGCTGCAGCAACGCGGCCTTGGCGCCTCACGCCTCGATCTGGTGTTCCAGCGCGTGGACGGCGTGGCCCAGGCCATCCGCGTCGGCACCGCCCAGCCCACGCGCGACGCCGCCCACCTGACCCGCCTGCTGGGCGTGCAGATCGAGACGGTCGATCCCGGTTTCGGCATCGACTCCGTCTGCCTGTCGGCGCCGCTCACCAGCGCGCTCGGTGCACGCCAGGACGTCTCGGAACTCTGCGTGCCGTCGCGCGCGCCCGACCTGTCCGGCCTGATCGACATGCTGATGAACCGCCTGGGCCCCGACCGCATCTTCCGCATGCAGCCGGTGCAGAGCGACGTGCCCGAACGCTGCCTGCGCGCGATACGGCCGCTGGCCGGCGCGGAGGGTGCCGGCTGGCCGGATCGCCTGCCGCGGCCGACCCGGCTGTTCACCCCGCCCTGCCGGGTGGACGCGGTGGCCCTGCTGCCCGACCACGCGCCGGTGCGCTTCACCTGGCGCAAGCGTCCATACCGCGTGCGCCGCGCCGACGGGCCGGAGCGCGTGTTCGGCGAATGGTGGCGTGACGACGCCGAAACCTGGGCGGTGCGCGACTACTTCCGCGTGGAGGACGAGGCCGGGCAGCGCTTCTGGCTGTTCCGCAGGGGCGACGGAGAACACGAGCAGACAGGAGACCTGCAATGGTTCCTGCACGGAATGTTCGGCTAAAATGAACAAAAGTTTTTTGCTTCTTTTTTGCAAAAAAGAAGCGCTTGCCTGATGTACACAGAACTCCAGGTCACTTCCAACTACTCCTTCCTGCGCGGCGCCTCGCACGTGGAAGAGCTGCTGGCGCAAGCAAAGCTGTTCGGCTACGACTCCATCGCCATCACCGACCGCAACACGCTGGCAGGCGTAGCGCGCGCCCACCAGCGCGCAAAGGAAGCCGAGATCCGGCTGATCGTCGGCTGCCGGCTGGACCTGGAATGCGGCGCCTCGCTGCTCGTCTACCCCACTGACCGCGCGGCCTACGCAAGGCTGTGCCAGATGCTCAGCATCGGCAAGAGCCGCGCCGACAGGGGCGTCTGCCGCCTGCGCTGGGACGATGTCGGCGCACATGCCGAAGGCCTGATCGCGATCCTGCTGCCGGACCAGGCGGACGACACGCTGCGCGAAAACCTGCAACGCTTGACACGGGTTTTTGCGTCGGACGCGCATCTGGCGCTCACCCTGCGCCGCCGGCCGAACGACGCCGTGCGGCTGCACGAGCTGTCATGCATGGCCGAGGCGGCGGGCGTTGCCACCGTCGTCACCAACGACGTGCTCTATCACGAACCCGGGCGGCGCATCCTGCAGGACGTGGTCACCTGCATACGCGAAGGCTGCACCATCGACGATGCCGGTTTCCGGCGCGAGCGACATGCCGACCGCCACCTCAAGACGCCGCAGGACATGGCAAGGCTGTTCGAACGCTACCCGCAAGCCGTGGCGCGCACGCGCAGGATCGCCGAACGCTGCCGGTTCAGCCTGGCCGAACTCTGCTACCAGTACCCGCACGAGGCGATGCCCGGCCGCACCGCCCAGCAGATGCTGGAAGACCTCACCTGGCAGGGTGCGGCAGGCAAGTATGCGGCCGGCGTGCCGGACGCCGTATCGGCACAGCTCCGTCACGAACTCGCCCTGATCGCGCAGATGCAGTATGCGCCGTACTTCCTGACGGTGCACCGGATCGTGCAGTTTGCCGTCTCGCGCGGCATCCTTTGCCAGGGCCGCGGCAGTGCCGCCAACAGTGCGGTCTGCTACGTGCTCGGCGTGACCGCCATCGACCCGGTGCAGAGCAATCTGCTGTTCGAGCGTTTCCTCAGCACCGAACGCCGCGAGCCGCCGGACATCGACGTCGATTTCGAGCACGAACGGCGCGAGGAAGTCATCCAGTGGATCTACCAGACCTACGGCCGGGACCGCTCGGCGCTGTGCGCCGCCGTCGCGCGCTATCGCTCGCGCGGCGCCGTGCGCGACGTCGGCAAGGCGCTCGGCCTGGCCGAGGACGTCACCGCCGCACTCGCCGGCCAGGTCTGGGGCTGGAGCGCCGAGGGGGTGGACGAGGAACACGCAGCAGCGCTCAACCTCAACACGTCGGACCGGCGCCTGCGCATGACGCTGGACATCGCGCGCGAGCTGATCGGCTTTCCGCGCCACATGTCCCAGCACCCCGGCGGCTTCGTGCTGACCCAGGACCGGCTCGACACGCTGGTGCCGATCGCGCCCGCCGCGATGGCCGACAGGCAGGTCATCGAATGGGACAAGGACGACATCGACCATCTGCAGTTCATGAAGGTCGACGTCCTGGGGCTTGGCATGCTCGGCTGCATGCGTCGCGCCTTCGACCTGCTGTCGGCGCATCGGGGCCAGCACTACCACACGCTGGACGACGTGCCGAAGGAGGACGCGGCCACCTACCGCATGATCCAGCGCGCCGACACGATCGGCACGTTCCAGATCGAGAGCCGTGCGCAGATGTCGATGCTGCCGCGGATGAAGCCGCGCGAGCTCTACGACCTGGTCATCCAGGTCGCCATCGTGCGCCCGGGCCCGATCCAGGGCGACATGGTGCATCCCTATCTGCGCCGACGCGACGGCCTCGAACGCCCCGAATACCCGACCAAGGCGCTGGAGGGCGTGCTGAAGAAGACGCTCGGCGTGCCGCTGTTCCAGGAACAGGCGATGCAGGTGGCCATGGTCTGCGCGGGCTTCACGGCCACCGAAGCCGATCAGCTCCGCCGCGCCATGGCGACCTTCAAGGTGACAGGCGGCGTCAGCAAGTTTCACGACAAGCTGACCCTCGGCATGGTCGAGCGCGGCTATACCAGGGAGTTTGCCGAGCGCACCTTCAAGCAGATCGAGGGCTTTGGCAGCTACGGCTTTCCGGAAAGCCATGCCGCCAGCTTCGCGCTGATCGCCTATGCCAGCTCGTGGATGAAGTGCCACCACCCGGACGTGTTCGGCTGCGCCCTGCTGAACGCACAGCCGATGGGTTTCTACGCGCCCGCCCAGATCGTGCGCGATGCCCGACAGCATGGCGTGGAGGTGCGCCCGATCTCGGTCAATGACAGTTCCTGGGATTGCACGCTGGAGCCTTCCGGCCGCAGGCACGCCATCCGCCTCGGCCTGCGCATGGTCAAGGGCCTGTCCAAGGCGGAAGGCGACCGCATCGCCCAGGCCCGCGCCGCGTCGCCCTATGCCAGCATCGCCGAGGTGAGACGCCGCGCCAGCCTGGAGACCCGCGCGCTCGAACATCTGGTGCAGGCCGACGGCTTCGCCTGCCTGGCGCCTGACGACGCGGCACGGCCTGACGCGCCTTTGCGCATGACCCGTCGCGACGCGCTTTGGCAGGTGCGCGCGCTTCCCGCCACCGACCTGCCGCTGTTCGCCACAGAGGAGTTTGCCGAACCCGCAACGCAGATCGCCGCCATGAAGCCGGGCAGGGAGGTGGTGGAGGACTATCGCAGCGTCGGCCTCAGCCTGCGCCGGCACCCGGTGGGCTTTCTGCGCCGCACGCTCGCCGGCGCCGGCATGGTGCGCGCCGCCGACCTCTCCCACATGCGCCCAGGCGCGCGCGTCAGCGTCGCCGGCATCGTGCTCGTGCGGCAGAAGCCCGGCAGCGCCAAGGGCATCATGTTCATCACCATCGAGGACGAGACCGGGCACGCCAACCTGGTCATCTGGCCCACGGTGTTCGCCGCCCAGCGCCGCCTGATCCTGTCAGCCGGCATGATCGCCTGCCACGGCCGCCTGCAGCGCGAGGGCAGCGTGATCCACGTTGTCGCCGAACGGCTGGACGACCTGTCCGACATGCTGCGCAGCGTCGCCGCACGCGACGTGTTCCCCTTCCACACCGGCCGCGGCGACGAGGCCAAACACGGCGGCGCACCGGACACGCGCGGCATCCCGGACACGCGCGGCATCAAGGTGCCGACGCGGGATTTTCGCTAATTCGGCTGAACGACGATGTACGAGGTGGTGGAGGGGGTTGGATTCGAACCAACGTAGGCGAAGCCAGCGGATTTACAGTCCGCCCCCTTTAGCCACTCGGGCACCCCTCCGGCAATCCGGCCGTATGCCGTCGCAGGCGCGTTGTCAAACGGCGGACCCGCGCGGTAGCCCAGCACCGTGCCGGCCTGTATAGCACGCCCATGAAACCACCGACCCAAGGAAACCGGCCGGCCGGCCGGCCGCCCGGCAAACGCCCGCCAGGCCCCGATGCGGGACGGCACGCGCCGCACGCGCCCGCCGGACCGCCCCGCCCGCCGCACGAGGGCGCACGCCCGTTCGCGCAGAGGGGTGAGGCCGAACCCCGCGGCCATGCGCCAGGCGGCGCCATCTACCTCTATGGCCTGCATCCCGTGGCCGCCGCCCTGGCGAACCCGCAGCGCCGGCTGCGCCGCCTGATGCTGACCGAGGAGGGAGAGGCGGCCCTGGCCGCGCACCTGCCGCCACCCTGGCCGCAATCGCACGAGCGGGTGGACCGCGGCCGGCTGGACCAGATGCTGGGGCGCGACGCGGTGCACCAGGGCATGGCCGTGCTGGCCGACCCGCTGCCGCAGCCCGCGCTGACCGCGCTGCTGGAGCGGCCGGGCCCTGTGCTGGTGCTGGACCAGGTGACGGACCCGCGCAACGTGGGCGCGATCCTGCGCTCGGCCGCGGCATTCGCCGTCGCCGGCGTGATCGTGCAGGACCGGCACGCCCCCGAGGAGACCGGGGCGCTGGCCCGCGCGGCGTCGGGAGCGCTGGAGACCGTGCCGATGATCCGCGCCGTGAACCTGGCGCGCACCCTGGTGGCGCTGAAGGCGGCCGGGCTGTGGACGGTGGGGCTGGCTGCCGATGCCAAGATGCTGCGCGGCACCGAGCTCGCCGGCAGACGCGTGGCGCTGGTGCTGGGGTCCGAGGGCGTCGGGCTGCGGCGCCTGACGCGCGACACCTGCGACGAGGTTGCAGGCCTGGCGATGCGCGGGACGATGGAAAGCCTCAACGTGTCCGCAGCCGCGACCGTGGCGCTGTACGAGCTGAGCAGGCCGGCCTGACGCGGGGGTGGGCGCGTCTGCACCCGGAATTAACGTTTTGCCCTCATCCTGGGCTGATGAAGAAACACTCCGGAAGCGGCTGGCAGGCGTTGCCGGACGACCTGCAGGCGGCGCTGGCCCAGCAGGCGATGCGCCGGGCCGCGTTGATCCTGGCCGAACAGGCCGAGCTGTTCGCCGCCCAGTTTTCCGGCGGCGTGCTGCAGGACCGGGGCGCACCGGACGCGCTGAAGCTGTTTGCGGCGCTGGTTCGGGAGACGACCTTGGATAGTTTTCCTACGGTGGGGAACGCATAAGAGTAAGGCGAGGGCGCTGCCCTCGACCCGCTGGGGCCAGTCGGCCCCAGACCCCTTTTTTTGGGTCTGGGGCCGCCAGGATCAGCCGTTGCCGTCGTCTTGCGAGTCGCCCTGGTCATCCTGTGAGGGACTGACCGCGACGAACAGGTTCTCGCCGCTGCGCACGATGCGAAGGGCGACGGCCTGGTTGGACTTGAGCTGCTCACGGATCGCCCGTGTCGCGTCCGCCGTGCCGGTCACCGCATGCTCGCCCACGCCGGTGATCACGTCGCCCGGCTGCAGGCCCGCCTGCTCGGCCGGAGAGCCCGGCTTGACCTCGGTGATCACCGCGCCGCGCGTGCCGTCCGCCAGGTCGAGCTGCTGGCGCAGGTTCGGCGTGATCCCCGACAGCGACACGCCGAGCCCCTGCCCCTCGCCGCCGGCCGGGGCCGCACCGCGGCCGGAGCCGTCTGACGGCAGCGTGCCCACGGTCACGTCGACCGTCTGGTCGTGGCCCTGGCGCAGCACGTCCAGCTTGGCGTGGCTGCCGGGGACGACCTGGCTGACGTTGATCGCCAGCTCGCGCGGGTTGCCCACATGCTGGCCGTTGACCGACACGATCACGTCGCCGGGTTGCACGCCCGCATGGCTGGCCGGACCGTCCGGCTCCACGCTGGCCACCAGCGCGCCACGGTCCTCGGTCGAGCCGGCCGGCAAATGCAGGGCGTCCGACATCGCCGCGTTCACCGCCTGCGCCTGCACGCCGATATAGCCGCGGGTGACGTGCCCTGACCGCTCGAGCTGGGCGACCACGCTCTTGACGGTGTTGGACGGGATGGCAAAGCCGATGCCCACGCTGCCGCCGCCGTTGGGCGAGATGATCGCACTGTTGACGCCCACAACCTTGCCATCCTGGGTGAACAGCGGGCCGCCGGAGTTGCCCTGGTTTATCGGCGCGTCGATCTGCAGGAAGCTGTCGTAGTTGCCCTCCCCTATGTCGCGCCCGCGCGCGCTGACGATGCCTGCCGTCACGGTGCCGCCCAGGCCGAACGGGTTGCCCACGGCCACCACCCACGCACCGGGCTGCGCCGCGTTGGAATCGCCCAGGTTGATGAACGGCAGCGGGTGGTTGGCCCGAACGCGCAGCACCGCCAGGTCGGACGCCTTGTCGCGCCCGATCACGCGCGCCGGCAGCACGGTGCCGTCATCGAGGGTCACGGAAACCGACGTCGCCCCGCGCACCACGTGGTTGTTGGTCACGATGGTGCCGTTCGAATCGATGAGGAAGCCCGAGCCGCGCGCCTCGACCAGATGCTGGCGCTGCTGCGGCATGGGCATCGCAAACGGGAAGCCGAACGGAAAGCCCTGACCGTGGCCGAAGCCGGGCATGCCGCCCTGGCCCTCCTCATCCTCGTCAGGTCGCATCTTGCTGGTGATGGAAACCACGGCCGGCTTCACCTGGCGCACCAGGCCCACGAAATCGGGCAGCGGGTGGCTGATCTGGCCTGGCTCGATGGCGCCCGGCTTGGGTTGCACCACGCCCGGGTCGCTCTGGGCGTGCGCGGCAGGATACAGGCCGGTCATGGCGCCGCCCATCGCCGTTCCGGCCAGCAGGGTGAAGGCCAGGGCACGGCCGCGCCAGGGTGTCCGCTTCGTCATCATTGGCACTCCAATCGGTTGAGCAGCGAAATTCGCCGGCTGACCTGTTGCAATATAGACGCAGGCCTGACCGTTCCATCCTCGCTGCGGTGAAAGCGGCGTCATGACGTTGAATTCACCACGTCGGCACCCGGCTTGGCAGCGTCAGGCGCAGGCCGTATCGCGGGCGCGCAAACAGGGATGGATGGAATGAACGACTACTTTTCCTTGGCGGGACGCACAGCCCTGGTGACCGGCGGATCGCGCGGCATCGGCGAGATGATCGCCGAAGGCTTCCTGCGCGCGGGCGCCAAGGTCTACGTCTCCGCCCGCAAGGCCAGCGCGTGCGAGGAGACGGCACAGCGCCTGAGCGGGCTTGGAACCTGCATCCCGCTGCCGGCCGACGTGTCGGGCGCGGTGGGCGCGCGCGCCATGGCCGAGCGCTACCTCAAGCACGAGAGCACGCTCGACATACTGGTCAACAACGCCGGTGCCGCCTGGGGCGAAGCGTTCGAGACCTTTCCCGAAACCGGGTGGGACAAGGTGATGGAGCTGAACGTGAAGACGCCGTTCTTCCTGACCCAGGCGCTGCACGGCGCCCTGCGCGCGGCCGCCACGCGCGACCGGCCGGCCAAGGTGATCAACATCGCCTCGATCGACGGCGTCTCTGTCAGCCACCAGGAGACCTATTCCTACGGGGCCAGCAAGGCGGGGTTGATCCACCTGACCAAGCGCATGGCATTGCGCCTCATCGAGGACCACATCGTGGTCAACGCGATCGCCCCCGGCGCCTTCGCCTCGAACATGAACAAGGTCGCGCGCGACCACGCCGACGAGGTCTCCAAGATCATCCCGTCCGGCCGGATCGGCACGCCGGAGGACATGGCCGGTTCGGCCATCTATCTCGCCTCCCGCGCCGGCGACTACGTGGTCGGCGGCACCCTGGTGGTAGATGGCGGAATGGCCTGGCGACGATAACACCCTCTGGATTGGGGGCCTGGGGTTCCAAATCCCAGCGGGGTCCAGGGGCAGCGCCCCTGGCCTTCCTCACCCTGCCAGCAAGTTTGCCAGCCCGCCCCGCTTTGTCTAGTTCTGTCACGCGGCAGCCGGGTTAGCACAGCGGTAGTGCAGCGGTTTTGTAAACCGAAGGTCGGGGGTTCAATCCCCTCACCCGGCACCGTACTCGCCAACATTGCCCCGGCGCCGCTTGCCGCTATACCGTGACATGAAGGGCATCGATGGCCGACTCGCCGCACCAGTATTTCCGCCCGAGGCTCGTGGCCTTGCTGGCCGAAGCCGAGGCGGACGGCTATGCGCGCGACGTGTCCGTCGCCGTCATCACCGACCTGGTCAACGGCGCGCTTGCGGCCGACACGCCTGCGCCGAGCGAGGACAACCCGAACCAGGATATCGGCGAGCCTGACACCATGGCGGCGCCGCAATCCGGCGTGCATCCCTCGTTGCCGGACGAACCGGCCGGGGCAGACATCATCGACCAGCCCGGCGGCACGTTCGGACGTCACCGCCGCTGGTAGCAGCTGCAGCACCGGAGACAGCATGGCCGCACCTACGTTCCCATCGGAGATGCTCGGCGGCTGCCGCTGCAGCCGGATACGCTACCGTGTGACAGGCACGCCGAAATTCGTCTTCGCATGCCATTGCACGGATTGTCAGCACTTCACGTCGAGCGCCTTCTCGCTCGGCATGCCGGTGGACGACAAGCAGTTCGCGCTGACCGCCGGCGTGCCGCATGAATGGACGAGAACCGCGGAAAGCGGAAAACAGAGCACGCGATATACCTGCCCGGGCTGCGCCTGCTGGACGCACACCCGCACGGAAAGCCAGCCGGATATAACCGTGGTTCGGCCTATGACCCTGGACGAACACGCCTGGGTTCGTCCGCTGGCTCAGATTTTCACCAAAAGCGCGCTGTCTTGGGCGTTGATGCCGCTGCACTTCACGTTCACGGAGGAGTTCGACGATCCCGAAACGCTGGCAAAAGCCTTCGCGCTGGGCGGCATCGGCCCGAAAGCCACATAGAGAACCTGGGGAATTGCTTCCCCAGGCTTGGATCGTCAGACGCCGGCCGTCTGACCGGCCTGCGCCAGAGACATGTATTTCTGCGTCGTCGGCACGATTGCCTGCTCGATGAACTTCGCCATCGCCTGTTCTTCCGCCAGGGACTGCTTGAGCAACGGGATCGCGGCAGTGTCGCCCACCTGTTCGGCCATCGCGATCGCGCTTGTGTAGGAGGCGATCTCCTGATGCTCGAACGCAAAGTTGGCAAACGTGTTCTTCAGGATCTCGTCCGGCGCCGGAGCGTGCAGTGCTGCGGCGACGTTGCCCATCACCGACTGGACTGCGCCCTTGACGGCCGATGGCGACGTGCCGTGGCGCTGCAGGATCGACTCGAGGCGGTTGGCCTGCTCCTTCGATTCCTGATGGTGCTGCAGGAGTTTCGCCTTCATCTCAGGATAGTTTTCCAGCCGCTCAACCTGACGTTCCGTCAGTTCTATCGCCATCTGCTCCAGCGCGTGCAGGTTGCGCAGGCCCGTGTGGTAAATCTCGTGCATCTTGTTGCCGCCAGCGTCGCCGTCCATGACTTGCTCCATTGCAGGGTGTTGTGGGTTAGCGCGCAGACACCGTCCGCGCTTCGTGTTTCACGCTTGTTTGACCGCTCTTATCGCCTGCGGCGTGCAGCGGCGCCGAGCAGCACCGCGCCCAGCCCGGCCGCAACCGCGGTCGCTACCGGATTGATCTGCGCCTCCAGCAGCAGGCTGGTCTTGCGCGTGAAAGGTTTCAGCGTGCTTCGTTCGTGCAAATCCTCGCGCACCTCATAGAGGTTGTCGCGCTGCGCCAGGTCGCCTTTGTGTTCGGTCGTCTGGGCAAACTTTCCGAAGGTGGCGAACATCCAGTCCATCGCACGAGGGGCAACGCGGTTGGCCAGCACCATCGACTCCCCGCCCAGGCCGCCGATGGTGATGTCCCGCATCTTGTGCTCCACGGCGTGGAGTATGGCGCGGGCCACCAGATGCGGATCATAGGCAGGCGGCGGGTTGCGGGTTCCCGGCGAGCCTATCGCGTTGCGGGCGTGCTCCATGAAACTCGTGTTTATGGCTGCGGGCTTGATCAGGGTGATCGAGATCGGCTGGCCGGCTGCTTCCGTCTCGCGCCGGAACGCCTCGGTGAATCCCTTCACCGCGAACTTTGCCGCGCAATACGGCCCCTGGAACGGAATGGCGATTTCGCCCAGCACGCTGCCGACGTTGATGATGGAGCCGCCGCGGGATTTGAGTTGCGCGCTGGCCGCCAGCATGCCGTGCACCACGCCCCAGTAGACGACGTCGAACAGGCGGCGCTGGTCTTCCAACGGCACGTCCTCGATGGCGCCGTAGATGAACGCGCCCGCGTCGTTGATCCAACTGTCGAACCCGCCGAACAACGCCACGGCGCGGGCGGCCGCAGCATCGACCTGCGCACGATCGGCCACGTCGGCGACCGCGTACTCGGCCCGCCCGCCCTTCGCGGTCAGTTCCGCGCAGACTTGCTTCAGCGCGTCCTCGTTGCGCGCCACCAGCAGCAGGCGCGCGCCGCGTTCGCTCGCCAGGCGGGCCGTCGCCAGGCCGATGCCCGACGTTGCTCCCGTCAGCACGATCGTCTGCTGGGAAATCGGTTTGAGCTGCGCGTATGCCATGACCGGCGCCTCCTGTGCGAACGGCCCAAACACCCAGGTGCAGTCAAGGTTGCAGCCGGCGTAAGGCTAACGGGTCAGGTAATCCACCAGCGTCATGCCGAACAGGATCAGCAGCCAGAAAAAGCCCAGCGCGGAAAACACCCTGACCAGCGGCGGCTCGCTCCACACCTCCATCGACACGAGAAGCACAGTCAGGACCATGCAGACGACGACGACGGCTTCGGCCACCCACACGGCCCGGAACGGCAAGGTGGCGCCGAGAACCACGTTGACCGCCAGCAACGCCATCAGGGCGACGAAGGACAACACCGGCGCCCGCATGTGCCGCCACAGCGTGGCGCGATCCTCCCGCGTCATCGGTTCAGCACGTAGAGCACGGGGAACACGATGATCCAGATCAGATCGATGAAATGCCAGTACAGGCCGTAGATTTCGATCCGGTTCTGGTGCATCTGCAGGAACCGCGGCCTGCTCGCCTGCCATGTCAGCACCAGCAATATCGACACGCCGGTGATCAGATGCACGCCGTGCAGCCCAGTGGTCACGTAGTAGATGTCGAGGAACAGCCGCGTGGACGGATGCGCGCCGAGCGCGTAGGGCCGCGCCAGGAACGGCATCATGTTCTCGTCGTAATCCTGGTAGTACTCGTAGCCTTTCAGCACCAGGAACAGCGTGCCGAGACAAGCGGTGGCCAGCATGCAGCCGAGCATCCCGCGCCGCCAGCCGAGGCGGGACAGCACGATCGCGCCGGACATCGTCAGGCTGGAACAGATCAGCACGGCGGTGTTGGTGGCGCCGATCCAGAACTTCAGATGCGTCGTCGCCAGCGTGACGTCGGCCGGGAACTGGATGCGCAGGATCAGCGCGCACAGGAACAGCCCGGCGAACAGCAGCAACTCGGTGACCAGCCAGGCCCACATGCCCAGCGTGCCCACGTCGCGCTGCTGCTCCTTGGTGACGAACTGCTCGGCGAGTTCGATGTCCACCGCCTCCGCGGTCACGGCATCAGGCACGTTCGGGCGCCTTGATCGGGTAGTCGTAAGGCTCGAAATCGACGCGCGGGATGGCCAGGAAATTATGCGCGGGCGGCGGCGAGCTGGTCGTCCACTCCAGCCCCTTGGCCTGCCACGGATTGGCCGGCGCGCGCTTGCCGAACCATAGCGACCAGACAAGGTAGATCATCGGGAAGAAATAGCCGAGTGCGAGGATCGTGGACCCCGCACTGGACAGCACGTTGAGCAGCTGGAACTCCGGCGGGTACACGTGGTAGCGCCTGGGCATGCCCAGATAGCCCAGGATGAATTGCGGGAAGAAGGTGACGTTGAAGCCGATGAAGATCAGCAGCGCACCCACCCGCCCCCAGGCTTCGGGGTACATGCGGCCGGTGAATTTCGGCCACCAGTAATGCAGGCCGCCAAGGAAGGCGAGCATGGTGCCGCCCACCATGATGTAGTGGAAATGCGCCACGACGAAATACGTGTCGTGCAGATGCGCGTCCACCGCCAGCGTCGCCAGGAACAGCCCAGTCAGCCCGCCCAGCACGAACAGCCCGATATACCCCATGGCGTAGAGCATCGGTGTGTCTAGGCGAATGGCCCCTTTGTGGATCGTTGCCGTCCAGTTGTACACCTTGACCGCCGACGGCACGGCGACCGCGAAGCTCAGGAACG
The DNA here is from genome assembly GCA_937873095.1 of uncultured Acetobacteraceae bacterium. GTDB lineage: Bacteria > Pseudomonadota > Alphaproteobacteria > Acetobacterales > Acetobacteraceae > BOG-908. Next base: position 18,133 of record CALMVI010000024.1, on the reverse strand, counting down.
AGAACACCGTGCTCGCCAACTGGCTCTGGCCGTTGACGAACATGTGGTGCCCCCAGACGAAGAACGTGATCGACGCCAGTCCGATGCTGGCATAGGCCACGAAGCGGTAGCCGAACACGCGCTTCTGGCTGAACGCCGCCACCAGCTCGGTGACCACCCCCATGCCTGGCAGCACCATGATGTACACCGCAGGGTGCGAGTAGAACCAGAACAGGTGCTCGAACAATACCGGGTCGCCGCCGAGCTTCGGGTCGAACACGCCGATGTGGAACGCCCGCTCCATCACCAGCAGGATCAGCGCGAGCGTGATCACCGGCGTGCCGAGCAGGAAGATCAGGCTCGTGGCGTACAGCGTCCACACGAAGATCGGCATGCGGAACCACGTCATGCCCGGGCAGCGCATCTTGTGGATCGTCACGATGAAGTTCAGCCCGGTCAGGATCGAGCTGAAGCCCACGATGATCACGCCGATCAGCGCCGGTATCACGTAGAAATTCGAATACGTGGTGCTGAACGGCGCATAGAACGTCCAGCCCGTATCCACGCCGCCCACGATCAGCACCACCATGGTGAACAGCGCGCCGGTCATGAACACGTACCAGCTCAGCAGGTTCAGGCGCGGAAACGCCAGGTCCTTCGCGCCGATCATCAGCGGTATCAGGAAGTTCCCGAAGGTGGCAGGGATGGACGGGATCAGGAAGAACCACACCATGATCACGCCGTGCATGGTGAACAGCTTGTTGTAGGTGTCGTTGGTGAAAATGACGCCGTTCGGCACCACCAGCGACAGCCGTACCAGCCCTGCGGCAATCGCGCCCAGCACGAAGAAACCCGTGATCGAGGCCAGGTACAGCAGCGCGATGCGCTTGTGGTCGGTGGTGAAGAACCAGCTGCGCAGCGTATGTTCGGCGTGCAGGTAGTCGGCCGGCCGATCCAGCGTGATGCGCGCGGTGTCGGGATCGCGGTAGAGGGAGTCGAGTGGGCTCATGATCCTGGCTCCTGCATGGTCTTGATGTAGGCGATCAGCTGGATCAGCTCGTCTTCTGGGATCACGCCCGCGAAACTCGGCATGACCTGCTTGTAGCCGGCAATCAGGTTGTGGTCCGGGTTCAGGATCTTGTCGCGGATGTAGTCGTCGCTGGCGGTCACCGTGCCGCCGGCCTCCATCGGCACCGGGCGCCCGTACAGCCCGGCCAGCATCGGCGCGCGCACTGTCGCCGCGGCACCATGGCAGCCGGTGCAGCCGTAATTGGCGAACAGCCGCTTGCCGCCGGCGGCGAGCGACTGGCTCGACCCCGCCTGGCTCAGCCAATGCTCGTAGTCGCGGGGGCTCTGCACGGTGATCTGGCCGTCCATCACCGAATGGTCGGTTCCGCAGTACTCCGAGCAGTACAAGCGGTAGATGCCCGGAAGGTTGGCGGTGAACCAGAGCTGGGTGTAGCGTCCGGGCAGGGTTTCCATCTGCACACGGAACGAGGGCAGGTAGAGCGAGTGGATCACGTCCTGGCTGATCATGTTGACCAGCACCGGCTGCCCCGCCGGCACGTGCAGGTCGTTGATCTCCGCCTGTCCTCCGGGATGCTGGAACTTCCACATCCACTGCCGCCCGATCGCCTCGATGCGCAGCGCGTTGGCCGGCGGGTGCTTGGCCGTGTCGAACATCTGGGCGCCCCAGGCGAAGAACGTGAGGGTCAGGAAGAACGGGATCAGCATCCAGGAGAGTTCGAGCTTCACGTTCCGGTCTGAGCCGTGTGTTCGATCGACGCGCCGGTTCGCGCGATAGACCAGCGCGAAATACGTGATCGCCAGGAAGATCGGCACCGTCAGCAGAAGCGTGACCGCGGTGAACGCCAGGATCAGGTAGTCGACATGGGTGGCCGCATGGCTCGCGGCCGGCGGCCACAGCGCGAGCGCGTGTTCGGCCGGGCTCCCCGAAACGCTCAACGCACTTCTCCGCTCAACCCGTCTCCGCTCAACGCCCGTCTCCCCTGGTCGGCTGTCGCCCGTCACCCTGCGTGTCCGGCCGGTCCAGCGTCTGGCCGGCCATCAGGGCGATGGCGCGGTCGATCGGTATCCTGGCCGTGCCGGCGTCGATGCGGGCGAAACTGTGCAGCAGCTGGTACTCGTGCCTGCGCAACCGGGCGATGTCGCCCACCGGGTCGGGCTGCAGGTTGGGCTCGGGCGGTGTCACGTGGATGCGCTGTATCTGGGTCAGCCCCGCCTCGCGCGCGGCGTCCGCCCGGTGCAGCCCGTGCAGCAGCGCCGCCATCAGAGCGACCGAGGTCAGCGCCACACCGCCAAAGATCGCCATCGTGCGGAAGATGTCGCGCGCGTCGGCGTCGGCCGGCTCGTGCCCGGCCGAAACGGCGGCAGCGCTCGGTTCGTCGCCCGGCGCGCCGCGTCCGGCGCGCTCGTCGAACGGGTCGTTCGCCTTGCCGGCGCGGGATGCAAACAGCCGCGCCCCGCCCAGCGCCGCCGCAGCGCCGATGAAAAACTCGAGTATCCCGGCGCGCCGCCGCGGCGCGGTCATGCCGGCACCGCGCGGGGCCGCAGCGACCAGGCCAGGGCGGCGAACAGCAGCGCCGCCACAGGCACGGCGAGGTCGGGCAGAGCCAGCGTGAAACGGCCGCGTATGCTGGGCGTGACCAGCCACAGCGTCGCGGCCATCTGCACCAGAACCACCGCCGCCCCGCATCCCGCCAGCACGAAGCGGCGTCCGGCCAGCCAGGCGGGGCCGAGCAGCGCCACGCACAGCAGAAGGACCGCAGCACCCGCCCAGGACGCCGCGTCGCCGAGCGCGCCGCCGCGCTGGATGTACCAGGCGATCTCCCCAGGCTGATTGGCCGACCAGATGATGAGGTACTGGGTGAACTGCATCGCACCCCACGCCACCATGGCCGTCACCAGCCACGGCGCAGCACCGGCGGGCCGCGCCGGCACCAGCAGCACACCCGCGCCCAGCGCCAGGGCGGACTGTCCAGCCAGCACCAGCAGGCCGAAGCCGGCCGCGTTCAAGCCCGGCGTCAGCGACATGATCCAGTCGGTCGCGGCCAGGGTGCCCACCGCCACGTGCAGCACCAGCCCGGCGCAGCACAGCCCCGCCCGGGCCGCGGCCTGCGGCGGCCTGGTATTGGCCTGCGGCGGCCTGGTATTGGCCTGCGGCGGCTGGGCGCTGAGCAGTGCGAGCACGGTCCACACCGCCAGGTAGGCCACGCTCCTGACGGCGAACGGCACCGGGCTCCACCATGCCCCGGCAAAGCCGTGCAACGGGTGCGACACCCAGGGGTAGAGCGAGGGCAGGAAGAACAGCACCGGCAGCCCGGCCAGCGCCGCCACCGGCATCAGCAGCAGCAGCCAGCGCAGGTAACCGGTGTGCAGCGAGCCGCCCAGCCCGGCCAGTTCCAGCCCGCACACGACGGGAAGCGCGCCCACCGGCACGGACAGGCAGAACAGCCAGGCCGCGAGGTAGGACGCCATGATCGGCCTGCCCAGCAGCGCCGCCGCTGCGTAGATCAGCACCAGCACCAGCGCGCCTGCCCAGGCAAGCCGCCTCACCGCGCACCCTCCATGACGGGAGCCTGCGCCAGGCGGTCGCGGTCCTCCGGGGACAGGCTGGCGACGGGCGCTGCCTGGCTGAACTGCAGCGCACGGATGTAGGCGGCGATGGCCCAGCGGTCCGGCGGCGGCACGCGCGCCGCGTAGCTGTACATGGCGCCGTGCCCGTAGGTGATCGCGTCGTAGAACACCTGGGCGCGGGCGTGGCGCAGGCGCTCGGAATGCAAGCTCGGCGGATGCGGGAAGCCGCGCTGCACGATCATGCCCTCGCCGTCTCCGCTGTCGGCGTGGCAGGGGGTGCAGAAGATGTCGTAGCGCGCCTGGCCGCGTTCGATCAGCACGGCGTCGATGATGCGCGGCGGCGGCACCGGCGCGTCGGGCTGCTCGCGGGCCAGCGTGCCCGCCACCGGCGGCCGCATGCTGGACGAGTTGGCAGCCGTGTCGTCGCGGTCCCACGGGCGTATCTCGCGCTGCGTGTACATGTCCTCGCGCTTGCAGGCGCCGAGCGCCGCCAGCAGCGCCAGGGCGGCACAGGCCCCGGCAAGGTGGGGCGCGCTCATCGCGGAACCTGGTGCACGGACAGGGCGGGCAGCGCCGACAGTATCGTCTCGGCGGGCTTCAGGTCGAACTCCTCGCCCATGCCGTGGGCCGCCACGAAGAAGCGGTCGGCCGAGGCGCGCGCGATGCCCGGGATGTTGAACGCCGGGTGGTTCAGGCGCGGCAGCCGGTTGAACACCAGCATGGCGCCCACGACGCCCATGCCGGCCACCAGCGAGCCGAACGAAAGGCTGGGCACCACGAAGGACTGCCAGCTGAAATCCGGCCGGCCGCCGATGTTGAAGACGTAATCGTGCACGGTGGCGTAGGTGCACACGCCGAACGTGCCGCCAGCGCCCAGCACGAACCCCCCCAGGGCGAAACCGCGGATCGAATGGCTGTGCAGGCCGAGCGCTGCCGCGGTCGTCGGGCTCGGCACCGGCGAATACGCGTCCACCCGCAGCCTGCACCCCGACCGCAGCGACGCTGCCGCGTAGGCCATGTCGGCTTCGGTCGCGAACTCGGCCGCAACCCCCCAGATCGGCGCGCGGTGGCCGGCGCCCGGCCTCGCAGGCTCCGGCCCCGCGCCGGTGCGGGTCGCCAGCTGCCGGCTCTCCATCATCGACACGATGGGCAGCGCGCGCAGGAACAGCAGCAGCAGCAGCAGGAACAGCCCGGCGGAGCCGGCAAACGTGCTCCACTCGAACACGGTGATCCGGCTGCCATGCGCCGCGGACGGCAGGAAATCGTGCTGCAGGCTGCCCACGATCAGCGCGTAGTGGTCGCCCCAAATGCCTGCGGCGGCCGCACCGCCGACCCAGGCCAGCACAGCCGGGGAGGCGCGCAGCCTGGGGATGGCGAACAGCAGCGGCGGCAGCAGGCCGGCGGTCACCAGCATCCAGAAGCTCCACGCCGCAGGCCCCGCCACGCGTCGCAGCTGGGCCGCGTGCTCGAACGAATCGCCGCTGAGCGCGCCCACGAAACCGGTCGTGGTCTCGCAGTAGATGTTGACCAGGGCCAGGCCCAGAAGCACCAGAGCGAGGCGTTGCACGTGCCGCTCGGTGATCAGCGTCTCGAGGTGGAAGGCGTGGCGCAGCACCACGGTCAGCACGCACAGCATGCCGACCCCGGACAGGACCGCGCCGGCCAGGTAGGTGACGGGCAGCAGCGTGTCGTGCCAGCCGGGTTCGGAGGTGCCGGCGAACATCACCGATGCGCCGACCTGCAGGGCGACGACGGTCACGACCCCGAGCAGTGCCAGCGTGCGATAGGCCTGCACCCAGCGGTGCCAGTGCACCGCCGAACCGCGCCACCCGAGTGCCGCGATGCCGTAGAGCTGCGCCCGCAGCAGCGGCCAGTCGATGCCGTCCGGCCGGCCGTCATCCTTCGATCGCTCCCAGGCCCGGTCGCGAAGCGTCGCCAGGTCGGGCAGCAACCCCACGTAGAACACCCCTGCCGCCAGGCCCAGGAAGCTCAGGATGTCGAACGCGTCCCAGAACAGCGGGCTGCGGAACTGCGGCCACAGGGCGAAGCTGTTCGGGTAGGGCAGGTTCCAGTAGAAGAACCAGGGCCGCCCGAGATGGATGATCGGGTACACCGCCGCCGCTGCCGCAGCGAGCAGGGCCATCGTCTCGCTGATCCGGTTCAGCGCGCTGCGCCAGGCGACGTCGAGCAGCAGGAACACGCCGCTCACCAGCAGGCCGCCGCAGGCGATGCCGATCCACCAATCGTAGCTGACGATGTCGAGCGCCCAGGTGACGGGGATGTTGTTGCCCCAGATCGCGACACCTTCGTAGAACAGCACGCCGAGCGAGACGACGAGCACCCCGGTCAGCGCCACCGCGGCCGCCATCGCGATCCACCAGCGGCTCCAGCCGCGTGCGCTGAGCGGGATGCCGGCGAGCGTGCTGCCTATGCTGTCATAGGTCTGGCCCGCGCCCAGGAACGGCGAGACGGTTTCGGATGCGCCGGACGGCATGCTCAGCTGTCTCCCGCTGCGGGCGCGCGCGCCGCGAGGTAGGTGGTGCGCGGCCGCGTGTTCAGCTCGCCCAGCAGAGCGTAGCGCCTCGGGTCCTCATGCGCACGCGCAACCTCGCTGCCCGGCAAGGCAAGGTCGCCGAAGGTGATGGCGCGCGTCGGACAGGCATCCTGGCAGGCGGTGCGCACGCCGCCATCCTGGATCGGCGTGTAGTCGCGGTCGGAGGCGGCGCGCGCCTCGGCGATGCGCTGGACGCAGTAGGTGCACTTCTCCATCACCCCGCGGGCCCGCACCGACACGTCGGGGTTGCGCTGCTCCACGATCGAGGGCGCCGCGCCGGCGGAGTAGTCGGCGTAGTTGAAGCGCCGCACCTTGTACGGGCAGTAGCCCGAACAGGCGCGCGTGCCGATGCAGCGGTTATAGACCATCAGGTTCAGGCCTTCATGGTCGTGCAGAGTCGCCTCCACCGGGCAGCCGACCTCGCAGGGCGCCTGCTCGCAATGCATGCAGGGCACCGGCATGAAGTGCGCGGGCGCCAGACTGCCCGCCTCGGCCGGGGCGGCGTCCTGCGCCGCGGCCGTGGACTGGTAGATGTCGACGCGCAGCCAATGCATCTCCCGGCCGCGCAGCACTTCGTCGCGGCCGACGACGGCGATGTTGTTTTCCGACTGGCACGCGGTGACGCAGGCGTTGCAGCCTATGCAGGTGTCCAGGTCGATCACCATGCCCCAGGCGCGGCCGTCGGACTGGTGGTCGGGGTACAGGGTCGGCGGGCGGTAGGCGCCGTCGCCCACCGGCGCTGCGCCCAGATGCTGCACGCGCACGAAATCATGGCCTTCCATGGTGGTGTGGTCCTGCGTGCTGGCCATGGTGCGATGCTCGCCCGTGCGGTGCAGGGTGACTGTCCCGCCGTCCCAGGGCGCGTCGGACCGGCGCAGCGCGTAGGCGTTGTAGCCGAGCCCTGCCGAAAGCTGCCCGGCCACGCTGCGGCCGTAGCCCAGAGTCACGCTGACCACGCCGTCGGCCTGGGCGCCATACACCCAGACCGGTCCCTCGATGGTCCTGCCGCCGGCCTCCAGCCGCACCACGTCGCCGGTCGCAAGATGCTCGCGCGCGGCGAGTGCCGGACCGATGCCGACCACGTTCTCCCACACCACCTTGCTGATCGGCTTGGGCAGTTCCTGCAGCCACGCATTGTCGGCGCCGAACCCGTCCCAGACCGTGGGGTCGGGCCGGAACACCAGAGTCGGACCGCCAGCCGCCGGACCGGGTGCTGCGGCCGGCGCAGCGGTCGCCTGCACCGTGACGAGAGGCGAACGCCCGTCCTCGAACACGCCCGACAGCAGCGCCTGCTTCCACCGTTGCTCGGCCGCGGGCGTCGCGTCCGGTCCCAGCCAGTGCGCGCGCAGCAGGTCGAGCCCGTTGCGCGGCTCGGCATCGGCCAGGAGCGAGACGATCTCCGGCAGCGACCGGCCGTCGTACAGCGGCCGGATCGTCGGCTGGACCAGGCACGCCGTGCCGTCCAGGGCGTAGGCGTCGCCCCAGCATTCGAGCGGATGCGTGGTGGGCAGGTGCCAGTCCACGTTCAGCGCCGTCTCGTCGGCGTACAGCCCGGCATGGATCTTCAGCTTCACGCGCGAGAGCCTGGCCGCGAAATCCAGGTCGCATGGCGCGTCGTAGACCGGGTTGACGCCGAGCATCAGCAGCGCCTGCACCTGCCCCGCCGCCATGTCCGACGCCAGCGCGGCCAGGTCGGGCGCCTGCTGCAGCAGCGGGGCGGTGTGCAGCACCGTGCGGCCGGCATTGCCCAGCGACGCGTTCAGCCGCTGCACCGCCGCCTGCACATCGGCCGCGGCGTGCAGCCCTGCCATCACGGCGGCACTGCCGCGGGCGCCGTCCAGCGCGCGCCACGCCGCCTCGCACCAGCGCCGGGCGTCGGGCGGCAGCGCCTGGCCGGCGCGTCCGTCGGCGCGCGCCAGCAGCCACTGCGCCATCGCCGATACCACCGCAGGCGAGGCCGCAAGCGGATGGTCGGCCTTGGCCAGGGTCAGGCTGGGGACCGGCCCCGCGGCCCACATCTCGAGCAGGCCGTCGGCCGCCGCCTGGGCGTGGCGCGCATCGGCCCACTCACGCGCCGCACCCACCTGCTGCGGCCCAGGATCGAGCAGGTCGCCATCCAGGCTGACGATGGCTCGCGCGCCAGACAGCCGCCAATGCGTCTCGAGCGGCCGGCCGAACGCCTGCCGCGTGCCCTCGTAGAGCGCCGCCCGGGTCGCCGGCACGTGCACGTAGAGCCGCAGCTGCGGCCAGGCCCGCTGCAACGCCGCGAGCTGGGCGGCAAGCGAGGGCGACGTGCTCGGCCCCAGCAGGATCGCGACGCCCTGCCCGCCGCTGGCGCGCCACTGGCCGAGCGGTCCCGCCAGCGCCGCCCGGAACGCCGCCCAGTCGCTCTCGCGCGTGTCGAACTGCACCGATTGCGAGCGGAACGGATCGTACAGCCCCAGCACGCTGGCCTGGCCGAACACGTCTGTTCCGCCGCGGCTCCAGGGGTGGCCGGGGTTGCCCTCTATCTTGATCGGGCGCCCGTCGCGCGACTTGACCAGCACGCCGTTGGCGAACCCGTCCACCAGGGCGGAGGAGGCATAGGTCAGCACCGACCCGGGCGCCGACCCCTCGGCCTGGTTGACCGGCGGCACGATCTCGTCGCGCGTATCGTCATCGCAGCCGGCCAGGCCGGACAGCGCGAGAGAGGCCGCCATCAGCCGCATGAACTGCCGACGGTCGGGCGTGCGCAGCAGGTCGGCCGCCGCCGGGTATCTCTCACGGATCAAGGCCAGCGCCGCCGGGTCGCCTTCGGCCGCGCGCCGCCACTGGCCGCTCGCGTCGCGGGCGACGAAACCTAGCGGTGGCATATCGAGCAATCCGTCAGCTGGGCGGCGTTGCGTATGTGGTACTTGGCGACCAGCGCCGGGCCGCGCACCGCCTGGTCGGGCGGCGCGCCCCAATCCATGTTCCACACCTGGTCAGGCGTGCGCACGTGCTCCTCGGGGTGGCGGTGGCACTGCAGGCAGAACTCCATGTGGAACGACTGCACCCGCAGCGTCATCTGCATGTGGTCCATCGCACCGTGGCAGCTCGAACAGCCGATCCCCTTGGTCACGTGCACCGAGTGGTTGAAATAGACGTAGGACGGGATGTGGTTGACCCGCGTCCAGTGCAGAGGGTCGTCGTTGGCCAGGCTGTCGCGCACCGGCGCCAGCATCGGCGCGCCGGTCCAGATCTGGCTGTGGCACGTCATGCAGGTATGGGTCGGCGGCATGCCCGCAGTCGCTGCAACCTCCACGCTGGTGTGGCAATAGCGGCAGTCGATGCCGAGCTCGCCGCTGTGATGCTTGTGGCTGAACGGCACAGGCTGGCGCGGCGCGATGCCCACGCCCGAGATGTAGTCGGAATTGGCGACGGCGCCGACGACCACCAGCAGAAGGATCGCGCCGACGGAAACCGTCAGCAGCGCAAGACGAAGGACGGCATCGGCACCCGGCGCGAAAAGCTGACGCATGAATATCCAGTTCTTGGGCGAGTCCCATGTAGCGTTGAAGCAGAAGACCGCAGTGCGCTAAACCGGCTGCCGCGGTAACTTCGGGGTGAGGCTGGCACGCGGGCCGCCTGGCGCGGCCTGCGCCGCCCGCCGGACGACCGACACGGCCAGCGCCAGGACCAGCAACGGCGTCGCCACGGCCGCGCGCAGGACGAAGGGCGGCTGGAAGCTCAGCGAGCACCACACGGCCACCGCCAGCGCAGCCTCCCCCACGCCCGGCTGCGACTCGCCGAGCCCCAGCAGGACCATCGTCGACGCCTCGCCCAGCAGGACGGCGTCGTAGGTGCCGACATGCGGCGCTGCCAGCACCATCGACAGCAGCAGCACGGCCAGCCGGTCGGCGCGGGAGCACAGGCGGAAGGCGGCCGCCACGCAGAGCGCGCCGCAGAGCACGGCAACCGCCTGGGCCACGGCCGCCGCTTGGCCGGACAGCCCCGCCAGGCGGGCGCAGGCGAACACGCTCTGGCCGTAGAGCCGGCCCTGTTCGACCCAGGCATGGAAAGCCGGGTCCCCGCCCAGGATCAGGTGCAGCCAGGCGCGCCAGAGGCCGATGCCGGGGGCGATCAGGCTCAGGCCGAGCAGCGCGCACACTGTCGCCGCCGCAGCGGCGAGCGCCCGCCACGCCCCTGCCGCTGCCAGCGCCAGTGGGACCAGGAACGCCAGCTGCGGCTTGAAGCACAGCAGTCCCAGCAGCACGCCCGCCGCACGCGGCCGGCGGTCCATCAGGGCGATCCCCGCCGTCACCAGGCCCGCGCTCAGGAAACTGTTCTGTCCCGAGCCCAGCGTGAAGGCGGTGGCGGCGCAGCAGGCGACGCCCGCGATCAGCAGCACTCTGTCCGTGCCGCGCGCCCAGAGCGACAGCGAGGCGACCAGGCCCGCGAAACTGGCCGCCTGGAACACCCCGTAGCTCGCCCACCACGGCAGCAGGGCGAAGGGCAGCGCCAGCAGCAGCGTGTAGGGCGGGTAGATCCAGGGATGGAAGCGCAGTGGCTCGGCCAGCCAGCCATGGGTGGCGTTCAGCACCGCCGTGAAGCGCTGCCCGTCCAGCAGCAGCCCGGTATCGCCGCGCAGGTAAGCCTTGCCCGCGGTGTCGAATACCATCCAGTCCTGGCCAGGGGTGGTGCGGAACAGGACGGCGTAGACATACCAGCCGAGGATCATGCAGCCCGCCATGAGCGCCAGGCACACAGGCCTCACGCGGGCTCCCTCAGCCGCAGCCGCCTCGACATGTCCGATTGCAGCCGCCGGCCGGGATCGACCCTGTCGAGCACCGCCCGGAACTCATGCCAGCGCGGATACATCGCCCTGAACGCGTCGGCCGTCAGCAGCGCGTCCTTGGCCAGGTAGACGCGGCCGCCGTAGCGCAGCGTGATCGCCACCAGCGCCGCGTACAGCTCCTCGATGCCGGGACCGGCCGGGAAGTCGAGCGCCAGGGTGTAGCCCGGCCGGGGAAACGACAGGTGGCCCGGACCGGCGGCACCCATGCGCTTGAGCACCGCGAGGAACGAGGCCCGGCCGGACGCGGCGATGACCTCGAGCAGTGCCGCCAGCGCTTCCGGTCCGCGGTCGAACGGCACCACGTTCTGGAACTGGTGGAAGCCGCGCCGGCCGTAGATGCGGTTCCAGCCGATGACGGCGTCGAGCGGGTAGAAGAATGTTCGGGCGCCCGCCGGCGACGAACGGCCGCGGGCAGGGGCGGAGCGGAAATACGCCGCGTTGAACAGGCGTATGCTGAGCGGGTTCAGCGCCAGGTTCGGCAGGTCGAACGGCACGCGCAGCCGCCGCAACGCCCGCTCCGGCAGCGCGTCGGGCGCGGGCTCGGCGGTTTCCAATATGCCCCGGCCGAGCCCACGCCCGCGCGCCACACCGTCGATCCAGCCGACGGCGTAGGTGGCGCCGTGCGCCGCGTCGATCGCGCCCAAAAACGCGTCCAGGTCGGGCAAGCGCTGCCGGCGCACCGCCAGCGCGTTGGACGGGACGCGTCGCATGCGCAGCGCGACCCGGGTGATCACCCCCGTCAGCCCCAGCCCGCCTGCCGTGGCCCAGAACAGCTCGGCATCCCGCTCGGGGCCGACCGTGTGCAGCGCGCCGTCGGGCGCGAGAAGGTCCAGCTCCGTCACGTGGCGGCAGAAGCTGCCCGCGGCCTCGTGATTCTTGCCGTGAACGTCGTTGGCGACAGCGCCGCCGAGGGTGGCGAAGCTGGTGCCGGGCGTGACCGGAACCATGAAACCCTGCGGCAGCAGCGTGTCCATGAGCTGGGCGAAGGTGACGCCCGGCTCGGCCTGCAGGATGCCGGTGTCGGGGTCGAACCCGAGAATGCGGTCCAGCCGCCCGGTCAGCAGCGCCGCGCCCTGTCCGTTCAGGGCGCAATCGCCGTACGACCGGCCGCCGGCATGGGCGATCAGCCCGTGGGCGCGCGGCGTCTGCGCCAGGGCCGCGGCGGCATCCTCCGGGCTGGCGGCGCGCCAGGTCACGCTGGGCGACCGGCGCGCCCTGCCCCAGCCGGTCAGCATCTCGAGCGCAGGGGTCACGTGGCGGCCAGGATGGCGGCCAGGCTCGCCGCACCGGCCGCCAGGCTGACACGGTCGCGCAGCGCGAACACCACCGGGTCCTCGTTCATCAGCCCGCGATTGGCCAGCATCAGCACGCGGCTGACCCAGAACAGCAGGATGGGGCACAGCGCCCACAGCGCCGCCGGCCGCTGGTAGAGCGATGCCACCTCGGCGCTGTTGACGTAGAGCGCCAGCACCAGCACCGCCATCGTACCGGAGGACGCGGCCATGCTGCGCAGCATGTCGAGGTCGTCCGGCGCGTAGCCGCGGCCGGCGATCGGCGCGGCGGGTGCTGCGCGCTGCACCAGCCGGGTCAGCTCGGTCAGCCGCTTGACCACGGCCAGGCAGAAGAACAGGAACAGCGAGAACGCCAGCAGCCAGGGCGACAGCGTGATGCCGGTGGCAGCACCGCCGGCGAAGATGCGCAGCGTGTACAGCCCGGCAAGCGTCATCACGTCCCAGACCATCCGCCGCTTGAGCACGAGCGAGTAGGCCAGCGTGCAGCCGTAGTACAGCGCCAGCATGGCCGCGAACCGCCAGGGCAGCCCCAGGCACAGCAGCATCGACAGCCCGAGCAGGCCGGCGGTCAGGCCTGGCGCCCAGGCCAGGTTCAGGGCGCCGCTGGCGAACGGACGCCGCCGCTTGGTCGCATGCAGGCGGTCATGCGGCAGGTCGACCAGGTCGTTGAGCACGTAGACGCTGGAGGCGCAGGCGGAGAAGGCGAGAAACGCCAGGCACGCCTGCCCGAACAGGCCGCCGGCCGAGGCATGCGCCGCCAGCAAGGGCACGAACACCAGCAGGTTCTTGGCCCATTGGTGCAGCCTGGTCGCGCGCGCCAGCAGCCGGGCGGTCTGCAGCCAGGAGGCGGGCCGGCCGATCGCCCGGACGTCCGCGCACACCGCGCCGGCCGCCTGGCGCAACCCTGAGGACGGCGCGACCACGTAGCCGCGCCGCGCCGACCGCCAGACCGGCAGGTCGGCCGCCGAGTCGCCCGCATAGTCGAACCCGCCCGCGCCGAACCGCTCGACCAGCAGCCGGGCCTTGGCCTCCCCTTTCAGGTTCACCAGGCCGTCGGAGGCGAACACGCCGTCGAACACGCCAAGGTGGCGCGACACGCTGTCGGCGACGCTCCTGTCGGCCGCGGTGGCCAGGTAGACGGGCCGCCGGTCGGTTTGCGCCTGGCGCGCGAGGTCCAGCACCTGGTCGTCATAGACCAGGGTGGAGGGGTCGAGCGGGGACGCAGCCGCCATGTCGCGCTTGAACGCGGCCCGGTCGCCGAGCGCCCTGGGCAGCATGGCCAGGAAGGCGAACGGGCGGGTCGCCAGCAGGCGGATCGCGGTCTCGGCCAGCGTGTCGGTGCAGGCGGCCGTTCCGTCCAGGTCCAGCACCAGGGGAATCATCGGACGGCTATACCCCATGCGGCGGTCCCGGCGGTCAATACAGCTCGGCCCGGCCGTCGAGCGCGGGCGCGGCAGGGGCGCCGATGCGGGCGACGGGGGCCGGAAAGCCGGCTTCGGGCACGCCCCAGCGCACGCGGCCGACGGCGTGGCAGGCCGGGCAGGCGGGATGCCAGCCGCCGAGCGCGGTGCCGCACGCCTCGCACCGCCAGGCGGGGTCGGGGCCGGCCATGGCGGCGTGGCGCAGCGCGTCGCGCTGGCCGGGCTCGTCTTCGGCAGCCTCGGCGATGTCGGCATCCAGCAGGTGGACACGCCGCTGGTCGAGCCCGGCCGCGCGCGCCGCGTCGAGGTGGCGCCGCGCCTCGTCCGGCTGCCCGGCATCCAGCGCCAGGCGCGACAGCAGCAGATGGCTTTCGGCGTGGTCCGGCGCGCCGCGCACCAGCTCGGCGCCGAGTTTCTGGCGGGTCAGCTTGTCCGGCGCGGTGCGCAGGGCGAACTCGGCGATGTCGGGATGCGGCGCCGCGGTCCAGCCGCGCCGCAGCACGTCGAACGCGGCCTTCTCGCGCCCGCCCTCGCGCAGGCGGCGGGCATAGGCGATGGTCGCTGGCGGCAGCGACGGGTCGCGCTTCCACGCCTGCTTGGCGAGCTTGTGCGCGAGCGCGGGGTCCGCCTCGGCATCGGCGGCCGCCGCGCCGAACCCGGCCTTCGGCGTGTCGTCGTGGCTCAGTTGCAAGGCCTCGGACCAGGCCCCGGTGCGCAGCGCCAGCTGCATGCGCTCGCCGCGCAGCCAGGCGGCGCCGGGATGGGCCGCCTCGGCCTCCCGCGCCAGCACGGCGGCGCGCGGGAAATCCTCGCGCTCGATGGCCAGGCGGAGCAGGCCGCGCAGGCCGAGGAACGCCGCATCGCGGCGTTCGGCCAGCTTCTCGAAGGCCGCCTCCGCTTCCGCCTCGTCGCCCGAGATGCTGCCGGCATAGGCGCGCAGCAGCAGCGTCTGCGGCGTCTCGCCGAGCAGGCGGGTGGCGCGCGCCGCCTCGCGCCGCGCGTCGGCGGGTTCGCGTGCCGCCAAAGCGAGCAGGGTGTTCGTCACTGCCGCGTCGCCACGCCGGCGCTGCCGCCGCTCGCCGCCGCGGCGGAACGCGCCGGGCAGGCTGAACACGGTCGCCGCCAGCCGGAACAGCACGTAGACCAGCGCCACCAGCAGGATAAGCGCCAGCACGGCGACCGAGAGCGGCATCTGGATCACGGTCTGGCCGACCGTCATCGACACCGCGCCGGTCAGGTGCTGCACCCACCAGCCCGCGCCGACTGCGGCGGCTGCCAGGACGATGATCAGCAGGATGGTGCGCATCAGCCGCGCGCCATGGCGGCCAGGGCGGCGCGCGCCTCCACCAGCGAGCGGGCCTGCGCGACCCAGCCGCTCGCGGCGGCGGCGGCGGGACCGTTCAGCCCGCCCAGGATGTCGGCAGCCCGCTTGAGGTCGCCCGCGTCCAGCGCGTCCTGCGCGCGGGCCAGGACGCCGGCTGCGGGGTCGCCCACCAGCACGCGGTCGCCGGGGCGCACGGTCACGCTCTGCTGCACGCGCGCCAGGGCGCGGTCGAGGAAGGAGCGTTGCGAGACGTCCGGCTGGCTGGCGGCGCGCGCCGCGTCTGCCACCTGGGGGAAGGCGGCGCGCAGACCGGCTTCGGTCGGCGGCGCCACTGTGGCGAACCGCGCGAGCGCCGGCGGCGCGTCCGGCAGCGCGCCGAGCGGCTGGCCCGAGGCGAGTGCCGCCTCCGCGGCCTCGATGCGGATGGCGCGGCTGGCGTTCCGGGCGGCGCCCTGCACCTGGCCTTCCCCGCTCTCCAGCCTGGCGACGCGGGCGGTCAGCGCGTCGATCTGCGTCCTTGCCTCCGCCGCTCCCTGGGCGGACGCCTTGTCCGCCTCCGCCGTTTGCGACTGCGCCTGGCCCGCCGCCTGCTCCAGCTTCTGCAGCCGTGCGTCGAGCGTGTCGAGATGCGCGCCGAGCTGGGTCTGCCCCTGCTGCGAGGCCTGCTGCTGCTTGATCGCCGCCTCGGCCTGGCCGGACGCCGCCTCGAGCTTGGCCAGGCGCTGTTCCAGCCCGCCGAGCGCCGATTTCTGCTCGGCGACGGCTTGCTCGGACGCGGCCTTCTGCTGGGCGATGGCCTGATCGGCCGCCTGCTGCCCCGCGATGATGGCGGGAACCTGGGCGGCGGTGGTGTCGGGCGGCGGCGGGGCGGTCGCTTGCGCCGGCTCGGGCGCTGGCTCGGGCGTCTTTTGGGCGGCTATCTCGCGCGTCTTTTGCAGCTCGGCGGCCTGCGCGTCCTGCTTGGCCGACAGCGCGTCCACGCGGCCGGACAGGTCGTCGAGCTTCTTCGACGCGTCCGCAAACGCATCCTGGCTGACGCCCGGGGCCGGGGCCGGGGCGGCAGGCGGCGTCTCGGCAGGATGGGCGGCCTGCTTCTCCAGCGCGTCGACCCTGGCCGACAGCGCTGCGAGCTGCTGTCCGAGCGGCTGGGTCTGCGCCTGCACCGATGCCATGATCTGGGCGCGCGCCGCCTCGACCGTTGCCTGGGGTTCGCCAGGCGCGGCCGGCCCGGCACCCTGCGGGTGCGCCCACACCCAGTACAGGCCGCCGCCGAGCCCTGCCGCCAGCAGCAGCGTCAGCGGCAGCGGCGTGCCGCCGCGACGCCGCGCTGGCGCGAGCGGGGGCGCGAGCGGGGGCGCAGGCGCGGGCTGGGGCTCGTGCTCGATCACCGGCGGCGTGGACGCGGAGGATGTCGGGTCGGGATCGCTCATATCAGGGCCAGAACATCGTCCAGGGTTGGGTTGCGCGCACGGCATACGCGCAGCCATGGCAGCGCCTCAAGCCTTGCCGCAGCCGACGCACCGATCGCCAGCGCGGCGACGCTGCCCAGCCGGGCGGCAAGCCCTGGCGGCAGCAGGCGGACGAACACCTCGGCGGTCTCTGCCGAGAGGAACAGCACGGCGTGCAGCCTGCCGGACCGCAGCGCGTCCGCGGCCGCATCCGGGAACCGGCGCACCGGCCGTGCTGCGTAGCACACGCGGCGGATCACCCGGAACCCTCGGCCGCGCAGATCGGCGGCCAGGGCGTGCCCCTGCCCGGCGCCGCTGGCCAGCACCAGGGGGCCCGCTGCAGGGTCCGCCACACGTGCGGCGAGTTCGGCCAGCGCCGCCGCATCGCCGCCGGCGCTGACCACGTCGGTGAAGCCCTGGGCGCGCGCGCGCTCCGCCGTGGCGTCGCCGACCGCGAGCAGCCTGGTCGGCCCTGGCGGCAGCGACGGCAGGGCGTTGCCGCTGGTCACCAGGAAGGCCTGCGCGCCGGCGGGCAGGGCCGGGGCGCGGTGGTGGATGGTCAGGAACGGCGCCTGCAACGGCAGGTAGCCGCGCGCGGCGACCTGCGCGGCGGTGGATTGGGAGAGGCCAGGGCGGGTGATCAGCACCGAGCGCTGCATCGCCCGCCCGGCCTGCGGATGACCGGCCAGGGCCGGTCACGGTCAGTCAACGGCGAACAGCGCGTCAGGGCTGTCAGCGCGCAACGAGGCGCCGAGTTCGGCGCCGAGCCGGGCCGCGTCGCCCGCCAAGCCGTCCAGGCTGCGCTTGAGCAGAAAACTGCCGTCCTCGCTTGCGGTCAGGCCGGTCAGGCGCAGCCGGCCGTCCGAGCGGATGCGCGCATGCCCGCCGATCGGCGTGTGGCACGACCCGTCGAGCACGGCGAGCATCGAACGTTCGGCGGTGGACACCGCGCGCGCCACGGGGTCCTCGATGCTTTCGAGCAGCCCGCGCAACTCGACGTCCGCCTCGCGCACGGTGACGCCCACGATGCCCTGGCCGGCCGAGGGCACCATGATGTCAGGGTTCAGCACCAGGCTGGCGCGCTGGTCCAGGCCGAGCCGGCGCAGGCCCGCCAGCGCCAGCAGGGTTGCGGCGAAATCGCCCGCGGCCACCCGGTCCAGCCTGGTCTGCACGTTGCCGCGTATCAGGCCGATGGCCAGATCCGGCCGCCGGTGCAGCAGCTGCGCCTGCCGCCGCACCGAGGAGGTGCCGACGAGCGCGCCGGGCGGCAGAGCCGCGAACGGGTCGTCCGGATCGGGCGCGGCCGCGTCCTCGGGCAGGATCAGTACGTCGCGCGCGTCCTCCCGCTTCAGCGTGCAGGCCAGCACGATGCCCGGCGGCAGCACCGTTTCGAGGTCCTTGAGGCTGTGCACCGCCATGTCGATGCGGCCATCGGCCAGCGCCTCGTGGATCTCCTTGGCGAACAGGCCCTTGCCGCCGATCTCCGCCAGGCGGCGGTTCTGCACCGCGTCGCCGGTGGTGCGTATGGCGTGTTCGACGAACACCGCCACGTCGTCGGAGTCCCCCGGCGCCCGCAGCATCGGGCAGAAATGCATGATGGCGCTTATGAAGGCGCGCGTCTGCACCAGTGCCAGCGGCGACGCGCGGCTGCCGATGCGCAGCGGCAGCGGCCGGCGGGCATGCGGCCCGATGCGGGGCGGTG
>CALMVI010000023.1 GCA_937873095.1 uncultured Acetobacteraceae bacterium | reverse complement strand
CACGACACGTTCTATCTGCCCGGCCAGGACGGCGGACCGCCGCGCGTGCTGCGCACGCACACCAGCCCGGTGCAGATACGCACCATGCTGGAGCAGCGACCGCCGATCCGCGTCATCGTGCCGGGCCGCACCTATCGCGCCGACCACGACGCCACCCATTCGCCGATGTTCCACCAATGCGAAGGCCTGGTCATCGACCGCGCCATCACGCTCGGCCACCTGAAAGGCTGCCTGACCGACTTCCTGCGCGCGTTCTTCGGCATCGCCGACCTGCCGGTCCGCTTCCGCGCCAGCTACTTCCCGTTCACCGAGCCGAGCATGGAGGTCGATATCGGCTGGAACCGTGCCACCGGAGAGATCGGCAAGGGCACCGACTGGCTGGAAATCCTCGGCAGCGGCATGGTTCACCCCCGCGTGCTTGCCAATTGCGGCATCGATCCCCGTGAGTGGCAGGGCTTCGCGTTCGGCATGGGCATCGAACGACTCACCATGCTGAAGCACGGCATGCCGGATCTGCGCCCGTTCACCGAGGGCGACCTGCGCTGGCTGCGCCATTACGGCACCTCCCCTTTCGCCCCGGCGGCGCTGCACGAGGGCCTGGGCGCGTGAAGTTCCCCCTGTCCTGGCTGCGGGACCACCTCGTTACCGGCGCCTCGCTGGACCGCCTCACCGACACGCTGTCCAGCATCGGCCTCGAAGTCGAGGGCGTGGTGGACCGCGTCGCCGCCTTGGCGCCGTTCCGCACCGCCCGCATCGTCGAGGCCGTGCCGCACCCCGACGCCGACCGGCTGCAGGTCTGCCGCGTGGACGCGGGCACCGGCGAGGAGATCGTGGTGGTGTGCGGTGCGGCCAACGCGCGCACCGGCCTGCATGCGGTGTTCGCACCCCCCGGGGCGTTCATCCCCGGCAGCGGCATCACCCTGAAGGTGGGCAGGATACGCGGCGTCGCTTCGGCCGGCATGCTGGTCAGCGCGCGCGAGATGGCGCTTGGCGAGGACCACGAGGGCATCGTCGAGCTGCCAGACGGCACACCGGCCGGCCTGCCCTACGCCGCCTGGGCCGGACTGGACGACCCGGTCATCGAGATCGGCGTCACCCCGAACCGCGGCGACGCCCTGGCGGTGCGCGGGGTCGCACGGGACCTGGCGGCGGCCGGGCTGGGCACGCTGAAACCCTGGTCGCCGGCGACAGTGCCGGCCGCGTTCGAGACGCCGCTTGCCTGGGCGGTTGCGTGGCCGCAAGCCTGCCCCTGGGTGCTCGGCCGCAGCCTGCGCGGCGTCACGAACCGGCCGAGCCCGGACTGGCTGCAGCGCCGCCTGACCGCCATCGGCCTGCGTCCGATCAGCGCCCTGGTCGACATCACCAACTTCTTCGCCATCGACCTCGGCCGCCCGCTGCATGTCTTCGATGCCGACCGCCTCGCCGGCCGGACGCTGACCCTGCGCCGCGGCGCGGGCGAGACGTTCCGCGCGCTGAACGGCCGCGACCTGACCGCGGACGGCGACGACCTGGTCATCGCCGATGAAGGGCGCGTGGTGTCGCTCGCCGGCATCATGGGCGGTCTGGACAGCGGCACGCACGAGGGCACCAGCCACGTCTTCGTCGAGTGCGCGCTGTTCGACCCGGTGACGGTCGCGCGCTCCGGACGCCGGCACCAGATCGCCAGCGACGCGCGCCAGCGTTTCGAGCGCGGCGTGGACCCGGCGCTGCCGCCCGCGGCGCTTGAGGCGGCAACGCGCATGATCCTTGATCTCTGCGGGGGCGAAGCCGGCACGGTCGTGTCCGCCGGCGGAGAGCCCGCCTGGCGCCGCCAGGCCAGCCTGCGCTTCGAGCGCCTGGCGGGGCTGGGCGGCGCGGACGTTCCACCCGGGGAGGCGACCTCGATCCTTGAACGGCTGGGTTTTGCCGTGTCGCCGCACGGCCCGGGGATCACGGCCGAGGTTCCATCCTGGCGCAACGACATCGCCGGCGCGCCGGGGCTCGATCAGGCCGCAACGCTCGACCCTGGGCGCGCCGGCAACGCCGCCGAGGGCGCGGCCGGGATCGAGCCGGAATGTGACCTGATTGAGGAGGTGCTGCGCATACGCGGCCTGGACAGCATCCAGCCGGTCTCCCTGCCGCGCGCATCGGCCGTCCCTGCGCCCACGCTCTCGCCGGCGCAGTCGCGCACGGCACTTGCCCGCAGGCTGCTGGCCGTGCGCGGGTTTGCCGAGTGCGTCACCTACAGCTTCGGCGCGCGAGCGTTGATGCAGCAGTTCGGCGACGCGCCCGACAGCCTGGCGCTGCGCAACCCGATCGCCGCCGACCTGGACCAGATGCGGCCGACGCCGCTTGCCACGCTGGCGCCGCTCGCCGCGCGCAACATCGCCCGTGGCGCGTCCGAGGCGGCGGTGTTCGAGATCGGCCCGGGCTATTCGGAGGGCGGCCAAAGCCTGGTCGCGGCCGCGCTGCGGGCAGGCACACCGCAGCGGCACTGGCGGGCGCCCGCCAGCCAGGCCGATGCCGCAGGCGCCAAGGCCGATCTCTGGGCCGTGCTGGCCGCACTGGGCGTGCCGCTCGACGCGCTGTCTCTGACGCCGGACGCGCCGGGGCATTTCCATCCTGGCCAGTCCGCCACCGTCCGCCAGGGCCCCCGCCTGGTGCTTGGGCGTTTTGGCGCGCTGCACCCGGCCTTGCTGGCGCGGCTGGATCTGCCGGCACAGGCTTGCGGCTTCGAACTGTTCCTCGATGCCGTGGCCAACCCGAAGCGGCGCAGGAAGGCGCCGCCCGACCTGCCGGCCCTGCAGCCGGTGTCAAGGGATTTCGCCTTCCTGGTCGCCCACGACGTGCCGGCCGAAACCGTTTTGAAAGCGGCGCGTTCGGCCGACCGTGTTCTGATCTCCAGGGTCGGCCTGTTCGACGTGTATGTGGGCGAAAAGATAGTGGAAGGCCACAAATCGCTTGGGGTAGAAGTTACCTTTCAGCCGCGCGACCATACATTGACGGAGGCCGAGATCGATGCCGCGTCCGAAAGGGTAGTGCAATCCGTGTCGAAGACCACCGGCGGCCATTTGCGGTAGCGAGAATAGGCGCGACGCCATGGAACTGACTACGCCTTCCCGCCACTCCCTGCCTGCCACGGACGGGCTGGCCGATGACCTGCTGAACGCCGTGTCGGTCGTCACCAGCAACCTTGCTCTGGCGGAGCGGCACGCGGCGGGCAACCAGAGGCTGATCCGGCTTCTGGAAAACAGCCGAAACGCGGCCGAACGTGCCTGCGACCTGGCGCAGCGCATCGCCATGGCCAACACCGGACACGGCGCCGCCGTGCTCGGCGCCTACGAGGACAGTGCAAGCTTTTCCGGGCCGCAGACGCCCAAGCGCATCCTGGTGGTGGAGGACGACCCGCTGGTGGCGGAGGTGGCGCTGACGGTGCTGAGCGACCTCGGCCACCTCGTGACCTTGCGCCACGACGCACCTTCGGCCCTGGCCATCCTGCGCGAGGTGGACGGGTTCGACCTGGTGTTCTCGGACATCGTCATGCCCGGCGGCATGAGCGGCATCGAGATGGCCGAACAGATCTCGTCCGAGCGGCCCAGGTTGCCGATCCTGCTCGCCACCGGCTACAGCAACGCGGCCCTGGCGCCGGGGGCCTTGCGGTTCCCTGTGCTTGCCAAGCCCTACAGCGTGCAGGAACTGAGCCGGCGGGTGGCCCAGATGTTGCCGGTGTAGGACTTGCGCGCGCCCGGCAGGCGCAAAAAGCGCCCGTCGGGAGGACGCAGCCTCCCCAAGGCAGCGTTTTAGGCCTATCTCGTGCGGCATGACCGACACGCCGCTCAGCCTGATCCGCAACTTCTCCATCATCGCGCATATCGACCACGGCAAGTCCACGCTGGCGGATCGGCTGATCCAGGCCTGCGGCGGGCTGACCGACCGCGAGATGACGGCGCAGGTGCTCGACAACATGGATTTGGAGAAGGAACGCGGCATCACCATCAAGGCGCAGACGGTGCGCCTGGCCTATCGCGCGCATGACGGGCTGACCTACGAGCTGAACCTGATGGACACGCCGGGCCACGTGGATTTCGCGTACGAAGTCAGCCGGTCGCTCGCCGCCTGCGAGGGCAGCCTGCTGGTGGTCGATGCGAGCCAGGGAGTGGAGGCGCAGACCCTGGCCAACGTCTACCAGGCGATCGATGCGCATCACGAGATCGTCCCGGTGCTCAACAAGATCGACCTGCCGGCGGCCGAGCCCGACAAGGTACGCCAGCAGATCGAGGACGTGATCGGCCTGGATGCGTCCGACGCGGTGATGATCAGCGCCAAGACCGGCCTGAACATAGAGGGCGTGCTGGAAGCGCTGGTGACGCGCCTGCCGCCGCCGACGGGCGACGCGGCCGCACCGCTCAAGGCGCTGCTGGTCGATAGCTGGTACGACCAGTATCTGGGCGTGGTCATCCTGGTGCGCGTCAAGGACGGGCGCCTCAAGCGCGGCCAGAAGATACGCATGATGGCCAACGGCCACGCCTACGTGGTGGAGCAATGCGGCGTGTTCACGCCGAAGATGGTCGTGACCGGCGATCTCGGCCCAGGCGAGATGGGCTACATAACCGCCGCGATGAAGACGGTCGCTGACTGCAACGTCGGTGACACGATCACCGATGATCGTGTGCCCGCAGCCGAGGCTTTGCCCGGCTTCAAGCCGTCGATCCCGGTGGTGTGGTGCGGGCTGTACCCGGTCGATGCCGACGATTTCGAGAAGCTGCGCGAGTCGCTCGGCAAGTTGCGCCTGAACGACGCGAGTTTTCACTACGAGGCCGAAACTTCAGCCGCACTCGGCTTTGGCTATCGCTGCGGCTTTCTCGGCCTGCTGCATCTGGAGATCATCCAGGAGCGGCTGTCGCGCGAGTTCGACCTCGATCTGATCGCGACCGCGCCGTCGGTCGTCTATCGCCTGCAGAAGAACAACGGCGACACGATGGAGCTGCACAACCCGGCCGACATGCCCGACCCCTCGCACGTCAAGCACATCGAGGAGCCGTGGATACGCGCGACGATCATGGTGCCGGACGATTACCTCGGCAACGTGCTGACGCTGTGCAACGAACGGCGCGGCCGCCAGGTGGACCTCACCTATGTCGGCAACCGCGCGATGGCGGTGTACCAGCTGCCGCTGAACGAGGTGGTGTTCGATTTCTACGACCGCCTGAAATCCATCAGCCGCGGCTATGCCAGCTTCGACTACGCGATGGAGTGCTACGAGGAAAGCGACCTGGTGCGTATTTCCATCCTGGTCAACAACGACCCCGTCGATGCGCTCAGCTTTATCGCCCACCGCTCGGTGGCCGAGACGCGCGGTCGCTCGATCTGCGCCAAGCTGAAGGAGCTTATTCCGCGCCAGCTCTTCAAGATCGCCATCCAGGCCAGCATCGGCACCCGCATCATCGCCCGCGAGACGCTTGGCGCGCTGAGCAAGGACGTGACCGCCAAGTGCTATGGCGGCGACATCAGCCGCAAGCGCAAGCTTCTGGAAAAGCAGAAGGAAGGCAAGAAGCGCATGCGGCAGTTCGGCCGCGTGGAAATTCCGCAGAGTGCATTTTTGGCGGCGTTGAAGATGGATGCTTAGAGCAGCATCATCCAGACTGGCATCAAGCCGGATGATCAAGCTGCTCGACAAATAAAAGTTTGAGCGGGTTAAGCTGACACAGTCAGCACGAACCCGCTCAAGGAAGTAAGGTCTTCTGTTCTGAAGCTGTCGCGGACTGTATGACCAAAAGTTTTTTGGTCCTTTTTTTCAAAAAAGGACTGCTTGCCTGCCTTGCCTCCCTATCCTA
The DNA here is from genome assembly GCA_937873095.1 of uncultured Acetobacteraceae bacterium. Lineage (GTDB taxonomy): Bacteria > Pseudomonadota > Alphaproteobacteria > Acetobacterales > Acetobacteraceae > BOG-908. Next base: position 835 of record CALMVI010000023.1, on the reverse strand, counting down.
TTTTGCCATATGCGCAGGAAGGATGGCCGAGCGGCTTAAGGCGCACGCTTGGAAAGCGTGTGTGCGCGAAAGCGTACCGTGGGTTCGAATCCCACTCCTTCCGCCAGTCTGAAACGGGCCGACGCGCTAGGCGACGCGGCCGCAACTCTATGCTTGGTTGCCGTAGCCACGGGGACGGTTCCACCCAGTCGAACACATCCTTGATCCGCGTGCGCACACGCTGGCTGGCGGGGTAGCCGGCGGGCCGGGCGCGGCAGTCGCTTGCGGACCGCCTGGCCACGCCCACTGTTGCCGCCCTGGGATGCGGTTCACCAGCAGGCGCATCGGGTGGTTGACAGCAGGATGCCGCTGGCCGGCTCGGTGCCGACATCCAGGACGCGACGGGGAACACAGTGATCCTCGCCTATCGACCAGGGCTATACCGGCGAAGCTCCGGCAGAAGCCGCTGCCGCCGACGGGATCAAACTCCAGGGAGGTGGGGCTACCCGAAGCCAGGCGCGGGTTCGTCCTGCCTCCCCGGCGATGGGTGGTCGACCGATTGTTCGCCTGGACGTCGCGATCCAATGTCTCGTCAAGAGTGATACGCGACAACGCTCGCAGGCTGCCAAATCATTGCATGGTCGGATACTTGCTCAAAAAGCTCGCACTCATGGCGCAAGGTGCATGACGCCTCTCAGTGTCGCTACCAAGGACGTTGTTCTCGGTAAGCCTTCGGTCGCTTGCGAGGACTCCCTGGACGTTGCGGGCGACGGCGAACGTCCAGGCTTTTACAGGCCGGGCAGTCGGATCGTGTCCCTACACGTGGTGTAGCAACGGCGTTGCTGAGCAGGGTTAG
>CALMVI010000022.1 GCA_937873095.1 uncultured Acetobacteraceae bacterium | reverse complement strand
CGCGCGTAGGCCAGCGCCGCCTCCTGCCAGCGCGCTGCCGGCAGGCCCGGCAGATGCTGCAGCATCGCGTGGACGACCAGGCCCCTGCCGAACGGGCCGGCCGGCTGCGCCAGCGGCGAGCGGGCCGGCGGCACCGACCCGAGCTCCACGCCGTCCGGCCGGCTCGGCGCCAGCGGGCGCGGCAAGCTCGGTTCCGGCGGCAGCGGCAGGGCGCGCCAGTCGGGGGCCTGGCCGGCCCAGCCGGGCAGGGCGGCCGCGTCCTGCGCGCGCGCCCCCCGAGGCGGCGGCACGGCGGCGGTCTGCGCGCTCTGCAGCACCAGGGCCTGACCCGGCCAGGCGGGGAACGGCTGGGCCGTGGCCTGCAGCGCTGCCATCCCGTCGGCCACCATCCGGTACCAGCTGCCCTCCCGCTCGCGATGCAGCGCCCAGCCGCAAACGACCAGGCGGTCGCGCGCGCGGGTCAGGGCCACGTAGAGCAGGCGGCGGTACTCGCGCAGCCGGGCCGCCTCGTTGTCGCGCCGGCGCTGCTCGACGGCAGCGCAGCGCAGCGCGCGGTGCGGCTGCCACAGCGGCAGGGTGGCGCCCGTGCCCTCGTCGACCGCCCAGTCCAGGCTGCGTTCGTCCGGCGGCAGGCCGGTCGTGTCGGGCAGGATCACCAGCGGCGCCTCCAGCCCCTTGGCGCCGTGCACGGTCATGATGCGCACCGTGTCGCCCGCCGACTCCGCCTCGCGCTTCACCTCGGCCGCCGACAGCCGCAGCCATTGCAGGAAGCCCTGCAGCGACGGGGTGTGGGAGGCGGCGTGCAGCAGGGCCGCGGCCAGCAGCTCGTCCACCGGCTCGGCCGCGTCCGGGCCCAGGCGGGCGAACAGCCTTGCCCTGCCGCCGAGCGGGCCCAGCGCCTCGCACAACAGCGCGTAGGGCTGGCTGTAGTCCACCCGGCTCAGCAGGGCGGTGAAGAAGGCGTGCGCCGCCAGCCAGTCCGGCCGCTCGGCCGCCCGCCTGCCCAGCGCCTCCCACAGCGTGCCGGGGCGGTCGGCGGCGAGCTGCATCAGGCTGTCGTCGGTCAGGCCGCCGAGCGGGCTGACCAGCATCTCGGCAAGCGTCAGGTCGTCCTGCGGCAGCAGCAGGGCGTCGCACAGGGCAAGCAGGTCGAGCACCGCAGGCTGCTCGACCAGCACCATGCGGTCCAGCCCGGCCACCGGTACGTCGAGCGCCTTGAGCGCGCGCACCAGGCCGCGGTCGAAATCGCCGCGCCGGCGCACCAGGACCAGCACGTCGCCGGGGTGCAGCGTGCGGCCCTCGCTCTCCAGCATGGTGCCGTCCGAGACACGGTCGGCGATCCAGCGCGCCAGGTGGTTCACCAGCGTCTGCGGCGCGGAAACCTGGGCCTGGTTGCGGTCCGGGATGTTCCAGGCGATGGAGGCCGGGGCGTCCGGGCGGGGCGCCAGCGGCCACAGCTCGACGCGCCCCGCCTGGCCGGCCCGGTGCGGCACGTGGCGCACCGCCTCCGGCCCGTCGTACACGCCCGCCATCGGGCCGGCTGCGGTGAACACCGCATCCACCAGCGACAGCACCGGTGCTGTCGAGCGGAACGAGACGTCCAGCACGGCGGACCGCCACGGCAGGCCGGCCTGCGTCGCGCGGCGGCGATAGATGTCGTGCCAGGCGTCGAACTCCTTCGGGTCGGCGCCCTGGAAGGAGTAGATCGACTGCTTCTTGTCGCCCACCGCGAACATGGTCCTGGCCAGTGCGCCCTCGGTCCTGGCGCTTTGGCCGGCGAAGAAGTCGCCGGTCAGCCGGTCGGCGATGAGCCATTGCGCGGGTGCGGTGTCCTGAACCTCGTCCAGCAGCAGGTGGTCCAGCCCGCCATCGAGCTTGTAGAGCACCCAGGCGGCGCCGGCGGCAGGATCGTCCAGCAGGCCGCGCGTGCGCGCGATCAGGTCGTCGTAGTCCAGCAAGGCGCGGCGGGTCTTGGCCGCCTCGTAGGCGGCCAGTATGGGGGCGGCCACGGTGAGCAGCGCGGTCGATGCCTGGGCAAGTGCCAGCGCGCGGCGCTGGTCCTCCATCGCCTCGATGCGTTCCTGCTCGGCTTCCAGCGCCGGCAAGATGTCCGGGTAGCGTTCCGACAGGGCCTTGTTGGCCAGCCTGGTCGCGCCGCGCCTCTCGTCCTTCTGGGTGAAGAACAGGCCGACCCAGCCTCGCCACTGCTCGGCCCGCCGGCCGTGGGACAGGGCCAGCCAGTCGAGCATCGCCTGCGCGTTCGTGCGGACGGCGTCGCTGCCGTGGCGGGCGGCGAGCTCCGCGGTCCGGGTCAGCGGCGCCTCGTCGGGCCAGGCGACGGCGGCGGCCAGCAGCTCGGCCTCGCTGCGCGCGGTCACGCCCAGCACGCGCCGCATCGCCGCGGCCAGAGCCTCCGACGGCAGGGCGAACGCGGCCTGCAGCCGGTCGCGCTTGCCCTCAAGGACGGCGATCAGGGCGGCGAAGCCGTCCGCGGTGACCAGCCCGGCCAGGCTTGCCAGTGCCGCAGGGTCCGCTGCGGGTAGCGCCGCTTCCCTGGCCTGTTCGAGTGCCGCGCGCGCGTCCGACGGCTCCACCAGCCTGAAATGCGGCGAGATCCTCGCTTCGAGCGGGAAACGCTTCAGCAGCGACTGGCAGAACGCGTGGATGGTGCCGATCCGCATGCCGCCGGGCAGGTCCAGCACCTGCGCGAACAGGGCGCGCGCGGTGCGCCGGTGCGCGGCATCGGCCGGCACGTCCAGCCCGCCGAGTGCGGCGTCCAGCGCTGCGTCCGGCATGACGACCCACTCGCCCAGCCGCTGCTGCAGGCGGATGGCCATCTCGGCGGCCGCTGCCTTGGTGTAGGTCAGGCAGAGGATGCGCGCGGGGTCGGCGCCGGCCAGCATCAGGCGAAGCAGCCGGTCGATCAGCAGCTTGGTCTTGCCGGTGCCGGCATGGGCGGAGACGAAGGCGGATACGGCGGGGTCGGAGGCGGCCTGCTGGGCGGAGCTCATGGAAAGGAAGGCCTGGGGCCGCGCCCCAGGCCCCGCGATTTACGGCTCCGGTTCGTCCAGCACCGCCTCGGCATCCGGCTCTTCCTCAAGATCGTCATCGGCCACCTCGGCGTCCTCGTCGGCCTCGGCTTCATCCTCGTCGGTATCGAGCACCGGGGCTGCATCGTCGTCAGGATCCCTGGCCGCCGGGACGGGCGCCTTCATCATGCGTCCACGCGACGGCGCGCGCCGGATCGGCGCCGCGCGCGGCGGCTCAGGCGGCTGTTCGGTGCCGCATTTGGGACAGACCGGCGGCGTCCGTGCCAGGTCGTAGAAGCGGGCGGCGCAGGACACGCAGACACGCTTGCTGCCCACGCCGGGGAGGCGCAGCGCAATCGCTTCGTAGCTCATGGGGCGATGTCGGTGGCGCGGATAGCCTGGTTGCGGGCCAAGACCTTCAGCGCGCGCCGCGGGCGATGCGCCCGGCGAGGTATTGCGCGTTGGTGACCCCCTCGTAGCTCATCGAGAACGGGCGGCCCTTGGTGGGTTCGGCGGGTGCGGCAGCCTTGGGCGCCGCCTTGGCGCGCTTGCGCGTGGTGGCGGCCTTTGCCGCCTTGGCGGCCAGGGCCAGGGTGGCGTCGGCGGCACGGTCGGCCGCATCGTTCTCGCGCGCGGTCCATGAACGCGCGTCCTGCTGCAGCTTGGCAGCGAAGCGGTCGGTCTCTGCCGAGGCGTCCTCGGACGCTATGGAGGGGGCGGCATCATCGTTCATGGGGAATACCTCGAAGGTAGGGGAGCGCCGGGCAATCGGAAGCCTGAGCCGACGTGCATATGAGCATAAGCAATCGTGTTGATAAGAGAAACCCGGCCGGGGCGATGCACACGTGATCTTTAGAACCGCTAAACTTCGCCTTGTCGCACGTCTTTAGCTCAGCTAAAGTCGCGGCCATGACGACGCTGAAATCACTGTTCCGCGCCGCCGGCAAGCGCCAGCGCGACATTGCCGCGGCGGTGGGCCGCAGCGAGGGCGCGGTCAGCCAGTGGGTCAGCGGCGAGCGCGACATACCGGCCGACCTGGTGCTGCGGGTGGAGCAGGTGACGGGCATTCCGCGCCACCGCCTGCGGCCCGACCTTTGGGAGAACAGAATGCCGGACACCCTGGTCGCCCAGTCGGCGCCCGACCTGACCCACCTGCAGCGGCTGGAGGCCGAGAGCATCCACATCATGCGCGAAGTGGCCGCCGAGGCCGAGCGGCCGGTGATGCTGTACTCGGTGGGCAAGGACAGCGCGGTGATGCTGCATCTGGCGATGAAGGCGTTCGCGCCCGGCCGCCCGCCGTTCCCGCTGCTGCACGTGAACACGACGTGGAAGTTTGCCGGCATGATCGCGTTTCGCGACCAGAGGGTGCGCGAGCTCGGCCTGACGCTGCACGAATGGATCAACCATGACGGCATCGCGTCCGGCATCAACCCGTTCGACCATGCGCACTACACCGACGTGATGAAGACGCAGGCGCTGAAGGCGGCGCTCGACCATCACGGTTTCGACGTGGCGTTCGGCGGCGCGCGTCGCGACGAGGAGAAGAGCCGCAGCAAGGAGCGCATCTTCTCGTTCCGCTCGGCGCAGCACCGCTGGGATCCCAAGCGACAGCGGCCGGAGCTCTGGCACGTGTACAACACGCGCCACACCAGGGGCGAGAGCATACGGGTGTTTCCGATCAGCAACTGGACCGAGCTCGACATCTGGCAGTACATCCACCTGGAGAACATCCCGATCGTTCCGCTGTATTTCTCCGCCGAGCGTCCGGTGGTGGAATACAACGGCATGACGATCATGGTCGACGACGACCGCATGCGCATCCCGGACGGGCAGGCGCCGGTGATGAAGAACATCCGCTTCCGCACGCTCGGCTGCTACCCGCTGACCGGCGCGGTGGAGAGCGATGCCGCAACGTTGCCGGAGATCATCCAGGAGATGCTGCTGACCACGACGAGCGAGCGCCAGGGCCGCGCCATCGACCACGACGCGGCGGCCAGCATGGAGAAGAAGAAGCAGGAGGGGTATTTCTAATATACCGCTCCCCGACAAAAATCACCTTGGCCGGGCTTGTCCCGGCCATCCACGCGGTGGTGCGTGCACCATATTCGCCTTCAAGACGAGCCTACCAATCGGTCGAACCAATCGGAAACGTGTAGAATACAGCAACCGCGTGGATGGCCGGAACAAGCCCGGCCAAGGCGAGTCGAGACAAGCGTCCACTATGCGATCAGCCAGTAGCCCGTATCGCTCTTGAGCGATGCGGGGCCTTTCCCAGCGAATATGTCGGAGCAGCCCGTCTCACCATCGAGCGATGCAGGGCCTTTTGCGGGACGCTCACGCCACCCGACCCGCATCGCCCAAGAGCGATACGGGCTACAAGCTACAACAAAACATTTTGTATAGGGGAGTTAGAGAGTGTCGGTCGATCTCTATGTTTTGTGCGAAACGGCGGTTCCTGACAACTCCGCCTGGCATGCTGCAATTGAGCGGCAGCACTTCGCATTGACGATGGACGATCGTTTTGATCCGACCAAAGACACTGGTTTCTGGCCTGCAAAATTATCCGAGAAAGAGACTGGATTTGAGTATTACACGTTGCTCCGATCCGAGTGGGAGCGGTTGCCGAACCTGGAGCAGCCAAGCCGTTTCAAGTCGGGCATCATCTTAACCACTCACTCGGATTTGACCGAATTTGTCGCGTCAATTCTCGGGGCCGTCGCTTTAGCGCGCGCTTGTGGAGGGGTCGTGTACGACCCTCAAGGCAGTAAGATGTATGAGGGGCCAGCGATGAACGATCTTCTTAAGCAGATTGAATTGGCAAAATCTCTGGAACGTTCGTTGCCTCACATACCGCGTTAGCTCTGTAAATCCGCCCCATTATCCTATTTAGGTTTCGATCCTATGGCCCATGTCTCCGACCTCATCGCCACCGACATCGACGCCTACCTCAAGCAGCACGAAACCAAATCCCTCCTCCGCTTCATCACCTGCGGCAGCGTGGACGACGGCAAATCCACCCTGATCGGGCGTCTGCTCTACGACAGCAAGATGGTGTTCGACGACCAGCTCGCCGCGCTGCAAGCCGACTCCAAACGCATGGGCACCCAAGGGCAGAACATCGATTTCGCCCTCCTGGTCGATGGCCTGGCCGCCGAGCGCGAGCAGGGCATCACCATCGACGTCGCCTACCGCTTCTTCTCGACCGACAAGCGCAAATTCATCGTCGCCGACACGCCCGGTCACGAACAATACACTCGCAACATGGTCACCGGCGCCTCCACCGCCGACCTAGCCATCATCCTGATCGACGCCCGGCGGGGCGTGCTGACGCAGACGCGCCGGCACTCCTATCTCGTCTCCCTGCTCGGCATCCGGCAGGTGATCCTGGCGATCAACAAGTTGGACCTGGTCAATTATTCGCGCGAGGTATTCGACCGTATCCTAGGCGACTACACCGCATTCTCCTCGCAGCTCGACATCGAAAAGATCATCCCGATCCCGATTTCCGCGCTGGCCGGCGACAACATCACCGAACGCAGCGGCAACACGCCCTGGTACACGGGCCCCACCCTGATGGGCCATCTCGAAACCGTCGAGATCGCCAGCCTGTCGCGCACCGCGCCGTTCCGCATGCCGGTGCAATGGGTGAACCGCCCCAACCTCGATTTCCGCGGCTTTTCGGGCCTGGTCTCGTCGGGCACCGTGCATCCCGGCGACCTGGTGAAAATCATGCCGTCCGCACGCCAGACCCGCGTCGCGCGCGTGCTGATCGACAGCGACCTTCCTTATGCCACCGCCGGACAATCCATCACCGTCACGCTCGAGGACGAGGTGGATTGCTCGCGCGGCGACGTGATCTGCGGCGCCGAACACCCCGCCGAAGTCTCCGACCAGTTCGAGACCACCATCGTGTGGATGCACGACACGCCCATGCTACCCGGCCGATCGTACCTGCTGAAGATCGGCACCAAGACGGTGGCGGCATCGGTGACCGCGCTGAAGCACAAGGTGAACGTCAACACGCTGGAGCAGGTGGCGGCCCGCCAGCTGGAGCTGAACGAGATCGGGCTGTGCAACATCAGCCTGGACCAGCCGGTGGCGTTCGACCCGTACTCGGACAACCGCGACACCGGCGGCTTCATCCTGATCGACCGGGTCAGCAACGAGACGGTGGCCGCCGGGCTGATCCATTTCGCGCTGCGGCGCGCGCAGAACATCCACTGGCAGGCGGTCGATGTCAGCCGGGCGGCAAGGGCGGCGCAGAAGGGCCAGCGCGCCTGCGTGCTGTGGTTCACCGGGCTGTCCGGCGCGGGCAAGTCCACGGTGGCCAACCTGGTGGAAAAGCGCCTGTTCGCGCTCGGCCGGCACAGCACCATGCTGGACGGCGACAACGTGCGCCACGGACTGAACCGCGACCTCGGCTTCACCGACACGGACCGGGTGGAGAACATCCGCCGGGTGGGCGAGGTGGCGCGGCTGATGGCGGATGCCGGGCTGATCGTGCTCGTCTCGTTCATCTCGCCGTTCCGCTCCGAACGGCAGATGGCGCGCGACCTGATGGCCGAGGGCGAGTTTCTGGAGGTGTTCGTCGACGCGCCGCTGGCGGTGGCCGAAACGCGCGATCCGAAAGGGCTGTACAAGAAGGCGAGGCGCGGCGAGATCAAGCATTTCACCGGCATTTCCAGCCCTTACGAGGCGCCGGAGACGCCAGAGCTGCACATCGACACGACGAAGCTGAAGCCCGAGGATGCGGCCGAGCTGATCGTGGCCCAGCTGCAGGCGCGCGGCCTGCTCGAGGGAGCGTGAACCCGCCCCTGGACCTGCACGCCCTGCTGCGGGCGGTGCGGCCCCTGGCCGAGGAGGCAGGCCGCGCCACGATGCGGTTCTACGGCCTGACGGAGGCGACCGCCAAGGCGGACGGCAGCCCGGTGACCGCGGCGGACCAGGCGTCCGAGGACGTCATCCTGCCTGCCCTGCGCCAGCTGACGCCCGAGATACCGGTGGTCTCGGAGGAGGAGGCTTCCTTGGGCCTGTCGCCAGAGGTGACGGGCGGCCGCTTCTGGCTGGTCGACCCGCTGGACGGGACGCGCGAGTTCCTCAACGGAAACGGCGAGTTCACCGTCAACATCGCTCTGATCGAGCATGGCCGTCCGGTGCTGGGCGTGGTCGTCGTGCCGGCAGTCGGCGACACCTATGCCGGCGCCGAACCAGGATCGGCGGTGCTGAGGGATGCGCAGGGCGAGCGGCCGATCCGCGTCCGCAGCCCGCCGGAGGAGGGGCTGACCGTCGTCGGGTCGCGCAGCCACGGCGACGCGGCTGCGATGGACGCGTTCCTGGCCGGGCGCCGGGTGGCGCGGTTCCGGGCCGCCGGAAGCTCGCTGAAGCTGTGCCTGCTGGCGCGCGGCGAGGCCGACCTCTACCCGCGGCTCGGCACCACGATGGAGTGGGACATCGCCGCCGGCCACGCGGTGCTGCGCGCCGCGGGCGGCTTCGTGCGCACGCTCGACGGCGGCGAGTTCACCTATGGCAAGCCCGACTACCGCAACCCGCATTTCTACGCGTCCTGCGTGTAGCGCGCCTATCCTCCAATCCGGCCGGCGGCGGCGCGCATCGCTTCGGTGGCCAGCGCGTCGACGCGGTCGTTCATCGGGTCGCCGGAATGGCCGCGGACCCATAGCCACTCGATCTGGTGCGGGCGGGCGGCGTCCAGCAGGCGGCGCCACAGATCCATGTTGGCGACGGGGTCGCCCGAGGCGGTGCGCCAGTTCCGGCGCACCCAGCCGGTGTGCCAGCGGGTGATGCCCTGGCGCAGGTACTCGCTGTCGGTGTGCAGCACCACGCGGCACGGCCGGGTCAGCGTCTCCAGCGCACAGGCGGCCGCGGTCAGCTCCATGCGGTTGTTGGTGGTGGCGGGGTCGGCGCCGGACAGCTCGCGGGTGGCGCCGCGGAACGACAGCACCGCGCCCCACCCGCCAGGGCCGGGGTTGGGCTTGCAGCCGCCATCGGTCCAGATGACGACCGGCTCGGCGGCCCGGTCGGCATCGGTGCCGGCATCGGCAGCGGCAGGGTCAGAGGCCATACTGGCGCACATCCTCCACGCCGCGGTGGAACCGCAGCCGGTGCAGATACTCGATCGGGTCCTTCGGCGTCACCAGCGCGCCCTGCTGCGTGTGCAGCCAGTCGAACAGCCGTGTCAGCAGGAAGCGGAGTGCGGCGCCCTGCGCCAGCACCGGCAAGGCTGCGCGCTCGGCGCCGGTCAGCGGGCGGATGGAGGCGTAGCCGCCGAGCAGCGCGCGGGCACGCCCGGCATCGAACGAGCCGTCCGGCCCGAAGCACCAGGCGTTGAGGCAGATGGCGACGTCGTAGGCCAGCGTGTCGGTGCAGGCGAAGTAGAAGTCGATCAGGCCGGACAGCCTGCCGTCCAGGAAGAACACGTTGTCGGGGAACAGGTCGGCATGGATGTGCCCGGCCGGCAGGTCGCCGGGCCAGGCGCCCAGCACCGTTCGGGCGGCGTCGTCCAGCTCCTGCGCCAGGCCGGGCTGCACCGTGTCGGCGCGATCGCGGCAGCGGTCCAGCAGCGGCGGCCAGGCTTGCGGTCCAAGCGCGTTGGCACGGACCGGAGCGTAGCCGGCGCCCGCCAGGTGCATGCGCGCCAGCGCCGCCCCCAGCGGTGCGCAATGCGCCTGGCGCACCCGGCGCGGCCAGATGCCGGGCAGGAAGCTGGTTACGGCGGCCGCGCGCCCGCACAGCACGCGCAGCGCCTGGCCGTCCAGCCCGGGCACCGGCAGCGGGCAGGTGATGCCATGGGCCGCAAGATGCCGCATCAGACCCAGGAACCAGGGCAGGTCCGCCGGGTCCACGCGGCGCTCGTACAGCGTCAGGATGTAGTCGCCCCGGGTGGTGCGCAGCGAGAAGTTGCTGTTCTCCACCCCCTCGGCGATGCCGCGGAACGCCACCAGGCCGCCCAGGTCGTACTCGGTCAGGAAAGCCGCCAGAGCCTCGTCCGAAACGTCGGTGTAGACGGCCATGCGGGTCAGCCCTCGGCCGTCACGGGCTGCACGCCGCTCCATCGGGCCGCCCAGCGCCGGCCCCAGCGCTGCGACGGGCGTTCCACCCAACGGTTCAGCGCCGTCGCCAGCAGCACGGCAGCGGCCAGCACGCAGCCCACGTCCAGCCAGGCATGCCGGGCGGAGGCACGCCCCGTCTCGAACATCCAGCCAAGCCACCACAGCATCGTGTAGTGCACGAGGTAGAGGCTGAACGAGATCCGTCCCAGGAACATGCAGAGCCGGCCGGACAGCACCTTCGTCGTCGCCACCTCCGCGTAGGTCGACAGCAGGATCAGGCCGGCAAAGGCGAACGGCATCAGCAGTCCGGCGCGCGGCCATGCGGTGAGCGCAATGACAGCCAGGCAGCACAGCAGCGCCAGCGCGCCCGGCCGGCGCACCACCTGGCGGCGGCAGACCACGTAGAGGAACACGCCGGCGATGAAGGTCAGCACGGCTCGCAGGACGGCCAGGCGATAGACCGGGTTGTCCGTCAGGTGGCCGGTCGCGAACTGGTAGGCGGCGACGAACCCCAGCAGCCCCGCGACCGCGATCATGCTGCGGCCGGCGGACCGTTCGCGCAGCGCCAGCCGCGCCAGCAGCGGGAACGTGGCGTAGGCCATCACCTCGTAGCTCAGGCTCCAGGTCGGGCCGTTCCACGCGCCGCTTTCCTTAATGAACCAGCGGTTGGACAGAGTCAGCGTCTCGGCGAACCCCAGCGCGGTGTAGCGGTCGGCGAAGCTGCCGCCATAGCCCGGGTAGAACGCCACGAGCAGGGCGATCATGCCCAGCACCACGGCGTTCAGCGGGTAGATGCGGGTGAACCGCAGGATGGCGAAGCGGACCAGGTCCGCCCGGCCGATGGACGAGAACTCCTGGCCGTTGGCGTGCATCAGCACGAAGCCGGACAGCAGGAAGAACAGGTCCACGCCGCGGAACCCGGACCGGAAGAACGCGAGGCGGCCGATGCCGGGCAGGTAGGGTGCCAGCAGCCCGTCGACGTGGAACAGCACCACCCAGCACGCGGCAACGCCGCGTATGCCGGTCAGCGCCGGAAGGTTGCGCGGCACCGCCCGGACATCGGCGGTCATCGGCCGGCCGGCGGCGCGCCATCGGCGGGCTTCAGCCAGGCGGTGCAGACCAGCAGCGCCACCAGGAACACCACAGGGGCGAATTGCTGGTAGCTGCCGGTGATCAGCAGCAGGATCAGCGCCGGCAGCACCAGGACTCCCTGTCGCGGCGTGCGCCGGCCGACGGCGAACAGGCAGACATAGACCGCAAGCGCCGGGAAGCCGAACTCCGTGCCAATCTTCACCGGCGTGTTGGTGTCGTAGTCGTACGGCAGGGAGAGGTGCTCGCTGGTGCCGGCGCCGGTGCCGAACAGGGCGGTCATCGGGTAGCGGCGCAACACGTCGCTGATCATCCAGAACGGTGTCACGAACCGCATGTGGCCGCTGGTGCCTGGCGTGTTGAACTCGCCCATCCTGCCCTGCGCCATGGCGGCGATGTCGGGTGCGACCACCATGACGGCGCCCGCCATGCCCGCGATCAGCACCAGCAGCAGCACCGCTGTCACCACGCCGCGCACGCCGAGCCGGGCGGCCGACGCAAGCACGAAGCCGAACAGCACGAAGCCGCCGGTGCCGGAAAAGGCGAGCACGAAGGACAGCAGGAACATGCAGAGGTAGAGCGTGCGCCGGAAGTAGAGGATCTCGATGATGATCGCCAGCGCCATGAACTGCGACATGACCGAGGGCTCGACCAGGAAGAACCCGTTCGACTTGTAGAGCTCGCCGATGCCGAAGGGGATCTGCAGGTTCCACCCCTGCTCGGCCATCACCGAGCCGGGCAGGTACTGGGCGAGCGTGAAGATCTTCACGCCCACGAACTGCGCGAAGAACTGTGCGGCGCCGGCGAACGCGACGATAAGGAAGAAGCGGCTGACGATGGCGAAGAACTGCGCCTCGTCCATCGGCTCGGCGAACTCGAAGACGGTGAAGAAGGTCAGCCCCAGGAACTGCGCGAGCGACGGCGTGCTGATCGACGTGCTGAACGGCGCCACGCCGCCGGCGATGTAGGCTTCGCCCAGCGCCACGAGGAACAGCAGCAGGGCGAACAGGATCAGCCTGGGCCTGCTGAAGGACAGCCGGTTCTGCAGCACGGCCAGGGCCGCCAGGGCGAGACCGGCGGGGCCTGCGAACGGGATCATCTGGTCGCCGAACGGGATGCCGAAGCGCTGCAGGAACAGGCAGCAGGCCATGATGGCCGAAACGAAGAAGACCGGCGGGCCGGCGGCGTGGATGCCCACGAGGCGCGCCTGCCTGCCCGGCGCGTTGGCCGCCCTCACCAGACGACGCCGCTCAGCGCCGGCAGGCAGAGACCGACCCGACCCTCATGCTCCGGCGATGGCGCCCGGCGGTCATGCGATGTCTGGCTGGTCCTGCTCGCCGAAGGTCAGTGCCGGCTCCGCTGCCGCTTCCTCCTCCTCGGCGGCCAGCCCCACCGCCTCGCCGCGCGCCTGGCGCTCGGCCTCCTCGGCGCTGCGGGCGACGTTGGCGATCACGTCGATCGTCACCTCGGGATGCAGCGCCACGTGAACCTTGGTCAGGCCGAGCGTCTTGATCGGCTGGCTGAGGATGACCTGGCTGCGGTTGATGTTCAGGCCCGACGCGGCGCAGCCGTCGGCGATGTCCCGCCCGCTGACCGAGCCGTACAGCCCGCCCGACTCGCCAGCCTGGCGGATGATCACCACCTTCAGTCCGCCCACCCGTTCGGCCAGGCGTTCGGCTTCCTCGCGGCGCTTGATGTTCTGCGCCTCGAGTTGAACACGCTGCTGCTCGAATTGTGCGAGGTTCGCCTTGTTGGCGCGGATGGCGCGCTTGCCGGGCAGCAGGTAATTGCGCGCGTAGCCCGGCTTGACCTTCACCAGGTCGCCCATCTGTCCGAGCTTTTCGACCCTCTGCAGCAGGATCAGTTCGACTTGCGCCATGTCTGCAGGTCCTTACGCGACGATGTAGGGGAGCAGGGCGAGGAAGCGTGCCCGCTTGATGGCCTGGGCCAGCTCGCGCTGCTTCTTGGCGCTGACCGCGGTGATGCGGCTCGGCACGATCTTGCCGCGCTCGGAGAGGAAGCGGCTGAGCAGGCGCACATCCTTGTAGTCGATCTTCGGCGCGTTCGGGCCGCTGAACGGGCAGCTCTTGCGGCGGCGGAAGAACGGGCGGCGGGCGCCCACGGCGGCGCGGCGGCCGGCGACGTTGACTTCCCCGGCATCGTTGGTGCGGTCTGACATGGGTTATTCCTCGACCGTGTCGTTGAGGTCGCGCGCGCGGAACTCCTCGCGGTCATCGTAGCCGCGCTTGCGCCCGCTCTCGAACCGGCCGGCGGGCTTGGGTCCGCGGAAGCTGCGCTCGCGGTCGTCGGACTTGCGGGCCAGGATGGCGGACGGGTTCTCGTCGATCTCGTCGACCCGGATGGTCATGAATCGCAGCACGTCCTCGTTGAGGCCGAGCTGGCGCTCGATCTCCTTCACGCTGGCCGGGGGGGCGTTCAGGCCCAGCAGCATGTAGTGGCCCTTGCGGTTCTTATTGATGCGGTAGGACAGCGAGCGCAGGCCCCAGTACTCGCGCTTCTGCACGGCGCCGCCATCGGCCTCGAGCTGGGTGGCGATCTGGTCCGCAACGGCCTCGACCTGCTGCTGCGTCACGTCGTTCCGCGCGATGAGCACGGTTTCGTAGAGTGGCATGTGTGGTCCCTATGGCTGGTGGCCCGGGCATGGGCATAGCCAGGGCGCAGCCGGCGTCCTGGCAGGGAGCGGCCCGTATGGCGGAGTTGGGATCGGAAGGCAAGCCGGGCGCGGAGTGGCAGGTTGCTGAAGAACGAGCAACCGGTTGCAGCCGCCAACGCCAAGCCGGAGCGGGTCAGGCTACACAGTCAGCGTGAACCCGCTTCAGCCGGATGGCTTCACGCCCTGTGTCTGTCCGAGCAGGCGTCGGATGTGCCTGGGGATTTTCCTGGCGCTATAGGGTTTGGAGAGGAACAGGCTTCCTGGCGGCAGCTCGTCGGCACCTGGGTCACCCGGCCTGAAGCGACCAGGATCGCCAGGTCCGGGACGAGCGCGCGGGCGACCGTTATTCACTTAGATCCATTACGGCCTGCACGAAGGCATCCGGCGCCTCCTGAGGCAGGTTATGGCCGACCCCGGGCAGGATCGTCAGGCGGCGAAGGGCGTTGAAGTGCGGCTTCGCCTTCTCAGGCGCTGGCGGGTCGACCCCATCGTCCTCGCCCATGAGCGCGACGGTGGGAACGGTGATCAGCGGCTGCGCCGCCAAGCGCTGCTCCAGAGCCTCCAAGGCGGGATCGCCGGGCGCAGCGCCAATGCGGTAACGGTAGGAGTGCAGCACCACCTCGATGAAGTCGGGATTGTCGAAGGCGGCGGCAGTTCGATCGAAGGTGGCGTCGTCAAACTTCCAAGTTGGCGAGAAGTCCTGCCATAGATAACGGCAGAAGCCGCGTCGGTCCTCGGTGAGCGCAGTTCGCCCCCGTTCGGAGTCCAGGTAAAACCAATACCAGTGGCGCTTTTCGGCTTCCGGTGAAACCGGCACCTGGAGCGTCGTGCTGTTCTGCAGGTTGTAGGCCGTCCCACAGGTCACCAGTCCCCTGACCCGCTTCGGCCACAGAGCCGCGACCACGCAGGCCGCGCGGCCGCCCCAGTCGTAGCCTGCCAGCACTGCTGAATCGATTTGCATGGCGTCCATGAATGCCTTCAAATCCGAGCCGAGCGCCGCTTGCTGCCCAGACCGGAAGGTTTGGGAGCTCAACAGGCGGGTCGACCCGTAGCCTCGGAGGAAGGGCGCAAGGCATCTCCAACCCGTCGCGGCGAGCTTGGCCGAGGCCGCGTCATAGGCGTGCGCGTCATATGGAAACCCGTGCAGCAGGATAACCGGGCGACCGTTCACCGGGCCGACCTCGTAATAGGCGACGTCGATGGAGCCGGCTGAAATGTGCTTCATGTCGGAGACTTTCTGCAAAGCTCGATTGGTTGTTGCCGGCGTCGCATTCTCACACGCGAAAGGAAGAGCTGCCATTCCTGCCAAAAGTGGTCGTCTTGCGATCATTTCCTTCTCTATCGTCAACAACGCTCAGCGTCATTTTTCCTAAAGCACCCCGAACGTCGGCGCCTACGTGAATGGGCGCAAAGCCAACCCTGCCAGCCAGATGCCCCTGCGTCTTCCGTAAGCCAGAACCGACGGTCATTCTGCAGAAAACCACCGTTTGATGCACAAGCCGGAGGCCGGGCGGCACTTGCAGCTCCATGGTCCTCCGGGTCGTATCAACTCGTGCATCAATCAGTAGGCAGCAAACCTCCCTGCCTCCGGGTTTATTCTGAATCGAACTTTCGGTTCGGTTGCTTCTGTAATGGGCTTTCGGTCGTCAAGCTCAGAGTGCATCCAATCGCCGGTTTCGTGCTTCTGTCCGTGGTCGGCGTGAGACCGCCACTTCATGCTGTAAGAGGGAGTGGCGGAGCAATCTGCCGGGCGTAGTCTCGGGATCGCTCCCGGCCATTGCAACCGAACCTGCCTCACCATCTGCGTCTGGCAAGCTCCAACCCGTCGATCGATCCCGGCATCCTGACGTCGGTGAACAGGGCACGCACGTCGGCAGACCGTTGCATGATGGCGGCCAGGGCACCGGCACCGTCGGCCGCTTCGACGACGGCGAACCCGGCTTGCGTCAGCACCTCGACGGCGGTTGCACGGATGATCCACTCGTCTTCGGCCACCACGACGATCTGAGGCTCGGAGCTCATCAGAGACCGACGTATTGATCGGCTTGAGCGTGTCCAGGGTTCGCGCCGCCAACCAGCTCTCTCTGCCAGCTTTGTTGCTTAGACGTCACAGTCGCCGGTGCGCTCTGCCCGGCCTGGACGTCGTGCGTGACTGCCGCCTATCCGCTGGGCAAGCAGGTCCTCTAATGTCATCGAGAATCTGGAGCAGCGGTAGCAACCGGGATCCAACATTCTCTGGCAAGGTCGTCGATCTCGTAAAGCTACGCGTGACCTGGACGGGTGCAGACTGGACGTTGCACAACCGAATTTTGCGCCTTAGGACGCTGAACAGCGATGCGAATCCATGCCCGTCGCCGCACCCGGCGATGGTCCAGCAGTTAGGTCGGGGGTCTCCATGACGACCAACTACATCAACGGCGCAGACGGAGCGAACGGCACCAGCGGCGTCAACCCGAACGGCAACGGCGTGGCTGGCGGAGACGGAGGTGAGGGCCAATCCGAAACCATCTCGCTCACCTCGCCCGACACGGACGGCAACGACGACACGGTGCGCAGCGGCTCCGGCGGCACGGGTGGCGAGGGTGGTGACATCTTCCAGAACGGCGATCCCCATCAGCGGGTCATCGGACAGGAAGCGGGCGGCAATGGAGGTGCGGGAGGGTCGTCGTCGGTGGTCGTCACCGACCATGTTCCGTCCCAGGGCACCACAGTGGCGGACGCGCTCAGCTACGGCGGTGGGGGCGGCGATGGCGGAGCCGGGGGCGTTAGCGGCGCCGGAGGCGCGGGCGGCTTAGCATCGGCCAAGGCAGCCGACTCAAATAGCCAGGGCTACGCTCAGGCATGGGCGATGGCGGTCGGCGGTTTCGCCGGCGACGTCGGTGGTCCGGGTTACGGCCAGACCACGCCGACAGGATCGGCAGGTATGGCCGGCACCGACGTGACCGGAACGACGGCCAAAGCGACGGGCACCTTCGCGGATGCGACCGCCACATCGGCCGGCGGTGCCGGAGGTGCGGGTGGCAGCGGCACCAAGAATGGACATGGCGGAGTGGCTTCGGGTACCAGGGCCAGTGCGTTCGGGAAGATAGGCGCTTCCGTTACGGTCACCCAGACCGGTGGCGACGGTGGCGGTCAGCGCGCTCCGTGGGGCATCGGCGGTGATGGAGCGTCCAGCACCCTGGTCGACGCGGCTTTGGGCGAAACCCAAGGTGGTCAACTCACGCTCATGGAGCAGGCGCAGGGCGGCGACGGCGGCTATAGTAATTTCGATGCTGCCGGTTCCGGGGGTGACGCGGTCGCGAAACTGACCACAGCCGATTCGAGCAGTGCCACCCTGACGCAATACGCCATCGCAGGAGGAGGCAACGCGGGCAACGGTGTCACCGCGGGCGATGGCGGGGATGCTGAGGCATTCTCGTCCGTCAGCAGCACGGTCGCCGGAGCCGATATCCTGTCAAGCGCCGAGGCTACCGGAGGATTAGGCATCGCGGGCTCCGGGAAGGCTTCAGCTGTGGCTATGGCTTCCGCGACGGCGAAAGGCGCCGTGGCCGTGGCAGCGGCGGAGGCGAAGGGCGGAAACGGTAATGAGGCGTTTGGGCACGCGAGCGCACAGGGAGATGTTGCAGCCGCGGCGGTTCTCGTCCTTACAGGTGGCTATGGTGCTCGCCAGTACGCCAAGAACGACGTGACCGGCGTCACGAACGGCGGCTCCCTTACCCTGAACCAGTTCGTAACCGGCGGTGCGGGTGGTGGAGCCGCAAACTCTATCCTCGATTTCAACGATCAAACCGCCAACGCCACCCACAGCTCCTCAATCACGACCGAAATCACTGCAACGGGCGGCGCCGGCGCACAGAACGCGGATGGCTCCGGGGCAGGTGGGGCGGCCAGCGCGGCGGGCACGATTGTCGGCTCCGGTGTTACCGTGAGCTATGTCGACGCTTACGGCGGCGCCAGCGCTGGCAACGCAGGCGCAAATGCCAGCGCCTTGTCGGACGCCACAGGAAGCCGAGCGGACGCTTTCGCAACCGCCGTGGGTGGCAAAGGAGAGGACAGGGGCGGCAACGCGTCTGCGATGGCCTTGGGCAACGGGCCTTATGGCGGAGCCGATGCCCTGGCCGAAACGTCGACCACATCGGCTGCACAACCTTTCAGCGCCATCTACGGCGCGACCGCCGAGGCGGAAACCGAGTCGGAGACTCCAACGGTCACCATCGCCAGCGCCGACCTGCGATACGGCAACGCGGCTTTCGCCTTCATCTCCTCGAACCAAGCTATCTCAAACGCTCTGCTGGCGCCGTCTGCCAGTTCGAGCGCGGTCCATGGCGTGCTGGACGCGAACGCGGCAATCAGTTCGGCCTTTGGTGCAAGGTCAGTTTTTTACAGTGTGGGCGAGGTCGGCGGGCATTCGACCGATGGCACCGTCGAGGCAGGCTCGGACGCAAAATTCTCCTTGGTGCTCAATCAGTCCAAAATTGCTCCCGGCGGCAGCCTGGTGGTTGGCCTCTACGGGGGTCATGTCGAGGGCACTGGAGTGACGTCGGTCGATCTGACGGTCGCCGTTGCGGGCGAAACCGAGAAGGCGCTGTCTTTCAGCGGCGATACGGCAAACCAAGCCCTCGCCGCGTTCAACGACGTGGCGGCCAGTCTCGGCTCCGTGGCCGGTACGGGGACCGTTTACGTGACTTTCGAGCTCAGCGTCACCACCGATGCCGCCAACTCGGGATTTTACGGCGGTTTCATCGTAGGCGACCAGTCAGGGAGCGGAACAACGCTACAGGACACCCGGGATCCTTACTGGTTACGCACCGCTATGGAGGGCCTGCATCGAACGGCAAGCTAACCAGTCCCGACATCCGTAGGCAATTCGCATGACCGGATGTCGTGCAGGTGAATGGCTCGCACAGGGCGAGCTTTTCCTCATCGCAGGGGACGAGCCGTGGATGAGAATGGCAAAACTTTCGTCGTATTGGACATAGCAGTGCCCAAGCCGGCGAAGAAGCGTATCCGCACGCGCCACAAAGCGTGAGCAGCAGCGATAACTTGGTGGCGGGTTGCATAACGTCCAGTATGCCAACGGCCAGTTTGCAGCTTATACCAATGAGCCCAACACCTGACCTGTTCCAGGTAGGGGTAGCGTGTCAGCGACTGTAGGCGTTCTGCGGTGAGTTTGTTCCATGCCGTGCAGCAGGCGTTGACGATGTCGTCGTAGTTGTCGAGCAAGCGATGGGAGAGATGTCGCTCGCGCAGGTATAGCCAGACGCGTTCGATGGGGTTCAGCTCCGGGCTGTAGGCAGGCAGGATCACCAGGCTGACATTGTCGGGCACGTCGAGGTCATCGGATCGATGCCAGCCGGCGCCGTCCATGACCATCAGCGCGTGTTCGTCGGCCGCGCGCGTTGCGCTTAAACCTGCGAGGAAGGTGTTCATGACTTTGGTCGAGATTTCCGGCATGACGAGGCAGAAATCCTCGCCGGTTGCGGGCTGCACCGCGGCCAGCACGTGCACCCAGGTGTAGCGCTGGTCGCACACGCCGGGCGGTCGCTGGCCTCGCGTCCACCAGCGATGGCAGGTGCGCCCTTTCTGACCAACGCGGGCTTCATCCTCGAACCAGAGCGTCAGACGCTTGTCTGGACGAGCTGCGCGTGCTGCATCGACCGCCGCTTGAAGCCCCCTTTTTGGAAAGCGTCCTGAGCTTCCCTGCTGCTTTGCGAATGCACCTGCCTGGCTTTCTGTCGTGAGAACCCCAGCTTGCGGACCACACGCGACAGGCTGGCCGGATGCAGCGTCTTGTCCCAGCGCGCCTTGATCTCGGCACACAGATCGGCCAGCATCCATCCGCGCCGATGCCGCCGGATCAGCCTGCCTGCGTGCCAGTCGCCGCAACTCATCCGCCGAGCGATCAGTGCAAATGTCGAGAGCGCGGCCTGACATCGGATCCTCCAACCAAGTGGACCACCACAGAATCACACACGCAGCCCGCGCCGGAATCCCTAACCAGCAACGCGAGTCAAAAATCCGCTCACCGGTATCAAACCTCAGACGGTTTATCTCACCAGATCCTTCTGGTTTGGCGGGCGGAGAAAATCTGTATAGCTACGTCGACAACGACCCAACTAGATTAGCAGATCCGACAGGTTTACAGCCTGTCTCCGGGCCAGGGTACTATTTTGACAGCCCACAACAGATGTCTGTCTACGCTCAGAGTCAGGCGTTTCAGAGCCAGATTTTTCAAAGCCAACTGCTGCCATCTTACGCAACCGCCTCAGAGTATCTTTTATATGGAGCAGGTGCGCTCGCCGTCGGCGCAGTCGGGGTACTCGCATCTAGTACGGGAGCTGGTGAAATAGGTGCCGTTCTAGGCGGCGCCGCCGAGCTTTACACCAGCGTAGCCTACAGCCCCGAGGTGTTTACCGCCTCTATGCTTTACGAAGCAACTCGTTGTTCGCACTTCCAGCTGGGGTGGGCGGAGCCTTCCTCCTTCCGAGTGACATAGTCCAAGACAAGCTATTTGACCCAAGTGTGGGGTTCTACAAAAATCTTGGCAACCCACTAAGAAAAACGCTAAAGTATGTTATAGAACACCCTACCGTCTTGACAAGTATCGCCGGTTCGGCAGTAGGAACGCTGTATCCTGATCCCTATCCTCCACATTTGATGGCCTATACTACAGCTTCCAGACTGCTGGTGAATTCGTTCTCGCTCGCCACACCAACGGTGGCGCCTTCCAGGTTCAAGGGCGGCTTTCAGCCCCAGTCGGTGCAAGCACATACAGCGTCATAACTGAGATTGGTGTTCAAGTTGGCGTCGACCGGGTCACCATAGACTCCACTCGCGCCAACGCCGTTTGGGTGAATGGCGCTCCCGTCACCGTTACGTCCGGCATAATCAACCTTGCAGCGGGCGAGATCGTCCAAACGTCTTCCGGCTACCAGATACTGCTGAACACTGGCGAGACGGTAACCGCAAACATCAACAGCACGGGCATTCAGAGCGGCCCGACAACAACGTCGTATGGCATTTCGACGTCGATTTCGCTCAGCCCCACCGCGCAGCCCGACAGCGTGCAAGGCCTGCTCGGAAACGACAACGGGGATCCCAACAAGGATTTAACACTCGCCGACGGCACGGTGCTGCCGACTAATACCAACTCTGGGTGACGGTGACTCTCTAGGGGATCCCCAAAGCGTCTGAA
>CALMVI010000021.1 GCA_937873095.1 uncultured Acetobacteraceae bacterium | reverse complement strand
GCTCAGGGCGGCGGGGGCGGGCGGGCAGGCGGCCACCGGGTGCGGCACCACGCGCACGCGGCCGGGTGCCAGGGTTTCCAGAGCCGCTGCGCTGAAGCGCGAGGGGGTCCAGACCTCGTGCACGAAGCGCGCGCCCACGCGCCAGGATGGGGGCGCCACGTCGAGCTCCCACGCCCAGTAGCCGACCACTCGCCGGCCATGCACCAGGCGGCGCGGCATGCGCAGCAGGGCGGCCGGGAGCAAGGGAGCGTTGACGTGCAGCACGAGGGGTGCCGCGGACGGCGCGGCGCGGCTGGGGCGTGCAGGCCCCAGCTCGCCCTCTATCTCGCCCGGTAACTCGCTCGTTACCTCGCCCGGTATCGGCACCCCCGCCTCGATCTCCCAGCACGGCACGCCGAGCTGGCGCAGGGCGCCCGCCATCAGTCGTGCGCCCTCGCCGAGGCCGGAGGCGCGGGCGATCTCGCCGCCGACCAGGATGCCGCGACGCGCCTGGGGTGGGCTGGCGTCCGGGCGCGGCGCGAGCAGGGCCGCGCCGTGCGACAGGAGCATGCGCCTGGCGCCCGCGGGGAGCAGGCGCCAGGCGCGGTGCAGGCGCGTCAGGGAAGCGCCGAACCGGGCCTGTGCCGTGTGTCAGCCTTCCCTTGAGCATGGTCGGTCCAGGTGGAATCACCTGACCGACGAACATGCTCGCCCAATCCTGAGTTAGAGCATACTCGGTTCAACTTGAACCGAACATGCTTTGGAGGCCGGCCGGTCCCGCCGCTCAGGCTTCGTGGCTGAGCACTGGCGCAGGGGCTGGCCGGGCCGGCTCGGCGGTGCGGGCCGATTCGGTGATCATCTCGATCCGGCCGGTGATCTGGCCGCCATCCTCCACCTGCAGGCGGCGGCAGCGTGCGGTGCCCAGCACCACGCCGGTCGCGCGCACGATCAGGTTGCCGCGCGCGGTGAGCGTTCCGTCCACCGTGCCGGCGATTTCCGCGTCAGTCACCTCGACCTCGCCCTTGAAGACGCCGCCCGGGGAGACGGAGAGTTCGGTCGCGTGGATCATGCTGGCTTCGACGGTGCCTTCGACGACCAGCCGTTCGGCGTCCTGCACCATGCCCTGCACGCTGATGCCGCGGCCGACGACCAGGGTGCGGCGTTCCGTGGGTGCCGCCGGGATGTCGCGCTGGGCCGAGCGGGTCACCGGCGGGCCTGGCGGACGCGGTGCGCCGGAGGCGGGCATGGACGGGCTGCCGCCTGGTCCGCCGCCCGATTGCGCGGTAGGGGCCGTCGGCGCGGAAAACGGCGGCCGGCCCACGACAGGGTCCTTGAACGGGGCGGGAGCGGGCGGGCGCGGCGGCACGCCAAGGCCGGTATCCAGCCTGGCGCCGGCTTGGGTGTCGGTCGGCACGCTGGTGGTAGGGTCCATTTGTGGCTCCAGCTCGTCTTCGGGCTTGCGACGTTTGAACAAGGGCAGGCCCCCTTTCGATTCTTGCGCGTTGGGGAACGCGAGGTGGGTGCCCTAACACGCGGTGTTTACGGGGAACAACCCGGACCGGGCGCTTATCCCCAGCTTTCGCCCCCGCGCCGGGCGCCGGTGCGCTGCATCAGCACGTGCACCATGCAGCCGGTGCCCAGCACCGGGACCAGCAGGTTGACCACGGGCAGGTAGCCGGCGAGCGCCAGCATGCCTCCCTGAACCAGCACGGGGAAGCGATGCTGGCGGTAGAGCGCACTGGCCTCGATCCGGCTCATGCGGCGCATGGCGACGGCCACGAACAGCCCGCGACCCAGCGCCCAGGCGGTGATGGCCCATCCGAGCACCAGGCCCGCGCCGGGGATGACCAGCGCCAGGACCAGGCTGGCCAGGCTCATCGACAGCACGAGCAGCCCCACGACCAGGCCGTCCCAGATCTGGGACGGGAGTGCGGCGCCCTCGGCCGGGGGCAGGGCGGGATACCAGCGGCGTTCCACCGCCCGGCAGATCGGCTCCATGAACAGCGACGCGATCACCACCGAAAGCGGCAGGAACAGCCAGAGGCCGCACGCGACGACGAGGAAGCCGCCGAGCACGCTGGCGAGCCAGGCGAGCCAGGCAATCCCCGCCAGCGCGTGGTGCAGGCCGTATGCCGTGCCGGCGCAGAGCAGCGCGAAGCAGGCGGCCGAGAGCAGCAGGCTGTAGGCCAGCACGCGCAGGAAGGCCGGGTCGTCCAGCTGTTCGATCGTACGGCTGAGGGGAGACATGGCCGGCTCCTTGGGCGGGGGCTGGCCGCGTTCTTGCCCCAAGGCCGGTTTTCCGCAATGAGGCCCGCCATGGACACGCCCCGCTTCGACATCGTCGGTATCGGCAACGCCATCGTGGACGTGGTCAGCCCCGCCGATCATGCCTTCCTGTCCCGCCACGGGATGCAGTCCGGCAGCATGGCGCTGATCGATGCGGAGGCGGCCGAGACGCTGTATGCCGCCATGCCGGCCAGCCGCGAGAGCAGCGGCGGCTCGGCCGCCAACACCTGCGCGGTGGCCTCCGCCCTCGGTGCGCGCGCGGCCTATATCGGCAAGGTTGCCGACGACCCGCTCGGCCGGGTGTTCGCGAGCGACATCAAGGCGGCAGGCGTGCATTTCCCGACGCCGCCGCTGAGCGAGGGGGCGCCGACCGCACGGTGCCTGATCCTGGTGACGCCGGACGGCCAGCGCACGATGAACACGTTCCTCGGCGCCTCGGTGGCGTTCGGCCCGCATGACGTGGACGAGGCGCTGATCGCCGACTCCTCGGTGCTCTATCTCGAGGGCTACCTGTTCGACCCGCCGGCGGCACAGGCGGCGTTTCGCGCCGCCGCCCGCGCCGCCAGGGTTGCGGGGCGCGAGGTGGCGCTTTCGCTGTCCGACGCGTTCTGCGTGGACCGGCACCGCGCCGCGTTCCGCAGCCTGCTCGCCGAGGTGGACCTGCTGTTCGCCAACGAAGCCGAGATCTGCAGCCTGTACGAGGCGAACCGTTTCGAGGACGCGGCCGACGGCGCGCGCCAGGACGTGGCGCTGGCGGCGCTGACCCGTTCGGAGGCAGGCAGCCTGATCCTGCGCGGCGCCGAGCGGGTGCAGGTGGCGGCCGCGCCCGCGCGCGTGGTGGACACCACCGGGGCCGGTGATGCCTATGCCGCGGGGTTCCTCGCCGGCTACACGGCCGGGCGCCCGCTCGACGCCTGCGGCAGGCTGGGGAGCCTGGCCGCCGCCGAGGTGATCTCGCATTACGGCGCACGGCCCGAATCGGACCTGTCGGGGATGCTTGCGCGGGTGTGATCCCGGCGCGCGTTGAGGCTGGCCGCGAACGCTCAGCGCGGTGCAGCGGTTATGGAGGGCGACTTGCCTACATCGCCAGTTCTGCCGCGGCGACGTCCAGCAGGCGTTCGATGACCTCTGGCTCCTGCGCGCCGGCGATGGCGTGGCAGCCGGCGACCACGAAGCAGGGCACGCCGTTGATGCCCAGACGGTGCGCCCGCAGGTTGTCGGCATGTACCGCGTCGACTTCGGCCGTGCTGGCCAGGAAGGCGCGGGCCGAGGCGGCGCGCAGCCCGCAGGAGGCTGCGATGGCGGTCAGGACGGACAGGTCGCCGATGTCGCGGCCATCGGCGAAATGGGCCGCGAGCACGGCTTCGACCACCTCGTCGGCACGGCCGAAGCCGGCGGACCAGCGCACCAGCCGGTGGGCGTCGACGCTGGATGGGGTGCGGCGCAACCGGTCGAAGCGGAACATCACGCCCTCCAGCCGGCCGATTTCGGTGATCGAGGCGTACATCCTGCGCGCGCGCTCCTCGCCGCCGAACTTGCGCATGACGTAGTCGGTTCGCGACATGCCGCCCCTCGGCATGTCGGGGTTCAGCAGGAACGGCCGCCAGGTCACGTCGACCAGAAGGTCGGGGCGGCGGGCGAGCGTCCGGAACACCCGGCGTACCCCCAGGTAGCACCACGGGCAGACGAGATCGTGGACGATCTCGACGGACAGGCGCGCCTTGGGTGGGGCAAGGATGTTCACGGCCGCTACCTTAGCCGCGCGCGGCCCGGCAACCAGACCTTAATTCGGTGTGCGGCCGGCAGCCTGTCCGGAGCGGACGATGCTCAGCACCATGCAGCCGAACAGGGCGGCGGCGGCGGTGAAGGCGGCGATCACGAAACGCAGCCGAAAGCCGTCCTCGACGGCTTCGGCGTGAAGCTCTGCGAACATGCGGATGCGCTCGGCGGCCGCCCGCTGGACGAATTGGCTGTCGGGCGGGAGCAGGCGGCCGGCGCTGTCGCCCAGTTGCGGGCGGAGCCGTTCCAGGGCGGGGCCGGGGTCGGGCGATTGACAGGCGGCGATGGCCTGGTCGATGGCGGCACTGCGCGCCATCGCACGATCGAAGGGAAGCTGGGCCGCGAACGTCGCGAAGGCGCCGATCAGCCCGACGACGCCGAAGGCGACGACCAGGAAACCGACCCAGGCGCCGCTACTGGGCTGGTCCTTGTTCACGCGGCGCTCCTTTATCGAACCATGCTTTAGCTGGCATGGCGAGGGCGCGGCGTAAACGCACGCGAGACGGGAGCCAAGGCGCTGATAACGGCAAGGTAACAAATTGGGTCCATGGTCGGTGCGAAGCGGCGACGGGCGGGGCGTCTTGGGCCAGGTAAAAGGGTGGATGGAGGCGGTCGAGGGGCTGCCGGACGCGTCGGCGGCAGGGGGCCGCATGCCTCCTTATCTCGGCTGCATCGCCGGCGCAGCGCCGGACGCCGCGGCCGCGTCACGGTGGCCGGACACGCGTATCGCGGCCGTCGAGGCCCTGTGGGGTGACGGCTTCACCATGCCGGGCGGCGCGCCCGAGACGATCCGTCTGGTCAAGCCGCTCGGTCTGACATCGAGCGCCACGTTGATGCTGCTGGGCGGGGGGCTGGGCGGTCCTGCGGAATGCATCGTCGGCACGTTCGGCACATGGGTGGCCAGTTTCGAACGCCATGCGGCGCTGCGCGAACACGCCTGCAGGCGGCTGGAGGAGCGCAGGCTGGCGCATGTCACGGTCGCCCACTGGGATCCGGTGCAGCCGGGGTTGCCTGCGCGCAGCGCCAATCATGCGCTCTCGCTGGAGACGCTGCGCGGCGCCAAACCGAAGCCGATGCTTGAGGCTGTCGCTGCCGCGCTGCGCCCAAAGGGGCAGATCGTGATGACCGAGCTCGTGGCCGACAAGCCGATCAACGAGCGTGACCGCGAGTTTGCCGCCTGGTGCCGGCTGGAGGACCGGCTGCCCGAGCTGCCGAGCGCCCAGGCGGTGACCGACGGTCTGCAGCGCCTTCATTTCGAGGTCCGGGTGATGGAGGATACCTCCGACCGCCACACCACCCAGACCCTTGGCGGCTGGCGGGAGGCGGTGCGCGCCCTGGCGGCCGGTCCGCGGCCGCTTGCGCAGACCGCGGCGGCCTTCGTGGCGGAGGCGGAGCTGTGGCTGCTTCGCATCCGTCTGATGCGGCGGCTGGACGTGCGGCTGATGCGGTGGCACGCGATCGCCCGGTGATCGGCTGGCCGACGGCGCGCCGATGATCCGGACCCTGGCCGACGCCCGTCGCTGTGAGCCTTTGGTCTTCGGGCCGCACGGGTTGCGCGCTGCCCTGCGCCGCCGCCGGCGCGTGCAACCAACCCGGCCCAGACCATGACCGGTTCGCATCGGCTCACCGGTCATTGTCCACCTCGTTGTTTCGGCCAGCGGATTCACGCGTTCAGGTGAACGCGATCTGCTCCTAGGCGTCGCCTGGCGCCCTTGCCTGCCCCCTGCTCGTGCGCTACGTCCGCCGCTCCGCGCCCGCGGGCGTGGTGAAATTGGTAGACACGCCAGATTTAGGTTCTGGTGGCGCAAGCCGTGGGGGTTCAAGTCCCTTCGCCCGCA
>CALMVI010000020.1 GCA_937873095.1 uncultured Acetobacteraceae bacterium | reverse complement strand
CCGCCCAGACGCCCGCGGCCCAGGCGCCCACGGCCCAGACGCCCGCCGCCCAACCCGCCGCCGCGCCGGCGCCCGCAGCTTCGGCCAAGCCGCCCGCCTACGACCATGGCGACACCGCATGGATGCTGACCAGCACGGCGCTGGTGCTGATGATGACGATACCTGGCCTGGCGCTGTTCTACGCCGGCATGGTGCGCCGCAAGAACATCCTGGCCACCGTGATGCAGAGTTTTGCGATCTGCTGCCTGGTGACCATCGTCTGGACCGTGTGCGGCTACAGCCTGGCCTTCACCAACGGGCCGTCCGGTGCCGCGTTCGCCGGCTACCCGCTGTCGGCCTTCGTGGGCGACGCGTCGCGCCTCATGCTGCGCGGCATCGAGGCGAGCTTCTCCAAGCAGGACGATACGGGCTTCATCCTGGGCAACGGCGTCGCCGGAATCACGCCGGTGCCGTACACCATCCCGGAGACCGTCTACATGATGTTTCAGATGACGTTCGCGATCATCACGCCGGCGCTGATCGCCGGCGCGTTTGCCGAACGCATGAAGTTCTCGGCCATGTGCCTGTTCATGGTCGGCTGGTCGGTGTTTTCCTACAGCCTGATCGCCCACTGGGTCTGGGCGCCGACCGGCTGGCTCTCCACGCTCGGTACGCTGGACTACGCCGGCGGCACGGTGGTGCACATCAACGCAGGCATCGCCGGGCTGATGTGCTGCCTGGTGATGGGCCGCCGACGGGGCTACGGGCACGACAACATGGCGCCGCACAACCTGACCTACGCGGTCATCGGCGCGTCCCTGCTGTGGGTCGGCTGGTTCGGGTTCAACGCGGGTTCGGCAGTGGGCGCCACCGGGCGCGCCGGCATGGCGATGGCGGTGACGCAGATCGCCACCGCGGCCGCGGCACTCGCCTGGATGTTCGCCGAATGGGTGCTGCGCGGCAAGCCGAGCGTGCTCGGCATCATCTCCGGCGCGGTTGCCGGCCTCGTTGCGATCACGCCCGCCTCCGGCTTCGTGCTGCCTGGAGGGGCGATCGTGATCGGGGTTGCGGCCGGCGTCGTCTGCTTCCTGTCGGCCAGCTACCTCAAGCATGCGCTCGGCTACGACGACAGCCTGGACACGTTCGGCGTGCACGGCGTCGGCGGCATCGTCGGCGCGTTGTTGACCGGCGTGTTTGCCTCGGCCACCATCGGTGGCACCGAGGGATCGTTCCACCAGTTCGTCATCCAGTGCCAGGCGGTGCTCGTGACTCTGGTGTGGAGCAGCGTCGTGAGCTTGGTGCTGCTGTTCGCCCTGAAGTTCACGATCGGGCTCACGGTCACGCCCGAGGAGGAGATGGAAGGCCTCGACACGGTGTGCCACGGCGAGAGCGTCGCCTGACCGCGCCGCTCCAGCGGTGAGCCCCCGGGCGGCGGCCCGGTCCGGCCGCGGTCCGGTCTTCGGCGGCCGGTTCTCGCCGCCCGTACAAACGCCCTATGCGCAGGATGGAACAGGACGACATGGCCAAGAAGATACAGCAGACGCCGCCCGAACCGAACGCGGTGACCAAGTGCCTGGAGATGATGCGCGAGAACTCCGTGGAGTTCGTCGATCTTCGCTTCACCGATCCCAGGGGCAAGTGGCAGCACACCGCCCAGTACGTCACCACCATCGACGAGGACGCGTTCCGCGATGGCATCATGTTCGACGGCTCGTCCATCGCCGGCTGGAAGGCGATCAACGAGAGCGACATGATCCTGATGCCCGACCCGGAGAGCGCGGTGATGGACCCGTTCGCCGCCAAGCCGTCGATGATCCTGTTCTGCGACATCGTCGAGCCCAGCACCGGCCAGGCCTATGCGCGCGATCCCCGCAGCACGGCGAAGAAGGCTGAGGCCTACGTCGCGTCCACCGGCATCGGCGACGCGGCGCTGTTCGGCGCGGAAGCCGAGTTCTTCATCTTCGACTCGATACGGTTCGGCAGCGGCGGCAATTACGGCACCTATCACATCGACAGCCAGGAAGGCCCGCAGGCGTCGATGAAGGACTACCCCGAAGGCAACATGGGCCACCGGCCGGCGGTCAAGGGTGGCTACTTCCCGGTGCCTCCGGTCGACAGCGAGAGCGACCTCAGGGCCGAGATGCTGTCCACGATGGGCGAGATGGGCCTGCCGATCGAGAAGCACCACCACGAGGTGGCGCAGAGCCAGCACGAGCTCGGCACCAAGTTCGGCCCGCTGGTCAAGAGCGCCGACCAGATGCAGATCTACAAGTATTGCGTGCACAACGTGGCGCACAGCTACGGCAAGACGGCCACCTTCATGCCCAAGCCGATCTACGGCGACAACGGCAGCGGCATGCACGTCCACCAGTCGATCTGGAAGGACGGCCGCCCGGTGTTCGCCGGCAACGCCTATGCCGACCTCTCGGAGACCTGCCTCTACTACATCGGCGGCATCATCAAGCATGCCAAGGCGCTGAACGCGTTCACCAATCCGAGCACCAACAGCTACAAGCGGCTGATTCCCGGGTTCGAGGCGCCGGTGCTGCTGGCCTACTCGGCGCGCAACCGCTCGGCCTCGTGCCGCATCCCGTATGCGACCAGCCCGAAGGCCAAGCGGGTGGAAGTCCGGTTTCCCGACCCCACGGCGAACCCCTATCTGGCGTTCGCCGCCATGCTGATGGCCGGGCTGGACGGCATCCGGAACAAGATCCATCCTGGCGAGCCGATGGACAAGGACCTCTACGACCTGCCGCCGGAGGAGCTGAAGGGCATTCCGACCGTGTGCGGGTCGTTGCGCGAGGCACTGGGCGCACTGGCCGCCGACCACGAGTTCCTGCTGGCCGGCGACGTGTTCTCGCGCGAGCAGATCGAAAGCTACATCGAGCTGAAATGGAGCGAGGTGTACCGCTTCGAGCACACGCCGCATCCGGTCGAGTTCGAGATGTACTACTCGGTTTGAGAGCGTTGTTGGAGGCCAGGGGCGTCATGCGCTAGCGTGCTTCGCACGTCACCCCTGGACCCCGCTGGGGTTTAAAACCCAGACCCTCCATTTGCTAAGACAGTATTTCAAAGGCTTGCCTTTGACGGGGTCCAGGGGCGGCGCCCCTGGCCTTCTACGAAGGATGCCCCTCGCTCTCGTTCTCCTCCAGCGTGTCGGGCGGCTGGCTGTCCTCCGGCCCGGTGCTGCCGCCGATCGAAATCGGGTCGCTGGCCGGGAACGTGTCCTCCAGCGCGTCGTCGCGGTCCTCGTCCTCCGGTCCGGGCCCTGTCGTGTCGCTCATGGCAGACTCTTCCTGTTGTGGCTTCTTGGCCTGAACGCCCGCCGCGTGCGCGGTTTCGTCCTGACCGCAGTCATCTTAGAGCGGCATCATCCAGACTGAACCAGCGCTTTAAGGCCAGGGGCTCCGCCCCATGCGCGCTAGTTTTCGCTTGTATCGGCTCGGATC